>DASUEB010000082.1:0-8834 GCA_036275295.1 Luteibaculaceae bacterium | reverse complement strand
GTGCTTCGCTTTCACAGGGGTGATGAATAAACGCACTTTAAGGCTTCATTACAGGCATAAAAAAAGGGACCTGTTCGCATTGGAAACGGTCCCTTTTTTTATGTCGTAAGGTAATCCTAGATTACTCTGATTTCTTCTGTCCGATACCAAATTTCTTGGCAAGGCTTTGTCCAATAGCCAATGAAATCCAATAAGGAATGGCGACGCCAAACAAAAATATTAGCATCCAAAAAGCCATGCAGATGATTACGAGAAAGAATAAAAGTCCTAATTCCATTGCTATCTACTTATTATGTAAGTTTGGCGAAATTACACAAATAAGCTTAATTCCAATAAAAAAATGAGTTACAGAATCGAAAAAGACACCATGGGAGAGGTGCAGGTTCCGGCCGACAAATACTGGGGAGCACAGACCGAACGATCTAGAAACAATTTTAAGATTGGTCCTGAGGCCAGCATGCCCAAGGAGATCATTTATGCGTTTGGTTATCTCAAAAAAGCGGCTGCGCTTGCCAATTGCGATTTAGGGGTGCTTTCAGAGGAAAAGGCCAAGTGGATTGCCCAAGCCTGCGACGAAATCATTGCGGGTAAGCTGGATGATCAATTTCCATTGGTAATATGGCAAACAGGATCAGGAACCCAAAGCAATATGAACTGCAATGAGGTAATAGCTTACCGCGCGCATGTGATGCAAGGGGGTAACCTGCTGGATGACAAGAAAATTCTCCACCCTAACGACGATGTAAACAAGTCGCAATCGTCGAATGATACCTTCCCTACCGCCATGCATATTGCGGCCTACAAAATGGCGGTAGAGGTAACCATTCCGGGCATGGTAAAACTTCGAGATACGCTTCACAAAAAAGCACAGGAGTTTCAGACCATTGTAAAAACCGGTAGAACCCATTTTATGGACGCCACACCCCTTACCTTGGGTCAGGAATTCTCTGGATATGTGCAGCAAATTGACAACAGCATCAGAACCATCAAATTATCGTTGGAGATGGTTAGGGAATTGGCCTTGGGTGGCACGGCAGTAGGAACGGGTCTGAACACCCCTGCAGGGTACGATGTTAAAGTGGCTCAGAAAATTGCCGAGCTTACCGGCTTGCCTTTTGTAACGGCACCCAATAAATTTGAGGCGCTAGCAGCTCACGATGCCATGGTAGAATTGAGTGGAGCGTTAAAGCGCGCTGCGGTAGCCCTGATGAAAATTGCAAATGATATCCGAATGCTAAGCTCAGGCCCTCGCTGCGGCATCGGCGAAATCATCATTCCCGACAACGAACCCGGATCTTCTATCATGCCCGGCAAGGTAAATCCAACTCAGCCAGAGGCGTTGACCATGGTTTGTGCACAGGTGATAGGCAACGATGTGGCCGTATCTGTAGGCGGTTCGATGGGGCATTTTGAACTCAACGTATTCAAGCCTCTTATTGCGGCCAATGTGCTGCAATCGGCCCGTTTGTTAGGCGATGCCTGTGTTTCTTTCAATGAGAAATGCGCCTTGGGTATAGAACCCAATTTGCCGGTAATCAAACAACACTTGGAAAACAGTTTGATGCTGGTAACCGCTTTAAATCCCCATATCGGTTACGAGAATGCTGCGAAAATTGCCAAAACGGCGCATAAAGAAAACAAAACCCTTCGCGATGCGGCCATTGGTTTGGGACTGCTCACCAATGAGCAGTTCGATCAGTGGGTAAAACCCGAAGAAATGGTGGGTAGTTTGAAGAACTAACCCGCATCACACGATTTAAGCCATACACAAAAAAGGCGCCTCCGTTAGGGGCGCCTTTTTTTATAAGTAGTTCTCTCCTTTGTTGTGTTTGATGTCGTTTACAAACTGTTTGATCCGTTGCTCTTCTGATTTTTTGCAAATCAAAAGCGTATTATCGCTTTCTACGACGATGTAATCGGTGAGTCCTTGAATCACGGCCAGCTTGTCGTTTGGCAGGTTGACCACATTGTTTTTGCAATCGTAGATCATTACATTGTCGCCAATCACGCCGTTTTGTTCTTGATCTTTGTCGACGTGGGTATACAGAGAGCCCCAGGTACCCAAATCACTCCATCCAAAGTCAGCCAGAACCACGTTGACATTCTTGGCTTTTTCCATAATTCCGTAATCGATCGAAAGATTGGTGCATACTTGGTACACACTGTTGATGAAGGCGGATTCATCGGGGGTATTGTATTTCGCTTTGCCATTGGCAAAAAGCTCAGCCAAGTCGGGCATAAATTTTTCGTAAGCGGCAATGATCGACTGCAGGGTCCAAACAAAAATGCCCGAATTCCAATAAAAATCACCGCTTTCGAGGAACTGTTTAGCGATTTCTAAATCGGGTTTTTCAGTAAATGTCTTGACTTTTTTAACCAGCGGATCGATGCTGTCGTTCGAGTCGGTAAATTGGATGTATCCGTAGCCGGTATCGGGTCGACTGGGTTTGATGCCCAAGGTCATTAAAGCATGGGTTCGCTGAGCTTGTTTACAGGCTATGTCAATGATGTGTTCAAACTCAGGTTGATTGAGGATAAGATGATCAGCCGGTGCTACGACCAAGGTGGCTTCCGGATCAATTTCCCGAACTTTATAAGCCGCATAAGCTACACAAGGTGCCGTATTTCGGCGCGATGGTTCACACAATACTTGATTGGGGGAAAGTTCGGGAAGTTGCTCGAGCACTAAATCGCGGTAATCTACATGTGTTACCACATATATCTGGCTTGCAGGGCAGATCTGCTTGAACCGATCAAAGGTCTGTTGGATTAATGTCCTTCCGACGCCGAGGATGTCAATGAACTGCTTGGGATGTTTGGTAGTCGACATGGGCCAGAAACGGCTTCCGATGCCACCCGCCATGATAATTACGTGGGTATGGTTCATGCTAGTTGGAGATGTTTCGGGTGCAATGTGTTTTAGTTACCCAATTGATTAAGTATATCTTTCAGCGAGGTGAAAAAACCGCGGATATCTGATTCAGTGGCAGTTCCAACCGATAGTCGATACCAAGGTGAATGTGCCGAGGCCCCAAAAGCAGAGAAAGGCACCAACGCAATTCCAGCTTGGTTGAGCAGGTAAGAGGTTACCTCTTTCTGATTCTCGAAAAGCTGACCATCTGGGCGTTTGAGTCCAACCAAGTCAATCTTGATGGTCAAGTAAATCGCTGCGGCAGGAGCAATGGCATCAACAGGGTAGCCCTCGTTTTTCAATTGCTGGAATCCTTCATAAAAGGCATTCAAGCTTTTCGAAATTTGAGTTTTAAATTGATCCAAATACTTGTCTACTTCACCGTTATCTGCCAGGAAGTTTCCTGCAGCCACTTGCTCGGCTTTTGGAGCCCAAGCTCCAATGTGACCCAAAATCGATTTCATTTTGGCCATCACTTTGGTTGGACCAAATGCCCAGCCCACTCGCACTCCGGTGGCTGCAAATCCTTTGCTCATCCCATCTACATAAACCGTATAAGGACGCATTTCTGGGAGTAAGCTAACCGGATCGTAATGCTCGGTACCACCGTAGGTCAACAACCAATAAATTTGGTCGTACATCAGGTAGATGGGCTTTTTGCCATTGGTTTTGCGAAGGTTGTTTTCAGCGAGGATCAACTGGCAAATTTCCAGTAAGTCTGTTTTTGAAAATACCGTTCCGGTTGGGTTTAACGGAGAACATAGGGCAACCAAGGTAGCCTCGCTAATGTAGGGAGCGAGATCTGCCGCGGTTGGCATAAAATGATTCTCAGGCTTGGTCTCAATGCACTTCATTTTGGCGGCACTGAGGTGAGTATAGTGGTTGTTGTTCCAAGAGGGAACCGGGAATAAGATGGTGTCGTTTTCGTCTACCAGAGCCTTGTATATGGCATAGATCAACGGGCGCGAGCCACCGGCAACCAGAAAATCTCCGGCAGGGAAATCTAAGCCTTGTTTTTCCCGCGTGAAGCGCTGAATGGCTTGTCGAAGCACGGCCATACCATCGGCAGGCGGATAGTTGGTTTCATTCGATTTATAAGCATCAACAATGTGTTCCAAAAAGCTGGGTGGAATGGGATAGAGGTTGGGATCAAAATCGCCAATGGTGAAATTGTAAATGCGTTCGCCTTTAGCAGCCCGATCTCGAATTTCACCGGCTAGTTTGATGATTTCAGAGCCGATGAGGTTCTCGGCCATCTTAGAGACAATTAATTCTTCCATTTCAGCTTTAAGTTAATCGAGTTTCCGCACCTGTGAAACCGCATTGACCAGGTAGTTGCGATTGGTTTTCAACTCCAGACAAACGAAGCGTTTGCGTCGCAAAGGTCCCTTTCTGAAGATTCTGCCGTTCAATTCAAACACAGAATCCTCGCCAAGTTCCTCCAAGAAAACTTCATTTGATGCGTTGCTATTGTATCGCGTTAGCACCTTGTACAGCTCAGGGTCGGCACAACTCGATGCAAAGGTAGCAGTAAAATATCTTCGCAAGGCTTTTAATACATCATCGGGAAAAATGCCCGACTTTTCTGTAAAGGGTTTAGCCATGCTCTGATAGATAGATTTCCACTCTTGTCCGTGCGGCGCTACTCGATTGCCGTGGGCAATATAGGTGTGGTGATGTGCCAGCTCGTGAATCAAAGTGATTAAAAAAGCGTAGGGATTCAAGTCGGCATTGATCGTGATCAACGGCTTGCCCGTTTTTTGCCATTTGGGCCGGTAATCACCCAACTTGGTAGCGCGCGGATTGACTACTTTGACTACGATCGGAGCCTGACTCAACAGGTCAATAAGCAGCGGATAAGAGGGCTCCGGAATGTACTTAATCATTCCCTGATAGGCCTTATGAAGCCGTTCGTGCAGCTGAGTAGGTGCGGTTGACATAGGAAAAATCAGGGCAGTCGCAGTTTTTTTTCTTGCGAATATTTTTGTGTCGGTTGTACTTCTTATGAGTCCTTTGCTGCTGCGAGGCACAAGACAGTATACTCAGAGATAAGATCGCCATTACGGCTATTCGCAACATCATGCCACAAAAATAAGGATAGTTTTAAGCGCTTCAAAGCCGAATGAAAGCTATCTTTGAGGCATTATTGCTGCTTATGCTTCCAACCTTCTTTTCCCATTTTGGTGCCTATTTTCTCATGCTCACCAAGGTATTCAGGAAACCGGAGAATTTCAAAATATACCGCGAGCGCATTGTAGAGGAAATTGATATTCTCGGGGTAAAGTCGCTCGGTATCGTGGTATTGCTGTCGGTTTTTATGGGTGCGGTTGTCACGCTTCAAACCGCGAGCAACATTTGGGATAATCCACTTATTCCCAAATACACCATCGGTTTTACCACACGGCAGTCGATGATCTTGGAATTTGCTCCAACCATCATTTCCTTAATCCTTGCGGGTAAAGTGGGCTCCGTTATTGCTTCTGAACTAGGAACCATGCGGGTTACGCAGCAAATTGACGCCCTCGAAATCATGGGTATTAACTCAACGGCTTACCTCGTCTTGCCAAAGGTTATCGCTGCTGTACTTATCAATCCTTTCCTGGTTCTAATTTCGATGTTTGTTGGCATTATGGGCGGTTGGTTTGTAGTGGTGGGGACCGGCTTTGCCACTACCTACGATTTTATCGACGGCTGTCAGATCGATTTCAGAGGATTTTTTGTTTACTACGCCCTGCTTAAAACGGTTGTTTTTGCCTTTGTAATCACTACCGTATCATCTTACCACGGCTATTTCGTGAAAGGGGGCTCATTAGAAGTGGGTCAGGCCAGTACCAAAGCCGTTACCTATTCCAGTGTCTTGATCTTGATTCTGAATTACGTTATTACTCAAATTATGCTGATATGATAGAGGTAAAACATCTTTACAAAAGCTTCTCAGGCGTTCAGGTACTAGAAGATATCAGCAGCACTTTTCAGAAGGGCAAAATGAACCTCATTATTGGCAAAAGCGGTTCGGGGAAATCGGTGCTTACCAAATGCATGGTGGGTTTGCTTACTCCAGATTCCGGCGAGGTTTTGTACAATGGCGTGAATTTCCACGAGCTCGACTTTGAGGGCAAAAAGGAAATAAGGAAAAAAATGGGCATGCTTTTTCAAGCCAGCGCTTTATTCGACAGTAAAACGGTGCTTGAAAATGTTATGTTTCCGCTTGAAATGTTTACCAACAAAACCAAAAGCGAACGCATTGACCGAGCCCGATTCTGCCTAGAGAGGGTTAATATTATCGGTAAAGATCAGCTTTATCCTTCTGAAATTTCTGGGGGAATGCAAAAAAGGGTGGCCATTGCCAGGGCTATCGCCATGAACCCTGAGTTTTTGTTTTGCGATGAACCCAACTCCGGCCTAGACCCACAAACCTCTATTGTAATCGATAAACTGATTTCAGAGCTTACCGAGGAGTATAATATGTGTACCATTGTGATCACACACGATATGAATAGCGTATTGGAGGTGGGAGACAACATTACGTTTATTCACGGGGGCAGGAATATTTGGACAGGGACCCGCACTGAAATCCTCAGCGCCGATATCAAGGAACTCAACGATTTTGTATACGCATCTGGATTTATGAAAGAAGTTCGATCAAACCTGATCAAACTCCGCTAAGCCCAGCTATCCAACCAGGGTACTCGGCAAACCCTTAGGTTTGTTACCCAATCTCCATTCATTTTTATTTCTTTCTCTGCGCAACGGTTGTATTTCATGACCGTTCTCTAGCCGTTGTATGGGCTTAAACTAGGCTTTAATCGGGATACTAACAGTCCCTTAAGAGTGTTGAATTGGGTTATACCTGTTTATTGGTTTCGAGTTCCCGTACCGCGGGTTATCCCCCGTTGACAGGCCAGTGCCCTTTCATTAGAAATAATTAGATAGCTACGGGGAAGTAGAGGCGAATAAATGGGTCAAAAAAAAGGCCTCCCGAAGGAGGCCTTTTGTTATGCAGTTTAGAACAGATTATTCAGAGATAACCATTTTCTTGGTCACTTTCTTACCGTTTACGCTAAGGCTGTAGAAGTAAACACCTGAATTTAGGTTTTTAGCGTCTACATTGTAAGTGTATGAACCAGCTCCTTTAGTACCGAAGTTTTCAGATACGATAGTTTTGCCAGTTACGTCGGTAATGTTAAGAGCAACAACACCAGCTTCTTTCAAGTTGTAATTGATAGCAGTAGCACCGTTGAAAGGGTTAGGTACGTTCTGACCCAATTCAAAGTTCATTACTTGAGCTTCAGTAACACCCAATGTTGGGTATGCCTCGCTAGTGTTTAGTTTGATGAAAGGAGAAACGTTGTTGTAAAGAGTCCAAGCGGTCTCAGATGCACCGTTTTGGATAGCTCCTCTAAGACCACCTGATCCATCGCGGTTTGATTGAGCAAATACAGGCATGTTGTAGATTACATCAGTACCACCTAGAGCGTCGATGATAGCTACGTAGAAACCTGGATCAAGAGCAGCGGGGGTGTTGAAGTATATAGTAGCGTATTTCTGAGAAGCGTTGCTGTAGATGTCCTCTTCTAGCAATTCATACTCTCTGTCAGCTACTAAGGTCATTTGATCTTTGGTGAATCCAGAAGCAAATTCAGCAGCATTGTTGAAGCGGTATAGCTCGAAGTACAACAATTGACCAGGAGTTGGAGGGTTAGTTCCTGTAGGGAACACAGTGGTCAAGGAGAAAGCTGTAGAACCAGTAGTTTTCACGTCGATTACTTGACATGGAGCTACTGCGATATAGTTTGGAGCAGTACCGAAGGCGTTAAAGAAGCTACCAGTCCATAGTTGATCTGGGTTAGCATCGTCAGCGTAAACGGCATCCGTTACATAGAACAAGTCGCTGTCTTCGTTGTCGTTTAGGTTGGTTTCCTGATCGGCAGTTGAACCTTCGATCGTTACATTCAGCTCATACTTTCCGATTGCAGTTGGAGTGAAAAGAGTGATAAGTACGGTGTCAGAAGCTGCAGCAGCAAGACCAGTGCTGGTTCCAGTGTATGTGCCGAAAGGAGCGCCGTCTTTAGTCACGTTGATGGTTACTGTTACATCTTGTGCAAGTGCACCGTTGTTCTTAATAAACACACCAGCCTCATATTCGTGAGCAGAAGCCTGAGTCAAAGGCATTTCGCGGTAAGCGAAAGAAGAAAGAACTGCACCGAAGTCGAAATGTACATCAGTAATAGCCAATTCTTTAGCTGGGGCTTCGATGATTGAAACATCGTCAACTTGATAGCTGTAAGCGATGTTTCGGGTATCAGTTGAGAACCAACGGAAGCGAATCCATACTTGTGACTGACCACCGATGGCTGAAGCCAAAGCGTAGCGCAAGGTTGGGTTGGTAAGGTCATTTACAGGCTGAGCGCTGGTCAAAGGACGAACGTTGCTGGAAATTTGCTCGATGGTAGTGAAAGTTACGCCATCTGTACTTACCTGAAGTTCCAAATCATCGGTGAAACGACGACCCCATACCTCATATGTAACTGCCGCATTCGGCAAGTTAGTAAGGTCGATTGGGTTGGTAGTTGTCATGCTCCAAGTTTTACCAGGTAGGTTCGAGTTAGGGTCGCCAGCAGGTAGTGTTGGGTTACCGTTGCGGAAAAGAGCATAATTGCCTCCACCGGTAGATACGATTGCACTGGTTGGCGACCAACCTAATTCGGTGTTGGTAATAACCCAACCGTGAGTAGCATCGTCTGCTTCAAGTGTCCAATCGCTTGGATTTTCAAAGCCGTTTGTCCAGAAAGCGGCACTTTTGTTGTAGGAAACACGTGGCTTTGCAGGTGATTCAATTACATTCTTAGCCATTTCAGCCTGGATTTGCTGTGCTTGGGCAGCTAATCCTAAAAGACTGAATACGCTGAGTAGCGAGTAGATC
>DASUEB010000081.1:0-5480 GCA_036275295.1 Luteibaculaceae bacterium | reverse complement strand
GGCAATGAGTTCGAGATTTTTCTTATCCACACCTGTTGCGGGCGAAGATTGGAAGTCGGCCTCAGTTGAATAGCGGAAACCGCCCCAGAGGTCCTTCAAAAACGGCTCAATGTGGGCGTTTTCAAATTGTTTACTGGCCTCAAACTCTTCGTTGAGCAATTTTTTAAAGTCCTCTTCCAGTGCATTGGCAAAAGCTTCATCAACCGAACCCTCGGCCATCAACTTGGCCTTGTAGATTTCTTTTGGATTGGGGTGATTGGCGATGGCCTTGTACAATAGAGGCTGAGTAAACTTGGGTTCGTCGCCCTCGTTGTGACCGTATTTTCGGTAACACAGCAGGTCGATGAAGACATCGGTATTGAATTTCTGACGGTACTCCATGGCAATGCGCATGGTGTGCACAAGGGCTTCTACATCGTCGCCGTTAACGTGGAAAACGGGCGAAAGGGTCACCTTGGCCACATCGGTGCAATAGGTCGACGACCGGGCATCGGTGTAGTTGGTGGTAAATCCAACTTGGTTGTTGATTACAATGTGGATGGTACCTCCGGTTTTGTAGCCGTCGAGTTGTGACATCTGAATCACCTCATAAACTATACCCTGACCGGCAATGGCAGCATCACCGTGAATGAGGATAGGACAAACTTTGTCGAGTTGACCGTTGTAGTATTTATTGATTTTGGCTCGCGAAATACCTTCTACCACCGCATCGACGGTTTCAAGATGCGAAGGGTTGGGGCATAGGGTGAGTTTAACGGGATGGCCGTCGTCGGTTGTCAGCTGTTCGTCGTAACCGAGGTGGTATTTCACATCGCCGTCGAATCCTTCTTCCACATAGTCCTTAGCTACAAATTCAGAAAAAACTTGGCGGTAGGGTTTGTGAAAGATGTTCACCAAAGTATTGAGGCGACCACGGTGTGCCATGCCCACCACAAATTCTTGCAGTCCGAGGTTAGCTCCGTGTTCAACCGCAGCATCGAGGGCTGGGATGAGGGTTTCACCACCTTCTAAAGAGAATCGCTTTTGACCCGGGAAACGGGTGTGCAAGAAATTCTCGAAGGCCACGGCCTGGGTAAGCTTTTTCAGAATGTGTTTTTTCTGGGGTACGCTAAACGACGGGTGATTGTCGTTGGCGTGAATGCGATCGCGAATCCACTGTAGTTTTTCCGGATTGCGGATATACATGTACTCCACCCCAATCGATTCGCAATACGAGCGTTGGAGGTGGTGTAGAATGTCTTTTAACGTAGCGGGGCCGAGTCCTACCTCTTTGCCTGCCTCAAATACCGTGTTTAGGTCAGCATCAGAGAGGCCGAAGAACGAGAGGGTGATTTCTGGGGTATAGGTACGGCGGTCTCTAACGGGGTTGGTGCGGGTGAACAAATGCCCTCGCACGCGATAGGCGTTGATCAGGTTGATCACCTTGAATTCGGTGGGTACCTCATTGCTTTTTGCAGCACCGTTATTAATAACCGGATAGTGCTTTTGGGCAAATTCAAATCCATCGAAGAATTTCTTCCAGCTGAGGTCAACAGCCTCCGGATTTTTGATGTAGTCCTGATAGAGCCCGTCAATGGTGACAGGATCTAAGTTGCTCAGGTAAGTATATTGATCCATAGGTAAATCAGAATGCCGACAAAAGTACAATTTTCAATTCGCAAACCACGCAGTTTTGGGCACTGAAAATACAAGTATTGACCTTGGAAGGCTACGTTAGTCGAAACCGTAGCCCACTCGTTTTGAAAATAACTAACTTTGTTGCTACTAAAAAGCCATTGTAGTAAAATCGGTTGTGATTTTTTTTTGGCTGCCAGGCAACCATCGAAGGAAATCGACCGTTTATCGAATGTTAATCGAAATTGGTTGACATCCAAATTGCGCTAATGATGAAAAAATTGATCTGCGTTTTAACGCTTGCGTTGTTGATGATTGGTGGAATTAGCACCGTGAAAGCACAGGATTTATCAGGAAGGGATTTTTGGTTTTCTATACCGTCGAATAACGGCGGAACCGCCGCCGGCAACTCGTATTATTTCTATGCCATATCTCCCTATTGTATTACCAATGCGGTCTTAGAAATACCCCAACTCAACTACCGCACAACCTTTAATATTACACCAGGTCAGTACACACAGATTACACTTCCCAACAACGTGGCGGGCCAGCCTGTTTTTCACACAGCCGATCGCCAAGTTCAGAAAAAGGGTATCCACGTTTTTGCCAACCAGCCCATGTCGCTTTACGCAGTGGTGTACAGTCAGGCATCGGTCGACGGAGAGATCATCCTTCCCACTGATAAGTTAGGTACCGAATACGTAATTACCGGTAGATCCTATGGAGGTAACAACCCTTCAAGAGCGACAATTTTTGCAACCGAAAACGGCACAGCGGTTACCATTAAAACGTGGACGCTAGGCAACACCAGCATGGCGCCCAGCGTTCAGCAGACCTTGACCGTCAACCTGAATGCGGGTGAGACCTACATGTTTTCTCGCTCCTCTTACAATTGCAACCAGGACCATTCGAATGCGTTCACCAATCAAATTGACTGTGCCACGCTTACTGGCTCGGTGATCACTTCCAATAAACCCGTTGGGGTTATTTCTCACACCGAATGTTCGGGGTTCATTGCATGCGGGGCTTGTGACGTATTGATGGCGCAATTGTTGCCCACTAACCAATGGGGCTCCGAATATGTTACCGCTCAAGTTCAGAAGCGAAATGCCCCTGCTATTACATGTCTCGCAGGGGGAACTGAAGCCGAGGATTTCTCGGGTGACGTGCTTGAGATTGTTGGGGAAGTAGGTACCAACGTAACCATACGCTCCACCTCGGGGACCACTACCCGGACCATTGCTGCCCCAGCCTACGGCAACTACGGATACGGTTATTTATTTTGGCAAAACCCACCCAACCCCGGTGCTGAACAGTACAGCGAATCCAACTGCATTATCTCGTCTGATAAACCCGTTCAAATTTTGCAGTATTCAAGAGGTTATCAAAGCGACGCGGTACCTACTGGTTTTCCTCCTCAGGTGACAGGGAATACCGACCCTGAATCGATTGTCGTTTACCCCAGATCATACTGGCAAGATAGTTACCTCTTGGCCACGTTGGCTCCGCTTACCTCCCCGATAACTCGCGCAATCATAGTAGTTAATGACATAGGTACTCCCTTGCCCACTACAACCATCCAACTCAACGGGGCAGCCGTTGCTGGTCCATGGCAAAGTTTTGGCCAAGTTGACGCTAATAACAACTGGAAATTTACCCGGGTGAATACACCGGTCTTGAATACGTCAACGCTGGTGTCTACCGCGGGTTACAAATTTAGCTTCTACCTTACTGCTGTTGGACAAGCCGAATCGTATGCTCTTCAAGGCGGGCAATTTTTTGATATCACAGCATGCACCAACTGCCCGATTGCCGACATCATTGTACCTAAGGAAACCTGTCCGAATGTTCCGGTAACCTTTACCAACCGGTCACAACCAGGTGCCGGAGGCAGTCCATTACCCACTTCTTACGAGTGGGATTTTGGAGACGGAAGTCCAATTGTGACTACCACCACGGTTTCTGATGTTACACACACCTATACCACGGGTGGGGTATTCAATGTAACGATGACCGTAACTTTTGCCGGTCCCCCCATTTGCAAGGAGAAGGTTACCTACCCTATAACGGTGTTTCCCGTCATTAATATCAATGCCGGCCAAGATGCGCTTACTTGTCCCGGGGTTGCTGTTAACTTAGGGGGGGCTCCCGCCGCCTCGGGCGGTACAGGTGCTCTCGCTTACAGCTGGACTCCTGCAACAGCGCTCAATTCATCGATCATACCCAATCCGGTTTCAACACCAAGTGCCACCACCACCTATACCTTAGAGGTTACGGATAGCCGAGGCTGTAAAAACTCCGATCAGGTGCTGGTAACGGTAAATCCACCCTCATCTGCCTCACTTACACCTGGGGGAACCATCTGTACCGGCGAATCATTTGAATTCACGGTCAACATAACCGGTGGGGGCAACTATGACATTGTGGTTACCGATGGCGCTGGCAACAACATCAACCTGAATAATATACCCAATGGACACAAGTTCACGGTAACTCCTTCGGGCACCACAGACTACCGTATTACTTCAATTTCCAGAGCGGGGTCTAATTTCTGTATGACTTTTGATCCGGTGAATCAGCGAGTAACCGTAAGACCTACACCTGGTTTGAACATATCAAACGGAGGCACCATCTGCAGTGGAAGCTCATTCCCGATGACGGCAACCTTTACTCAGACTGGTACTTGGAACTACTCCTTTTCTGACGGCACCAACACTACCAACAGAAATAACAACAGTGCGGCGACTTCAAACTTTACGGTTTCGCCAACTTCCACCACCACTTACACGGTAAACAAAGTAGAGTATGCAAATGCTCCACTCTGCACGGTGAACCCCAACAAAACGTTTACCATAACCGTAAACAACATTCCAAACCCCGGCGTTGGTTCAAATATTACCATCTGTAAAAGCGCAACACCAGTTGATCTTAGCACCCGTTTTCAAACAGCTCCAGATCCCGGAGGGTCTTTTGTAGATGTTAGTTCTTCAGGGGCATTAACGGGCAGCATTTTCAATCCAGCCTCAGCAGCTATTGGCTCTTACACCATCGAACACGTAGTACCGGGAGCAAGCCCTTGTCCGTCTGCCAAATCTGTATTTACCATCAATGTTGTGGGGCCACCTCAAGTCACCAACATTGTAGAGAACTGCGATGCTACTCTAAGCAGCTTCACGGTTCGCGGAACCGTCACAGGTGGCGATCCAAGCACCTATTCTTCCAGTGGTGGTACATTTAGCCAGAGCGGTGGTACATGGACATTTACCTCCAGCACCAGTTATCCTACTAAGTCAAACTACACCATCAACATCGACGATGCCAATCAGTGCGGACCAACCACCATATCCGGTTTCAAAAATTGCGGTTGTTTGACCAATTCGGGCACCATGAGTACCGCAGTAGTTGAAAAATGTGAAACGGATCCAGCTGTAGCCACTCACAACAACAATGCGGTCATGCTGGCTAGCGACGTATTGCGCTTTTACCTCCATGAGGGATCGGGTTTATCGCTGCAGGGAATCATCGACAGTGCAACAACGCCTTCGTTTAGTTTCAGACCTGGCATGATTTACGGTCAAACGTATTACATTTCGGCTGTTGCGGGTCCAAATTTGAACAACTTCCCCGACCGGAGTAGCGATTGTATTTCTATTTCACAGGGAACCCCTATTCGCTTTTTCCGCCAAGTAACGGGATCGATGACGGGAGTGAACAGCATCTGTGTTGGGTCTTCATCAGCCCTTCAGTTTACATTCTCGGGTATCGGTCCATTCACGGCTGAAGTGAGTGACGGGACAAGCAATACAACTTATAATGCCCTCAGCGCCACCGACAGCAAACTGGTGACCCCAGGGCAGACCACCGAT
>DASUEB010000080.1:0-3966 GCA_036275295.1 Luteibaculaceae bacterium | reverse complement strand
GGGATTGAAATTAATTACAAAAGCGCTTTCCATCAAATCCCCACGAATTCTCATAATTTTTTTGCGTTTCCAGTCATCGCTTATCGCTTATCACGTGTCACATTTTTTGCCGCTCCTATAATGCCTGAGTCACCAATCTCCGGCGATTGAGACCTGTCGAAGGAGGGCTCAACATGGAAACTCTAAAATTTGTGCTTTTATGATGTCGCCCCTACTTTGCCTTATCGTGCCAAAGTCGGTCTTTGTTCCATGGGGTGTAGCTATTCACTCTTCGCCAGCCGTAGCCTTGGCGAAGGCTGGATTAACTTATCACTTATCACTTATCACGTATCACTTATCACCTATCACTTATCACCTATCACGTATCACCTATCACCTATCACCCATCACGTTTCACCTACCTCACCCCCTGCGAAAGCGAGAATACCAATACTGCGGTGCTGAGAAGCGTCAGGTAAGGGGCTAATTGAACAGCGATTTCGGAGGCGATGTTTTTGCGGGGTTCAACGTAGATGATGTCGTTGGCCTCAACGGGCATGTTGGCCATGGCCAATCCGTCGAGGGTGCGCAGGTTGAGTCGATAAATTTCGTTGCCTTGGGCTGTTCGTCGGATGACCTTGATGTTTTTGACCTTGCCGCGTGGATCGACGCCACCCGCTAATGCCAGGGCTTCCAAGACCGAAACATAGGTGTTGCTCAGCTGAACCACGGAACTGTTGCCATTACCCGTTGATACGATCACCCGCCTATTGATGACATTGAGAATAATAAAAGGTTTCACAAAGATCTCGCCGTAGCGCTCTTCGAGGTAGGCCTCGGCTTCTCTAACCGTTTTGCCCACCAGATTTACTTTACCGAGGTAGGGGAGTTTGATGTTGCCATCGGCTTCAACATAGTAAGGGGTCATGTTGCCCATCTGCGCGCTTTGCGACGATGCGCCACCGCCCTTGCCCTCTAGATCCTGTACTCCCAAGATTTCAAATCCGTTGTTTTTGTAGAACCGAAAGGTGAGCTGATCGAATGGGGCAATGCGGTATTCCCGAATCTCCTGCAAAGGCGGTGCACTGTAGCGCACGTTTTTGCTGTCTTTCAGCATGATATTCGAGTTGATGTTGCAGGCGCCCAACGCCAACGCCAAAAGAAAATAGACTACAATTCGCATGCCAAAGGTTTGTGTCGACAAAGTAAGGAATTCCGCACATAAGCTCGACAGACCCCCATTGGATTTGTTTGCGTATAATTCGGTTGAGGGGTTTAAGGTTTAAAGGTTTAAAGTTTAAAGTCCACCATCCCTGTCCCCAAGAAATTCCCACTAACCACCAACTGTTAACTATTAACTATTAACTATTAACTATTAACTATTAACTATTCACCATTCTCCCTACCTTTACCCCTGTTACAAGATTAGCAGTTAAAAGTACTTTGGAGACACCGCGTTCGCAACCCTGGATGGCCATATACACCAAACCCCGAAACGAGAAAAAGGTCGCCGACCGATTGGCGCGGCAGGGATTTGAGGTCTATTTACCCTTGCATGAACAAAAAAGAAAGTGGAGCGATCGATATAAAACGGTAAAAGTCCCGATCATTTCCTCCTATGTTTTTCTCCGGATCACCGAGAAGGAGCGAAATGCCGTCCTTCAAGATCCGGGTGTACTCAACTTCGTTTTTTACCTCGGGAAACCTGCGCGCATTACCGATGAGGAAATCCAGCGCATCAAATTTGTCCTCAATGAAGCCGGTAGCGACATGCAAATTGAGCTGACAACGCTTGCACCCGGTGCACTTGTTACCATCACCGAAGGTCCTTTCAGCGGACAACAGGCACAGGTTTTACACACCCAAAAACGAAAAATTTCGGTTACCTTGCCTTCACTTGGACTCGTGATCACTTTATCGCCACTTCATACCTCACTTTCTTTATGACTTCCTTCAATTTGTCAACTCAGCGCATCTGCGTTATTGGTCAAGGTTACGTCGGACTACCTTTAGCTTTAGCTTTCAGTAAATCCATCCAAACCGTTGGTCTTGATGTGAATAAACTTCGTATCGAGCGCCTTCAACAGGGGATCGACGATACGCAAGAGGCCAATACAGAAGAACTAAAACAAGCTCTAGCCAGTGGTAATTTGACCTTTGCCAGTAGCTATGAGGAGGTCTCTCATTGTACGGTTTTCATCGTCACCGTGCCAACTCCAATTGATCGTTTCAAGGCGCCAGATTTAGGTCCCTTAGTAAAGGCATCAGCTCAAATTGGTGCGATTCTCAAAAAAGGCGACTTGGTGATTTATGAAAGCACGGTATATCCGGGCTGTACCGAAGAAGAATGTGTGCCGATCTTGGAGAAAAACAGCGGCCTGCGTTTTAATACCGATTTTTTTGTCGGTTATTCGCCTGAACGCATTAATCCGGGCGACAAACAGCGGCCATTGCACCTCATCAAAAAGGTGACCAGTGGCTCAACGCCCGAGGTCGCTCAGCGAGTCGATGCGCTTTATCAAACCATCATCACCGCAGGAACTCACCTGGCGCCTTCCATCAAAGTGGCCGAGGCCAGCAAGGCCATTGAAAACGCCCAGCGCGATGTCAACATCAGCTTTGTGAACGAATTGGCTCTGATATTCGACCGTATCGGTATCGATACGCACGATGTCTTGGAGGCCGCAGGTACCAAGTGGAATTTCCTGCCCTACAAACCCGGTTTAGTGGGCGGGCACTGCATTGGGGTTGATCCGTATTATCTTGCGCACAAAGCCGAGAGTTTGGGCTATCATCCGCAGGTGATCCTTAGCGGTCGGCGGGTCAACGACGCCATGGGCCTTTTTGTGGCCAACAAGGTGATCAAATTGATGATCGACAAGAACCTTGCCATACGCGGAAATAAGGCGCTGGTGCTCGGTATTACTTTCAAAGAAAACTGTCCCGATATTCGCAACAGCAAGGCCATCGACGTGGTGCGCGAGCTGAACAGCTTCGGTCTGGATGTCGATGTGTACGATCCCTGGGCGCTGCCCACCGAAACTCGTCACGAATGGGGTCTGGAGCTGGTACCACAGGTCGATTTTGCATCCTATGCCGCCGTGGTTCTGGTGGTGGCCCACAGTCAATTCAACGAATTACCTTGGTCGACTATAGCCGCCGATAAAACCGTAGTGTACGACGTTAAAGGAATGTTAGACCGCAATGGAGTGGATGCGCGCTTGTAAGCAGCTCTGGCAGAACGCGGGAGCAGGAGGGCGGTTTTTGATCCGCCTCGGACTCTTTCTGCTGATCTGGGAATTGATCTACCGCCTTTTGGTGGTGCCTTATACGGGGGTCGATCAATTTTTCATCGAGCGCGAGGTGCAGCACGCCGGTTGGCTGCTGGAAAAACTCGGATTTCCTGTCGATCTATCCTCTGCCACGCCAGGCATCATCGATCGAATCTATATCATCGACGGATATGGCAGTGTGGTGGTAAAACGCAACTGTAATGCCTTGGAGCTCATGGCGATCATACCCTTGTTGATGTGGGCCTATCCGGCCTCTCGACGTCACCGCAGTTGGATGGTGGCGGGCATGTTGATCGTTTTTCTGCTCAATATGGTTCGTATTGCCGCACTGGCTTGGCTTCAGGCCTATCACCCTCAGTGGCTCGATTTTAATCATACCTACACCTTCAACGTGCTGGTGGCGGTGCTTATCATGCTTGGATGGCTTTGGTGGATCAAAAAAGTAGACGCAGCCTAGGTTACTTAATCGCCTATCAGGCCCTTCTCGCCGTGCTCAAGGCCCTCACCCAAGGCCAATACACCGGTTGGAAGGCTGCCCTCTGGTGGATTTTTTTCGTCGTGGCCTTCTCAGCTCCTATTCTCATTTGGCACCGCCGCTTTCAGATTCCGCTGCGCACCTATCTCATCTTCAGCACCGTAGTCTTGTCCGTTCTTCTGATCCTTCGCATCTTGCTTCCTCTCAACGCGCTGACTC
>DASUEB010000079.1:0-61939 GCA_036275295.1 Luteibaculaceae bacterium | reverse complement strand
TGCAATTGGATGTTACCTACGAAGGTCTTCCCGAAAAACAACATTGATGTTGTCTGCAACAGGTAAAAAAAGGGATTATGTAGAATCGCTATTCAACCGATTAACCCGTGAAGAAATAAGGTCAACTGCATAATCTGGGATTAAATGGCCTTTTATACATACATATGGGGAACATAGGCAAAAGTAACAACCGAAAGATCGCCATGTCAGCCCATGCCGACCAACAAGAGTTGATCGATTGGCTGAGCGAACTGCAATCGAAACCCAAGCTAGTCGTATTGATCCACGGCGAAGAACAGCCCGCTCTCAAACTACAGTCTATTTTGCAGCAGCATCGGCACAAGGTTACCATCGCGCAACGAAACCAGAGTATAATACTTGACTAGCGTTTGTTAAGAGGTATATCCCCAACCGTCAGCGCAGGTTGCAGTAATTTGATAGTGCTGATGAATTAAGCCTCAAAAATTATTACTACTCACAGAAATTAACCCCGCCCATTTAACGGTAAAAAGTGGTCAACGAATTTTAGGCATTGACAACTATTCACTATTAACTATTAACTATTAACTAATAGTCATTCACCTCTCACTCCACCACTACCCTTCCCATCCACTGCTTGTCTTTACTCATGAGCAAAACCGAGTACACTCCCTGAGCCAAGTTGGTTGTGTTGATGGCATCGCCCGGGCGGTATGATTGTTGCACAAGGGTTTTGCCCTGTGCATCGACCAGTTGCACATACATCTGCTGATCTGGCGGACAATCGCCGCATTGAATGACAAACGACGACGTGGCCGGATTGGGATATATGCGCAGCGGCAGCAGCGAACCCCGCTCGGCAATGCCATCGGCCAAATGGCAATCGGGCGACACACAGCCGTACTCGTCTACATGCCACAAAAACGGCGATTGGTGCCCCGTGTTTGGATCGATATCTGCATAACCAAATAGATAATAGCCTCCAAAAGGTGATTTGATCAGCGATTTTAGGTAATTATTAAAGCCCCATGTGTAGTGACGTTGCCACAGCAAGTTTCCTAATGAATCTGTCTTCGCTATGATTATTGCTGAGCGATTTGAAGAGTCCGATGAAACCTTACCGTCTCCCGCATATACCAAATCACCATTGGATTCACAGACCGATTGATTGAACGCACCAGAGGTTATTGCAGTATCTTCTCTAAAATAATCCCGTCGCCACAATAACGTTCCATCCTTAGAATATTTAGCAACAAATGGAAGTTCTTTATTGATGAAACCAACCAATTCCTCGCTTACTGTTATACCATGGGTAAGTATGTATTGTTCCTTATCCGCTAATAATGACACACTTCCAAAGGCCTCAGACGCCGGGTGGATAACAAATTTGGTTTGGCCAGTAAACCTAACCTTGGCAAAAAAAGCCTTGTAATAATCGGCAGTGGGTGAATCCAAATATCCCCCTGAGAAAATAATGGCCTGATCGTCGGTGAGTTGCGCGTCGTAGATTACCGCCCCATAACTCGGCGGTATAATCACCAAAAAGGTGTTCAACACATTGCCATTGGTGTCTAACTGGTAATAGGTGAGGTTGCCCGATCCGTCGCGAAAGGTGGCGGTGTGGATGGTGTCGTTGAGTATTCTAGGCGTTTGCAGAGAAATAGAAGTGCCTAGTGAGCCGTATGTCTTAACAAATACAGTATCCAAGTCTAAATTTAGCTTATACAGCAGGGACGCTCGTTTCTGATTAATAAAAGTCGAACCCAGTGAATAAAGATGGTTCTTATATGCAACCATACCATCAATATATTTGCCCATGACACGAATGGAATCAGGTGTAATTAAACTGTCTAGAAGATTTCCAACACCATCTATCTTACCATGAAACAAATGCAAAGAGCTTGGCTTAAATGAACCACAAGACATATAAATGTTCGTATCCACTAGAATTGCTGTTGAAGAAGTCACCTGCCCTTCAATATCATAACTCTTCTGAAAATAGGGAAATTGGGCATAGACACCTTCTGCCGATCCGAAGATCAGCAGAAGGGTGAGTGTGATTAACCGATTCATCGTTCAATGAAGAGTTTGGTGGTTACAAAACGGCCGTCGGACAGAGCTGCGCGCAGGTAATACACCCCGCTGGCGAGGTAGCGCACATCAACCCGCTGACCCTGCTCTTGCACCGCGCCGCTGCCCATGAGCTTACCCGTGAGGTCGAAAATTTGGTAATGAACAACCTGTTCGGTGCTTTCGGGGCCCTGTTGAAGCGCTAATTGAAGCGCTGTTCCCGTTGGATTGGGGTACAACAACAAAACCGGTTGCGGCACGCCGGCAGCCGCAACGGCTGTGAGGGATGGCTCTTGAGCAAGCGTCTGCACCACAGGTATAGCTGCCCGGTTGTACGCCTTGATTTGGTTCATCTCCAACCAAGTTTGCGCATATCCTTGGGCAGCAGAAGGTGAGGCTTCATACGCCCGACAAATGGCCGCTGCCGATTGCGAGGCATGATGCATGTCCTCCACGAAGGCCAATTCATCAACAACCCCTAACACAAGTACCGGAATCAATTTCATGGGATATTGATTCAGGCGTTGTTGGGCCAAGGCAAGGTAACTTAGATTGGGCGAATCCAACTGAAAAGCCAGGTAGTACTGTTGCAATGCGGCCTGAGGCGTGAGAATGGAATCTAAGAAGGAGATGGCCTCTTGGTAACGCATAGAATCTAACATGGGCCGGAGGTGTCGCGCCACGAGTTCATCGCGTTGCACATAATAGGCCAGAATGGAGTCTTCCAACCACTGCCGAGCTGATTTCTCGCTTTGCGGCGCGCTGTTGAGCAAGCGCAGCAGGTTTTTCGACTCCAACGCACTGCGAACGCCCTCGCTCACCGGACTGTTTCGCACCAAAATATCGGCGAGAATCGCCTCGGTCAATACCGTAGTGGCGTTGATAGCGGTAAGCAGCACCTCGTCTGACAAATAAGGCCCAACAGCGTGCAAGGCCTGCCGGCTTGCGAGCAAGCCATTTTGTTGAATTCCGGTTTTTAATGCAATGGTCTGGCTGTTATCTATAACTGCCATAAGCTCCTTCAGTTGTTGACTAACCAAGCCTACCGCCTCGTCGGGAAGAGCGGGCAAAACCAAGTCTTCGGGCAAGGTGGATTGACAGGTTATTGGTGAATTGCCGTCTTTGGAACAACGTGCAAATTGAAAACCCTCTGAACAATCGCTGGGGTCATTAAAAATTTCCTCATAAAAGTGATAAATGAACGGACTGGGGTGAAAATTAGCCAATTTGAGCAGGTTTCCCTCGCAGAAGTCGAAGGTGTTCTCACGGGGTTTGTTTATCCCACCAAGACCACAATCACCCTGTTGCATCAATGTACCATTTGCCGAGATGATATCAAACTGGGTGCCTTCGTGGTTGTAGCGGTTGCAGTCTATGGTAAGCATATTGTTGATTTCCTCTGTTTGATTCTGAATCTGCAGCGCACTAAAGGTATTGCGATAAATTTTAGAAGCTCCGCTGCCGCTATTCGCCAGCACTACCCCATAGGATCTGGTCTCTGGCGTGGCATTGGCACCAGCCCCGTTGAAGGCATTTGCCTCAATGTGAACCCCTAGCGGATTGAGCGCATAAATTCCATAAGTTTGCACACCAAACTCGGGCCGATTGGGAATGGAAAAGGTAGAATTAAAAACCGTTGTAAAACGGGTTCCTACCAATTCAACTCCTTTAATGTTTCCTTCAAATACGGCATTATCTATTTGCACTCGATGGGCAGATGCTGTGCTTTTGGCGTATACGCCCATATCGAAACCACTGAAACTCGAACCCCTTCGGTTCAGGGTAGGGCAAGTTGGACCTCCGGCTTGGGTTAACTCGGTACACGTATAACCTATGTTGTACGTTGCATCAATAGATCCAATGCCTATTCCCTTGTTGCCAGGCACAAAGTCGTATTGATTTAAAAAGCTACAGCGCAAAATATTTACCCCAGACACTTGAAACATGGAGAGCATTTCGGAGGGCCCAATGAAATTGGAGTTTTTATCCACAAAAAAACGATCCCCAAGGGGTGCATCAACTACAAACTGACAGTCAATGAAAGAACATACGTTGGCGCGTGTGAGCGCTGGATTGTTGGCTGCGAAATTGCGATAGGTTAGAAATTCGACCGATTTCCGGTTGTTGAGAAACTTAGAGTTTCTTGCAGTCACAATGCCACCGCTAAAATTTGGGTCTGACATGAGCCCAACGCGTTTGGATAAACGAACGGCCATACGGGCATTGGCAATCGTTGCCTGGTTCATAATGAGTTGACCTTGAACACTTGGCAGCTGAGGAAGAGAGGCATTGCCCCAAACCTCAACCCCATCCCACATGGTATTAGGACAACCCTGGTATGAGTTAAGCTCTGCGCCGTCAGAGAGCGTTAATTTACCTCCAGGCTCTACAACAATACGTGATAATATGCCCGTTTGTCGCGAATCAGCAAATTGCAATTTCGCACCCGAGACCACGAGTGTTTGGCCATTTTTAATGCGGATGGTGCCATTTATGGTCATATCTAAGCCATACGTGGTAATGGGTGTGGGCAGAAGGATGTCTCCATCGCTATTGCCGTTTAAGGTATAAGTGGTTTGCTTAGAGCACGGGTTAAATAATTTTACCATGTAGGCATCGTCCATATCATGGCTATCGTTGCCCACAAACACAAAACCGCCATCTGCAGCCTCAATGATGTTATATAGGCACTCTTGTTGTTTGTAATCCTCTGGGTAAAGTGCTCGGTTCGGTGTATCAGAGACCTGAGGGATGACCGTCTTCCATTGTAGATTCCAATTCTGATCGTATTTCAGGACAAAAGCATCGGTATCGTAGTAATCGAGTCTGAATTCGTCGCTGAAGCAACTCTGGTAGCCTGGCAGGTCAGATGGCAAAGGATTGGGCTGTGGCGCGCCCGTCTCATCGTTTTTACGCTTAGAGGTTACCACAGCCACTCCGCCATCTCGGGTAAGTGTAATACCGATCCTTAGATCAAAACCCCTAATCAAACCCAGGTCAATTTCGGTGGAGGTAATTTGAAGTGCTTTTGTAATCACGAGTACCTTGCCCTGCGCATATGCCTTATAATTGGGACTTTGTGTTCGATCGTATAGGTAATAAGGCATTATAACGGCTCCGTTAGGGGCTATTTTCAGATCTGCATTTCTGGCTTCTGTCGCCGTACTATTGGCAACATCTACAAAGCCAACGGTGGGATTACTCATGTCGCCAACAAATTTAAAAAGTCGGATAGGGCGTTGAGCGGTAACGGTATTTTCCATAGGGTGCGACACAAAAAATACCTCTTTACCATTTTCCGGAAGGCCTCGGACAATTGAAGGCATAAATGTTCCAAAAATAGAATTGGTTGGTACTTTGTGCCTCGAAACAATTTCACCGTTGTTGTTAATGTGTGTAATCACCAAATAAAGAGAAACGGGGCTTGTATTATAGTCTCTTTCGTTGCTAACAACCCGATATCCGCCGTTTCCATCTGCGGCAATGTCCCAACCCATACTCTCAACTCGGGCAGAAGCGCCACCATTGTCAAGTGGATCAAAATCTCGCGAACAGTATAGGTATTCCCAAATTACATTTCCTGCCTTATTCATTTTGATCACCCAAGTCTTCCTGGGTGCTCGAGCTCTTTGATTCAGATCACTAATACTTGAATAATCTGGGCAGTTGAAATTCTTTTTGTAAGTGTTCTTTGTGTTATCGGCTCCCGCTTTTGGATTGAAAATAAGGAGCTGATTGTTGAGATTCTCTGTTGCCTCCGAAACCCCAACCATCACCAAGTTCCCGTCGGGGTCTTGAATTACCCGCTCAATAACTCCATTATGCAAAATTTTCTGCCATTTTTGCTTGCCAAAAGTGTCTATGAATCCGACATGCCCAAACAGGGCGCTTTTTTTTCTTGATGGCGTGCTAAAATCAAAGCATTTGTCAGGTTGAAGACCGGACTGACCGCAGCCGTTGGTTTCAACCCTTGTATAGTTGATAAAGGATGAATAGCCTACGGCAATGTAGCCCTGTTCTTTGCCATTCTCAGAAATTGCAACCATATCGTGATACCAATCCTCGCCGCCCCCGGTATCATCAGGCCCCTCGTCTCCATGCCAAGAGGTAGCAACTCCGCTTGGATTGTTCAAGGCCCAAGTTCCAATTCGCCATTCCACTTCAGGGGCTAGGTTTTGACCTAGCAAAATGTGCGGCAATGAGCCAACAATGGCTATTGCCAAATAACTTTTGAAGTTTTTCATACACGCGTTTATTAAATTTGACTTGAATTAACAAATATTTCAGATGGCGTGAAAAGTGGAATCGCATTAAACTTGTACTCCTAAATACCAAATCCAGACCTGTTTTTGAACGATTTTATAGGATATTTAAAGTAATTTTTGATTTTCAGCGTCTTACAAAATGATTGAAAAATATGCAACACATAACTTAAATCCGAGTTGTTTTAACATTTTGACCGAGATTCATTTTATATCTAGGTCACTCATTTCATCAGATTATATTTTTTTGAAGATTAGTATAAAACAAGGCTAAAAAAGAAGTGCAATCATCTTTTTTGACCAACACCTCCAAAACCAAGCACCGGATCCTACTTTTCTTTTACACAATTAAGCGCAGCCCCCTTGAATATTTAACCGCAAAGCGTGTAATAAGTCTGCCGAAAGGAAGTATAAAAAATCTCATCGAACTCTTTGCCATCTATTAACATGAAGCTTCTGGCGCGAAACTCATGTTGAATAGCACCCATGTTCTTGAATTCTTTGTTACTCGCATACATGCCAACAGGCAACTGCCACATCCGCCTCACCAAACCGTAGCTCGGCGACTGAGTTCAGTTCAATCGTTAAACGCTTCCCCAAATTCCTTAATTTCGTGATGCAAATCGCACTAACAACCGCCAAGATGAACATTCAAAACATTTTCAACAACAACCTCGAGTGGGTACAGCAAAAACTGGATAAGGATCCGGCTTATTTTGAAAACCTCAACAAAGGCCAAACCCCAGATATTCTCTACATAGGCTGTTCTGATAGCCGCGTAACAGCGGAGGAATTGATGGGAGTTAATCCGGGTGAGGTTTTTATTCATCGCAACATAGCCAATATGGTGCCCAACAACGACCTCAGCTCGCTGTCGGTTATAGAGTACGCCCTTGGCCACCTCAAAGTGAACCATGTGGTGGTATGTGGCCACTACAATTGCGGGGGTGTTAAAGCAGCTATGCAACCCGCCGACCTCGGTGTGTTAAATCCCTGGTTGCGCAACATTCGCGATGTGTACCGCATCCACAAAAACGAACTCAATGCCATTCCCGACGAAGAAAAACGCTACCGACGTTTGGTGGAACTCAACGTGCAGGAGCAGTGCATCAACGTTATTAAAACACCCGTCTATCAGCAAGCTTTTGCCGATCGCAAAATCACGGTTCACGGCTGGGTATTTGACATTGGAACCGGCAAGCTGGTTGATTTGAATATCGACTTCGAGAAAATTTTGGAAGGCGTGCGCGAAATCTACCGCCTGTATTGACGACCGACCTAGCAATCGAATAAACCCATAACACACCGATCGCCGCCGTTGCCTCGATTTAATGCAACGGCGGGGTCGGTTTTTTTATGGTAATCTACTCGCCACAGCAGGCTGGCGAGGGCCGCCTCCATTAAGCACGCATTTGCCTGAAGGTGAGGTTTATCCGCTCGCTACAAACAGCACTTTGGGTGCAAAGGCGATGCAGCCAGTATTTTTGTATTTTCCCTTTCATCACCAACAGCGAGCCCGGTTCAAGCAAAAGCGAAATCCGCTGCTGGGTTTGGCGGTGTTTAAATTGAAACTTTCTAGTTGCACCAAAGCTGAGCGAGGCTACCACGCCCTCATCAACCAGCGATCGCTCGCCATCGCTGTGCCATCCCATGCCCTCGGTGTGATCGTGGTATAGATTGGCCAAACACGCGTTAAAAGCCGTCTCTTGATGCTGCTCGACCCGATGCTTGAGATCAGCCAACACGCGGTTCCATGCCAACGCTTTTTTGACGGATCCCGAATAGGCGTATTCCCGTTCCCCATCGGCAAACCAAGCTACTTTTCGCTTGGTGATAAACGTTTTCCCAAAGATGACCGACTTATCGTTTTCCCAAGGGAGAAGCAGTAATTCCTTTACGTAATAGTCTTGTTCTGCTGGACTGAAGATTGAGCCGTAATAAACGGCCTCTCCATCGCACGGCAGGAGTTGAACGGGTTCAGAATCAAAAAGCAACATCTATTTCAACTGCTCAATGGTGAGCGCACCGCTTGGGCACTTGGCAACCTGAGCTCTGATCTGCTCTTCCGTTGCTCCCTGCACATCAATCCAAGGCCTCTTTCGCGGATCAAAAACCTCGGGCAAACCCGTACTGTGTTTCCAACATATCGTGCTGTGCACACATTTCGAAGGCTGCCAAACCACGGTGGTATCGCCTTTGGTATATTTTTTGACCTCGTCGCTCATGAAACTGCATTTAAGGAAATGTACAAATTTATCCGGTTGTTTACAACATCGGAACTTCCATTACTAGCAGCTCGCTGCGCTTTGCTCTACCCAACACCGAAAACTGTTGCTGGTCGTTACACGCCAAGCCATCTCGATTAGCCAGAATATCTTCATCAACCGACACCGAGCCGTCGATGACAAACCAATACACCCCATTTCCGGGTTTTTTGATCTGATAGGTCAATGATTTCCCTTCTTCTAACGTGGCCAAGTGGAACCAAGCGTCTTGGTGAATCCACACCCCATCATCGTTGGGGTTGGGAGATAAAATTTGGTCGAAGGCATTTAGGCGCTTGGCCGTATCGAGTTTGATCTGATCGTAACGAGGTTGAACCCCTTGCTTATTGGGAATAATCCATATTTGCAAGAAACGAACTTCTTCATTTCGATTTCTATTGAATTCGCTGTGTGTAATCCCGGTTCCAGCGCTCATAACCTGCAGATCGCCATTTTTGATCACCTGCACATTGCCCATGCTGTCTTTGTGCTCCAAGTCGCCCGCAAGAGGAATGGAGACAATCTCCATATTCTGATGGGGATGCGTGCCGAAACCCATACCCGGTGCTACGATATCGTCGTTGAGCACCCGCAGTGCACCAAAATGAACGCGATCGGGATTGTGGTAATTGGCAAAACTAAACGTGTGACGGCTTTTCAACCAGCCGTGATCCGCTTTTCCTCTGCTCTCGCTGCTGTGAAAAATTCGATTTGATCTCATGGTTTTTGATGGTGTTAAGGCGCTACCTGCTAGGGGTGCTAATACGGCCCCTGTTGCCACTGCTTTGATGAATTCTCCGCGTTTCATGGTTCCATTTTTCACAAAGTTACGCGCCTGATGAGGAGGTAGTATTAACCTAGATTAAGAATTACGTTTGAAGCAAATTGCGTTTCATTTTGCTCAGGAACTCAGGCGTTATGCCCAAGTAAGAGGCAATGTGATGTTGACTTACCCGTAGTTCGACGCCTGGGTATTGCTCCAAAAAATGCAAATATCGATCCTTGGCACTGGCGCCTACCTGCCAGGTAAAACGGCGCTGCCAAGCCGCTTGGTTGCGTTGCACAAGCATTCTAAAAAATCGTTCCAAGGCCGGAATCCTTCGAAGCAGCTCATCTTTTCGCCTTAAATCGAGTGCCAGCACCAAGCCTGGCTCGAGCGATTCAATAACGATCTGCGCCCCTTTGCGCTCCAGAAAACTGCACACGTCGGAAGCCCACCAGCCCTCGATCGCAAATTGCAGATTGATCTCGTTGCCCTTATCGTCGAAACAATAGGTCCGCAAACAGCCCTGTGCCACGAACCATTCGAAGTGACAGATCTGTCCGAGCTCAAGCAAATGCTGCCGTTTTTGCACCGTTTGCGGGACAAAAAATTCTGCAATCAAGTGGGTTTCCTCCTCAGAAAGTTTGATTTCCCTCTCAATTTGCCGGATCAACAGGTCATTCATCAGGTTCGCTTTGGGTATAGGAAGGTACAAATAAATACGCCTGCCTGCGCTTTGCAAAGGTTGAATGTTTGCCAATGTAGATGGCCAATGCACCGACTACGGTAGCCGACGCCACCTGTAAAACTGGCCATTGGCTCCATTGGATATCGCCCTGAGAGGCGGTTGCCAACCAACCCCGCTGATCCGCAAAAGAAAGTCCCACCGCCAAAGCGTTATTGGCGAAGTGAGCCGCCATCACCAGACGAATGGATCCCGTGGCGAGCAGTAAATAGCCGAAACCCGCTCCCAGCAACAAACGCGACACAAAACCAAAGGCTTGAAAATGCAGCGCGCTGAAAATCAAAGCCGATAGCCATACACCCACATGCGCACTGGCACTTACTCGGGCCAAAATTTTCTGCAAGACGCCCCGAAACATTAGCTCCTCACCTACGGCCGGAATGAATGCAAATACAAAAAGATTCATCCACAGATCGGCCGCTGAATGCATTACCAATAACCCGTCGGTGAATCGCTGTAATCGATTTTCCTCTGCCACCAAAACCTTTCCTGTCTCACCGAGAGAGGTGAAGTTGATCTGACTTACCCACTCATATAAAAGATTGACCATGGGGTAGGCACTCAAGACCGCGATGAGTGCCACCGCTGAGGGGAGCAGTCCCACTCGCTGCTGATCGAGGTGAAGAAACGAGCCTAGATCGCGAAACGTAAAAAGCTGATTGAAGGTCAAGGCCGGCAAGATGAACACCCCTATGTGTTGGATAATCAACAAAAAGCGATGCGCTGAAACCGCGTTTGGGTCCTCGAGGTGAGTCAATGCATTGGGATCATTCAGGAGATCCAATCCAAAAAAAACCTGAGCCAATTGAGAGCTAAGCAGCGTGAATAGCAGCATAGAGCCAAATGAAAGCAGCAATAAAATCCACAACTGCATAGTCGGTCGCATCGACCTAAACACAAACTCTCTCATGCATTTACGCGAAAATGGTAATTTTGCTGTCAATTTAAGCAAATGGTAAAGATCGGCAAGATAGAATTAGGTGATTTTCCGCTGTTGTTGGCGCCGATGGAGGATGTATCTGACCCACCGTTTCGCGCGCTTTGCAAAAAATACGGCGCCGACTTGATGTACACCGAATTTATCTCGAGTGAGGGATTGATTCGTGATGCCGCAAAAAGCATCCAGAAACTAGATATTTACGAGTACGAACGTCCCATTGGCATACAAATATTCGGGTCGGAACTCGATCCCATGGTGGAAAGCGCTAAAATTATAACCCGCACCCAGCCCGATCTCATCGATATCAATTACGGTTGTCCGGTTAAAAAAGTGGCCTGTAAAGGCGCTGGCGCTGGAATGCTGCAAAACATTCCCAAAATGGTTAGCTTGACCGAGGCGGTGGTAAAGGCTACACACCTTCCGGTAACGGTGAAAACCAGACTGGGATGGGATGACAATACCAAAAATGTGGTTGAAAACGCCGAAAAACTTCAGGATGTTGGCATCCAAGCCATCTCCATTCACGGGCGGACTCGATCGCAGATGTACAAAGGTGCTGCCGATTGGACCCTCATTGCTGAAGTAAAAAACAATCCCCGCATGCGCATCCCGGTGTTTGGCAATGGTGATATCGATTCGCCGCAAAAAGCGGTTGAGTACAAAAATCGATACGGCGTTGATGGCGTAATGATTGGCCGAGCAGCTATTGGAAATCCGTGGATCTTCAGAGAAATCAAGCACTACATCAAAACAGGTGAAGTTCTGGCACCACCCAGCATGGAGGAGCGAGTAGAAGCCGTTAAGTTTCACCTAGAACGCTCTTTGGAATGGAAGGGCATTAAAGCCGGAGTCGCTGAAATGCGCATGCACTACAGCAACTATTTCAAAGGCATCCCCCATTTTAAAGATTATCGCACTCGACTGGTTACCAGCGAAGATCCAGCCGAAATTATGGGCATCCTCGATGAGGTTTCAGGCACGTTTTACGATGTGCTGATCTAATTTCATAAATCGATTCATTAGCCATCGAACCGCGAAATACGTACTCCACACGATGATCGACATAACCAGCAAAATGCCCAAGATGTCGGTAAAAAGAATCTTTACCGGGTAAAACTCTACAATGGATCCCTCAAATCGGATCAGCCCGAAACGCTGCTGAGCCCAACAAAAAGAGAGGCCCAGCAAAAGGCCTGCCAACACACCTAATAAGTTGATTAAAACACTCTGTAGGAAAAATATCGAATTCATCTGAGGTCTTGACATGCCCATCGCCCAAAGTACCTTAAGATCTCGTCTTTTCTCTATAATCAGCATGGTCAATGAAGCAATCATGTTGAAAGCGGCAATAACTACAATGAAGAGCAGGATAAAAAAAGTGATCCACTTCTCAGTCTGACTGGTTTGAAATACGAGCTGATTTTTCTCTTCTCGGGTCTGTAAACGGAAACTTCCCTGCTGCTCGATCAATTGGCGTAGGACTTCCCGATTGGCATTTGGCGACAAGGACAATTCGATGGAACTAAGGCGGGTAGAATCGCCAAAGCACCGTTGTGCGAAGGGCAGTTGGCAGAATATCCATTGCATATCAAATTCGGCATTCACCGAAAACAAGCCCCCTAGGCGCGCGCTGTTGCGCACAAAACCTGCATCTTGCGCTAAGGCCAGCCCTTTGGGCAGCGATGGCAACGAGAAAACCTGAATGCGCTCCCCTACTTGATCAACCGACTGAATCCCCAAATTATAGCCAATGCCGGCACCCATCACCAGCGTTTGAGCGCCGGTTCGCAAAATTCCCGGACTGCCCTCAACCATTACTGAATCGAGGTTTAGAACCCGGTGGTAAGCCGTATCAACACCCTTTAACTTCACCACCATTTGCTTGTCGCGGAACTGGATCATGACCTCATCCTCGAGCACAAACGATCGGTGCAATACGCCATTAACGGGCTGCAATGTTTTCAATAGCTGCTGAGTGGGCTCTAAGCGTTTGCCCTGCATGGGCAGAATTACGGCGTCGGCATCCATAACCTCGTACATATCGGCAACCAGCGCTTCAATGCCATTAAAAACCGACAGAACTACCACCATGGCCGCCACAACAAAAGCCACCACAGTAGCAGAAATCGCAGAAATTACATTAATGGCGTTGTGCGACTTCTTCGCAAAGAGATACCGTTTGGCAATATGAAACGGAAGCCGCACCACTTACGATTTCAGCAACTTATCGATCTCCTCTGCGTAATCGAGAGAGTCATCAATGAAAAAAGCTAGTTCGGGAATTTTGCGCATCTGTTTGCCCACCACTAAACCCAGCATTTTTCGGATGATGGGAGTGTGTTGCTGCACTACTTTGAGTTGCTCTTCTTTCTTGTCCTTGGTAAAAAACGACAAATAAACCCGGGCGTAACTCAGATCGGGGCTTACCCTTACCTGGGTTACCGTGATAAAAGCCCCTTCAAATAGATTGCGACTTTCGCGTTGAAAGATGATCGCTAATTCGTGTTTGATGAGCGTAGATATTTTTTCGAGTCTTACCGACATAATATAAAGTTTTGGAAATCAGTACAAAAAATTATTGTACGGATATCGTTTCTGGTGAATGCCTTTAACCGTCTCGTAGAGCGTTTGGCGGAATTCGTCGATGTGTGTTTTTTTGACCGCTGAGATAAATACGCAGCGGTTGGGTTTCATCTTGGCCATCCAAGTTTGTTCCAATTCTTCTAGGGTAAGCTCGTCTTTTTGGACGGGGCTAAGGTCGAATTCGTCGCGCTCCTTCGGGCGATAGGCATCAATTTTGTTGAACACAATTAGCACTGGTTTGTCTCCTGCCCCGATATCGCTCAAGGTCTCGTTTACCGTGTGATAATGCTCTTCAAACTGCGGATGGGCAATGTCGACCACATGAAGCAATAAATCGGCCTCCCGAACTTCATCTAGGGTTGATTTAAAACTTTCCACCAGCTGGTGAGGCAACTTTCGGATAAACCCAACGGTGTCAGATAGCAGAAAAGGCAGGTTTTCGAGCACCACCTTCCTCACCGTAGTGTCGAGTGTGGCGAACAATTTGTTCTCTGCAAAAACCTCGCTCTTGGCAATGAGATTCATCAGGGTACTTTTACCCACATTGGTATAACCCACCAGAGCTACCCGAACCAGCTCTCCGCGATTAGCTCGCTGCTGAGCCATTTGGCGATCAATCGTCTTGAGGTTTTCCTTGAGGATTTGAATTTGATTGCGCATGGCCCTGCGGTCGCTTTCAATTTGCGATTCTCCAGGACCCCGCAAACCAATACCCCCCTTTTGGCGCTCCAAGTGCGTCCACATCCGGGTTAGACGAGGCAGCAAGTACTGATACTGCGCCAACTCTACTTGAGTCCGGGCGTATGAGGTAGTAGCCCGCTGAGCAAAAATATCGAGAATCAAGTTGGTTCGGTCCAGTACCTTTACGGTGGCTTGAAGCGGATCGGGATTAAACTCTCGTTCAATGTTGCGCAGCTGACTGGGTGATAATTCATCGTCGAAAACCACCATGTCGATCTGATTTTCACCTACATAGGACTTCAACTCCTCCAACTTACCCGTTCCGACAAACGTCGCTGGGTGCGGGTGATCCAGTCGCTGTGAAAAAGTATCTATCGTCACTGCACCAGCCGTCTCGGCTAGGAAACGCAGCTCCTCCAAATACTCCTGCAATTTTTCAGCCGGTTGCTTGGGTGTGATCAACCCGACCAGAATAGCTCTTTCCTGCTCTAAAGCAGTAGTGTAGTATCGTTTTTTCTCTATCAAAACGCCTTAGTCTCTGTTAATGCCATGTTCCGAAATCCTTCAAAAAAGGCCAAGGAATACTCACTAAAATGAGCACCAAACCTATTCCGTAAAATATGGCAATTTTCTTGAATTTCGCGGCTGAGTCGACCGCCTTTTTACTGGTGCTTCTGCCAACCGTGATCAGCGCAATGGCGGCAATCATAAGCAATGGATGCTCAATCAAATAAAATCGCACTTGCGGATCCTGCATGGCACTCCCCATGTCGCTCAATCCCACTTCAATAATGGGGCTCACGGTAAAGAGTAAAATTCCAACCAACAATTGAACATGACAAAAGATCATTGCAAAAAGTGATACCCTGTTGTGCGCCGGAGTAAATTCGCTTTTGCGACTCATGCCCAAAAGGGCTGTTATTACTGCATAAATCAAGAACATCAGAACGATGTACCTGAAGGGAGAATGGAAATGCTTTAATGCCGTATACATGATTGCGTTATTTGAGGCTAAAGATATCGGAAATAGTGAAATGTGAAACGTGATAGGTGATAGGTGATAGGTGATAGGTGATAGGTGATAGGTGATAGGTGATAAGTGATAAGTTAATAGGTTATAGGTGAAGTGGGATACCATCCGCAGTTCCCCGACGAATAAACGAATCAACACATCAACACATCAACACATCAACACATCAACAAATCAACACATCAACGCATCAACAAATCAACGCATCAACGCATCAACACATCAACAAATCAACGCATCAACAAATCAACGTATCCACAAATCAACGTATCAACAAATCCACATCCACCCCAAAAACCAAGCACACAACCTGAGTGCATTAGGCTTCTGGAACGGCGTTCAATTTGTCTTTGATGCGCTGTTCCAATTCGTCCATCAATTCGGGGTTGTCGTGCAATAGTTGTTTTACCGCATCGCGACCTTGACCTAATTTGGTGTCGCCGTAACTGAACCAAGACCCACTTTTTTTCACGATTTCCATCTCCGTAGCCAGATCGATGATTTCACCCACTTTTGAGATTCCCTCGCCATACATGATATCGAACTCTGCTTTTTGGAACGGAGGTGCCACCTTGTTTTTCACCACTTTTACTTTGGTGCGATTGCCCAGCACGTTTTCGCCATCCTTGATTTGATTCGACTTGCGAATATCCAATCGCACAGAGGCGTAAAACTTGAGTGCATTACCCCCAGTTGTGGTTTCAGGATTGCCAAACATAACGCCAATTTTATCGCGCAACTGGTTGATGAAAATACAGGTGCAATTGGTTTTGTTGATGGCGGCTGTAAGCTTACGCAATGCTTTCGACATCAAACGCGCTTGAAGACCCATCTGCGAATCGCCCATCTCGCCCTCAATTTCAGCTTTAGGGGTTAGAGCAGCTACCGAGTCGATTACAATGATGTCAATCGCCCCAGAGCGAATCAAACTTTCGGCAATTTCCAACGCTTGTTCACCATTATCGGGCTGAGAAATGAGTAGGTTGGTGATGTCTACGCCCAGTTTCTCGGCGTAAAAACGATCGAAAGCGTGCTCAGCATCAATAATGGCGGCGATGCCCCCAGCTTTCTGTGCCTCAGCAATGGCATGGATAGCCAAGGTGGTTTTACCCGAAGACTCCGGTCCATAAATTTCTACTACCCTACCTTTGGGATAACCCCCTACACCTAGGGCGAGATCAAGGGTTAACGACCCGGTTGGAATGACCTCCAACTGCTCAATTTTATCATCGCCCAGTTTCATGATGGTGCCCTTGCCAAAGTTTTTTTCCAACTTGTCTAGGGTAAGCTGCAGGGCCTTTAGTTTCTCTTTATTTAATTCAACGGTTGTCGACATGATTTCTAAGATATAATTCGTTTTATGACTTAACAGCCGCCTGGATTTGTTCGGCGTGCTCTTTGCTTTTTACTTTTTCAAATATATGGCTTATCGAACCAGATTCATCGATCAAAAAGGTGGTTCTCTTGATACCAATTATTTCTCGGCCCATAAACTTTTTGGGTCCCCACACGCCAAAGGCTTTGCTCAGGGAGGCGTCTACATCGGCCAACAGCGGGTAAGGCAGCTTGTTTCGCTCTGCAAATCGCTTGTGCATGGCCACCGGATCAGTGCTCACCCCAATGAGCAAGTAGCCCATTTTTTTTAGGTCCGTGTAGTGATCGCGCAAATTGCACACCTCTACCGTACAGGTAGGGGTAAGGTCGCGCGGATAGAAAAAGAGTATAGCCTTCTTTCCTTGGAGTGAAGCAGAAGAAAATAATTGGCCGTTTTGGTCTTCCAACTCAAAAACAGGCATTTGATCACCAATAGTTAACATGCTCATCTAAACCACAAAGGTAGGCTTGTGGTTGGCGACCATGAGACCTAGTTTTCAGATTTTATTCACTGAACGACCACTTCAATTTCAATCTCGCTGGGCGGCAAGAATTTCTTTTTATCGATGCGTTTTACAAAAGCACTGATCTTCTTACCCCGAGCAATATTTGCCAACAAAACAGATGCCACCAACTCCGATAAGCTTCCTATTTTGAAGCCCTTGAAAAAAACGCCAACTCGAACCTTTCCATCTTTAACATATTGATGGAGTTCAATCGATTTGCCTTGCGATAGGTGGTGATAGATCAACCCCATATCTGAGTGCTCTGAATTGACAACGGTAGCCTTGAAGAAGGAAGCTCCGCTTTCAGCAAACAAAAATCCCCCTTGTCCGGGTTCGTTTGAGATGTAGCCTGTGAGAGTCATAATCGCTGTTTTTTAATTACACCGCAAAAATTTCGCGCTCACTCCGTAATCTATTTACGGAGTGATTACTTTTTCCAAAAATCAACCGATTTTACCTGCTTCATCGCCACATTCCGATCATTACCAAAAATCATCGATAACCACACTGAATTTACCCTCCAAGTGAATGCTGCTCAAGGGAAATGCGCGGATTCAACCATCCAACTAGCGGCCTGCACCCCGCCGAAGTTCAGAGCAGCAATCCGATATTTAACCAAAAACGATCCAGCTGCACAGCTTTGGGGTTTGGGGGAATGTTATATTTGTTTCCCATCAATTTCAACTGCACATGAAGCGTTATTTTTTGGCCTGCCTGAGTTGGTTAGTTGTTCTCACCACCAATGCTCAGGAAGGTTTCCCGGTTAACGGACCGGTTAAAAAACCCGGCGTAGTTTATGCCTTTACGCACGCTACGATTCACACGGATCACACCACTGCCCTCGACGATGCCACCATGGTAATCAAAGACGACCGTATCATTGCGGTTGGAAAAGGCATTTCCATACCACAAGAAGCCGTTGTGGTTGACGCTAAAGGCAAGCACATATACCCGTCTTTTATTGAGCTACACAGCGGATACGGTGTTAAAACCTCCCCGCCATCGCGCGATAATTCCTTTACGCCTCAGCTCGACAGCAAGAAAGAGGGCCCTTACAACTGGAACGAAGCCATACGTCCCGAGATGAGAGCCGCTGAGTTGTTCAGCGCTCAGAGTAAGGACGCTCAGGAACTCAGAAAACTGGGATTTGGAACCGTGCTCACGCATTATACCGATGGAATTATGCGCGGATCAGGTGCCGTGGTGACCTTGGCCGACGATCGCGACAACCGCGTGGTACTGAAACCCAATGCATCGATGCACCTGTCTTTCAACAAAGGCAGCAGCCGACAGACCTACCCCAGCTCGCTAATGGGCTCCATAGCCCTGATTCGACAAACCTACCTCGACGCTCAATGGTATAGCAATCCCGCTAATAGAGATCACACCAACATTAGTTTGCAAGCTATTAACGACAATAAAACCATTCCTCACTTCTTTGAGGCGGGCGATAAACTCAACATCCTGAGGGCTGCCAAAATTGGAAAAGAAGCGGGTTACTCCTTCATTTTTATAGGTGGTGGCGATGAATACCAGCGTTTGGATGAGTTAAAATCGTTTAATCCCAAGCTGGTCATCCCAGTAGATTTCCCCGAAGCATACGAGGTTGGCGATCCCTACGACGCACAGTTTGTAAGCCTAAAAGATCTTAAAGAATGGGAGCAGGCCCCTGCCAATGCCTCTATGTTGGCCAAAAACGGCTTCAGTTTTTCCTTTACCTCCAATGGATTAAAAGAGAAGAAAGATTTCTTACCCAACCTGCGCAAAGCCGTTCTGCACGGCCTATCAGAGGCCGATGCCCTTAAAGCCCTAACCACAAACCCTGCCTCTTTTGCCGGTTGTGCCGATAAATTGGGTGCCCTTCGCTCTGGCTACACGGCCAACTTCATCATCTGTTCGGGCAATGTTTTCGAGAAAAAATCAAAAATCCTGGAAAACTGGGTTCAAGGTCAGGCCTATGCGGTTGAAGAACAACCAGAGGAAACCCCGGAGGGCAAGTACTCCCTAAAAATAAACGACCTCACGCTCGACCTCAACATTCAAGTGGAAGGAAACAAAGTCAAAGGCTCTATTCCTTTCATTACCAATACCGACGGAAAATCGGATACCGCGAAAGTGGATGTGAAAGGGAACTTCAACCGGAACCTCATTTCCATTTTATTCGATTCGAAAAAAGAAGAACATCACGGCGTGGTTCGCCTTTCGGGCACGTTCGACGGCAACGGCAACATCAGTGGCAAAGGACAACTTGGCAATGGCGATTGGGTAAGCTTTGTGGCTACCCGCAAGGCCAGCGAAGCGGAGAAAACAGACAAAACTGAGAAGGGTAACGAAACCGAAAAACCAGAATTGGGGCCCGTTTTGTTTCCAAACATGGCCTACGGAACCACCACCTTACCCAAGGCAAAAACCATGCTGATCAAAAATGCAACCGTTTGGACCAATGAAAAAGATGGCATTCTGAAAAACGCAGATGTGCTGATTTCGGGCGGTAAAATCAGCGGAGTAGGCAAAGGACTCTCTGCCGCCGGAGCTGAGGTAGTTGATGGCACCGGTATGCATTTAACACCTGGGATCATTGATGAGCACTCGCACATTGCAATCAGCAGAGGCGTAAATGAAGGCGGACAAGCTGTTTCGGCCGAGGTAAGCATTGGCGATGTGGTAAACAGCGACGATGTAAACATTTACCGCCAATTGGCCGGCGGGGTTACAGCAGCTCAGCTACTCCACGGTTCGGCCAACCCCATTGGAGGACAATCGGCGCTTATCAAGCTAAAATACGGTTACGCGCCTGAGGAAATGAAAATTAAAGGCGCCGATGGATTTATCAAGTTTGCCTTAGGTGAAAACGTAAAACAGAGCAACTGGGGTGACTTCAACACCATTCGATACCCACAAACCCGCATGGGCGTGGAACAAATCATGAAGGATGCCTTCATTCGCGCCAAAGAATACGATGCCCTGCGCAAATCGAAAGGAGCCGCTGTGCGTAAAGACCTCGAAATGGAAACCCTGCTGGAGATATTAAACAGCAAGCGATTTATCTCTTGCCACAGCTATGTGCAAAGTGAGATCAATATGCTCATGAAACTGGCCGATAGCCTAGGCTTCCGAGTGAATACTTTTACCCACATCTTAGAGGGATATAAAGTAGCCGACAAAATGGCCAAACACGGCGCTGCCGGTTCAACCTTTTCAGATTGGTGGGCCTACAAATACGAGGTTAAAGACGCCATTCCTTACAATGCGAATTTGATGCAAAGTCAAGGTGTAGTGGTTGCCATAAACTCTGACGATGCCGAGATGGCTCGCCGCTTGAACCAAGAGGCTGCCAAATCAGTAAAATATGGCGGCATGAGCGAGGAAGATGCCCTTAAGCTGGTAACCTTAAACCCTGCCAAAATGCTTCACCTCGACAATCGCATGGGAAGTATCAAGGTAGGCAAAGATGCCGACCTGGTGCTCTGGACCGACAATCCGCTTTCGATCTATGCCGTTCCAGTGAGAACCATCATTGAAGGGGCCGTATTCTACGATCGCGATGAAGATCAAAAACGTCAGGCCTTCATGAAAGCAGAGCGCGAACGCATTATTCAGCGCATGCTCGACGCGAAAAAAGCGGGTGATAAAACACGCAAAAAACAACCCGAGAAAATGCACCTCTACCACTGCGACGATCTAGAACCTTGATGGTTGGAAACGATCAACGCAATCGAAATTACAGGTATTACGAGAATGACAATTAAACGCATGGATATGAAAAAATTTCTTTTCACCCTGATTGCCGGAGCAACACTGAGCCTGAGTGCTCAGGATAGCTTTGTGGTTAACAACGTGACCATACACACCGGCACGGGGCAAGTCATTAACAACGGCGCAGTTGCCGTATCAGGGGGTAAAATCACTTATGTGGGCAATCAACCTGCACCCGCCAATGGCGGAGCCGTTATCGATGGCGCCGGCAAACACCTCTACCCCGGATTTATTGCGCCCAATTCTACCCTCGGCTTGGTGGAAATTGAATCAGTGCGCGCAACTCGCGATCAGGAAGAAACAGGTGAATTCAACCCCAATGTCCGTTCCATCATTGCATACAACGCTGAAAGCGACGTAAGTGCAACCGCTATCACCAACGGTGTTTTGATGGCGCAAATTACGCCAAGAGGCGGACGCATTTCAGGGACCTCCACGCTCGTTCAACTCAAGGCATGGAACTGGGAGGATGCAGCGCTAAAAACCGACGAGGGCGTTCACCTCAACTGGCCTGAACCCTACCAATTCACCGGGTGGTGGGCTGAACCGGGCGGCATCAGCAAGTCGAAAAAATACGATGAATCCTACAAGGAAATGAAGGCTTTTTTTATGGAGGCCGCCGCCTACAATAAAGTAGCCAAACCCAACTTAAACGACTTGCGGTACAGCTCGATGAAGGGCGTGTTCGACGGAAGTAAAACCCTTTATGTGCACGCTACCAGAGTCATTCAAATGCGCGAGGCCATTCGATTCAAAAACGAATTGCAGATCCCAAAAATGGTTTTTGTGGGCGCAAACGACGCGCATCTCATTGTCGATGAAATCAAGTCGGCTGGAATTCCTGTCATTGTTGATCGCGTTCACAGTTTGCCAGTTCTTCCTGAAGACCCCATCAACCAGCCCTACGCACTTGCTGCTAAGCTGGTGCGAGGCGGATTGTTGGTAGCCATCAACAACGAAGGCGATATGGAACAAGCTGGGGTGAGAAATCTACCCTTCATGGCAGGTACTTGTGCTGCATATGGCTTAACCAAAGAAGAGGCCCTTCAAACCATCACCCTGAACCCTGCCAAAATAATGGGTATCGACAAGCAATTGGGAAGCATTGAAGTGGGTAAAGACGCCACCTTTTTCATTAGCGCAGGCGATGCGCTGGATATGCGAACCAATCAACTGAGTCAGGCCTGGATTAAGGGAAAATCGGTTTCACTCGAAAACCGACAATTTGAATTGTATCAGCGCTATAAGAAGAAATACGAGGAAGCCAAGAAATAAGCGTTTACACCGGGGATGAGTTGCTAGGACCCTTGATGGTCGGACTGTCTGTTTGATTTAAAATCCCTGGTCCCTTTGACATAAAAAGAAAGCCGCTTTCGCACTGATAGCGGCTTTCTTTTTTGTTCAACGGGTCCTTTTCGGAGACCTTACTCATTGGGGCGGAGTTTATTTCGGCTTAAACGTTGTGCTTGAAATAAATGATAACGCGGCGGGTAACATGCGTGTTGAGTGAATCAGTAGTCACTGAGACCAGGTCTAATTTTCATTATGGCCAATAGACAGCCAACTTTTCGGCCGTTTGTAAGCCTTCAATTTGTAGAAAATATTCCCCGCTTGCCAAATCCCTTACCTTGGCAGTTGCCAGGGTCTTGCCCATGCGGGTCAACACACCTTCCCATACGGCATTGCCATCTTTTCGACGCAGGATAAAACGGGTAGGAAATTCCTCATCGCCGATGTACACCCCTGGCCCTGGGAAAATAAAAAAGACCAGTTCCTTATCTAAGCCGTCAACGTCTATGGAACAATCGACTCTTTTGCCGTTGACCGATGCTTCCATCAAACGAGCTGACGAGGCCGGTGCTTTCTTACTAATGTAGGCTGCACTGTAGTTGATGTCGTATTTGTTTTGCTGTGACATGGCTAAAAAAGGAGTCAACAGTAAAAATGTTATTCCCAATGCTATTGCTTTCATGATCCTGAGGTTTGATTTCTGAATCTACAAAACACAAATGGTGCCAAAGCAAAAAACCACCCTTTACAAGGTGGTTTTTTTAGTTCCTTAGCCTCCAAAAATCACATTTCACAAGGCATTTCGCTTATTGCAGCGACCAAGAGCACCTGCCCTGGTTTTTGAAAGAGGGGGGAAAATTTTCCTCACATTTGAGCACACGTTAGAATTGTACCCCAAAGGTCAATGGCGTGAGTTGTGGGGCTCGGTTTGCCTTGAATAGCGGTGTTACCCCGTAGTTCACAAAAAAGGTGTAGTCGCGATATCCCACTCGGAAGGTAAGATCGACCGCTAGGGGTTCTAGATTAAAATCATCGCGTTTTTTTTCTTTGCGCTCCTCGCCGTTTGAATCAAACTTCTTTTTGTAAACCGAGCCTATCCTCAGGTTGCCCAGCACTCCAGCGCTAATGTGAAAGTTTTTCTTTGCGTTGCTACTGGTGTTAAAACTCAGCATAAGAGGCACGGTAATGTAAGCAATCCGAAACTTGCGTTTGTTGTACTCCCGGCCGTCGGGGTTGGTAAACAAAAAGGTAGTGTCGCTGTCGGTAAAAATATCTTGATCATTGGCGATAAGCGAAAATCCCTTGTACGTCAATCCCAAACCGGATACAAGTCCTAAACTGTGACGATCTTTTGTGATTGGGAGGAAATAATCATAAAAATTGATGTTCCAAGTCATGGAACGAACGGGCTCGTTTTCCCAAGCGGTAAATGGCTTTTTAAGGGCTGCATTTCCATTGAGGTCGGTCAGCACATTAAAACCCAGTCCTAAACCTCCGAAATACGCTTTGGCTTTAGGCGGTTTATTGTTCTTGCCAATGGTGATCCCGTCATCGGTAATGGTGAATTCGCGCTTTCCAATGCGCACAGAGGTGGTGTCGGTTGAAGTGGTATCTTGGGCCTTAGTGATATTTACTAAAGCCAGAAGAGCGATAAGTACTAATGAATTTTTCATGGTTTGGTTTTCGTTTGGTCTCCGATACACCTAATCTGCTCAGTGGCCGGGTGAGAAGATGGGTTTTTTGGAGCGTTTGAAAGTGTTACGAAAGCCAACAGGAAAAAGTTACAACTTATTTCAAAGTTGTAGTAAATCCAACCAGTTTACTGTTGAATTGCACCTTGGTTCCACCGTTGCTGGCGGCACTTAGGGTTAATCGGTCGCCAGTAACATAACTTGCCACCTTTGCCAGAGCCGATTCACTGATATCGGTAGGTAATTCAACCGGTGAACTGGGAGTGTCGACGCGCACAAAATTTTGATTAGGCGTCCCCACTGGACTCTTTCGAGGTTGGTTATTGGCCAATAGTGGTGTGCCAGCCGATGGAGAATAAGGCCTGGGGGCCGGTTTTTCAGCCGCTTGATTTTTAGTGGGTGCAGGGGTCTCTTTGGGGAACTCGGGGCGCTTCAATTCTTCGATCTGAGCCAATACGCGGTCGGCATCATCCGATTGAATCCCTTGCGACGCCTTTTTGGCGGGTTTTGACACTGCCTTTTTGGCCTCGGCAATCAATTGATCGGCGCTCGGCATAACCATTGGATTTGCGCTCGGCGCTTTAACAACCGGGGCTTTTGAATCAGGGATTTCACCAGTTGACACACTGCTGGTATTGGACTCAGCAGGAGACACGGCGGCAGAATCAAAAGCAGAAGGTTCGGGATAGGTTTTTTTAATGGGCTGGGCCGTAATGGACTTTTTGGGTTTTTCGCGTTGCGCGACAGTGGACTTTTGGGTTGTGCTGGTTTCGCCAAAGGGCACCACCATGAATACTACAAATGCTGCTACCGCAGCGGCTGCCATATAGGGCCACAAATTGCGTTCAACGGGCGCGGCGGTATTGGGGAAGAGCAAGGCCTTATCTGGAAATACAATCCTGGTATTGGGAACGAGCTTGGCTTGCTGATACAGGTTAAGCTTGGTGCTAAGGCGTTCGTTACCCGTCAATCGCTTGTCAAGTCTCAATCGCTTCTCGGGATCAAGCGTGCCCTCGGCGGCCTCAAAACAACTCATTTCTTCCTCCTCAATCACTTGTTTGAGCATCTTAGCTTTGAGCAAGTTTTTGTCGGGGAAAAATGTGTGCTCGGGGTCCAAGCGCGCCGTGCTTAGCTCGCGTGCCTCTTCTTGCAATTCGGGATGAGTCAGCAAGAAATTCTCGAAATCAGAGAGGTCCTTACCCTGCAGTTCGCCTTCTACGTAACTGAGCATCCAGCTTTCGTAATTTTCCTTTGTGATCCTCATAACACCGTTTCAATACTCACTAAATAATTCTTCAAAAACTTCCTGGCGCGGAAGAGATAGACCTTAACTTGATCGAGTGTAAGTCCCGTAATTGTCGCAATTTCTTCGTACTTATAACCTTCGTAATCGCGTAAGATCAATACGGTTTTCTGAGCGGCGGGCAACTTATCGGCTGCCAATTCCAATATTTCTTTTACGTCGTGGTTTTGCGGCTCGTAACTGTGCTGTGTCACGGCAACCTGATCGATATCGAACGATGGCTTTGATCTTCTGATCATATCAATCATCGTTCGATAAGCCGCCGTAAATAGGTATGACTTCACGGTAAGTGAAATGACTTGCTCCTTGCGTTCCCAGACCTTGATATAGGTTTCTTGCACAACATCTTTAGCCAGCTCGGGGTCGCCGACATTCTTCAGAACAAACCGATACAATCGATCAGCATAGAGTTCCACGGATTTATTGTATTCGTCGGTTGTCATAAGTATACCCTGCTAATACGTTTGGCAACTTAAAAAGTTACAGCCACCTGTAAATTTATATACACTTCTCCAACTCGCGACCGTTAGCGTCTATAATTTATTACCTTATTTTCAACAACTTACTAACCCATTTGTCGGATAGTTTATTTGTTGATGCGTTGGTTTGTTGATGCGTTGGTTTGTTGGTTTGTTGATGCGTTTATTCGTCGGGTATATGCGGATGGTATGACGTGTCACGTGTCTATTAACTATTAACTATTAACTAGTGCTCTTATCACGTATCACGCGTCACATTTCACGTATAACGTATCACGCGTCACATTTCACGTATCACGTATCACCTGTCACGTATCACGTATCACGTTTCACCTACCACCTACTTCCCCACCCTTTTAATACTGCAACCAACCGCTTTTGTTTGACTGTTTCGGCAGGCGCGCTGACCAGCGCCCAATTCGGCGAGGGCCGTTTTTAGATAGGTCTGTTTAACTCCTGATTTGTCTTTTGAATCGTCAATGGCTCCCATGTAGGCGAGCTGACCCATTTTATTGAACAAAAAAACGTGAGGCGTAGAACTGGCTCCAAATGCATCTGCCAATTGGTGATTTTTGTCGACTACATAAGGCATCTTATACCCTTGTTGTTTGGCATGTGCTTTCATTTCATCAAGGCTGTCGTCGCCACCGCGTTTGGCTTCGTTTGAATTCACCAAAACCATACCTATCTTCTGCTGGTTGGCCATATCGTAGAGTTCGTTATACCGATCTTCCCAGGCCAAAACGAACGGGCATGTGTTACAAGAGAAAACCACCAGCAATCCGTTTTCCTTTTTTAACTCATCCAGCGACAACCCTTTGCCGTCGATATTGGTCATTTTAACCTTTCCCATCGGATAATTATCACCCACTTTGAGACCCTGATCGCTTGATTTCCAAACAAAGGCCGATAGCGCCATAACAGCGATACCTATTAGACCGAGCACTTTTGTTTTCATGGTGTATTGTGTTTTTATGGAATAAAAATGTTTTAGTGCACCCTAAGTAAGCAAAAAGCCCGAAATGAACTTCGGGCTTTTGCATATTTTACTGATTTTTAACGATCGGTTACAAAGGAATATTGCCGTGTTTTTTGTGCGGTAACACCGTGGCTTTATTGCTTAGCATTTGGAATGCTTTTATCAATTTTTCGCGGGTTTGATGAGGCTTGATCACTTCGTCTACATAACCTCTGGCGGCCGCGCTGTAGGGATTGGCGAACAACTCGGCGTATTCAGCCTCTTTTTCCTTCCATTTTTGATCGGGGTTAGCAGCTTCGGCAATTTCTTTTTTGAAAATGATCTCAGCAGCTCCTTTGGCGCCCATCACGGCAATTTCGGCGCTTGGCCATGCGTAATTCATGTCGGCTCCAATATGTTTGCTATTCATTACATCATAGGCTCCTCCATAGGCTTTGCGTGTAATCACGGTAATGCGAGGCACAGTAGCTTCGCAGAAAGCGTACAACAACTTGGCTCCGTTAGAAATGATCCCGTTCCACTCCTGATCTGTTCCGGGCAAGAAACCGGGCACATCCTCAAATACCAATAGCGGAACATTGAAACAGTCGCACGTTCGCACAAAACGAGCGGCTTTATTGCTCGATTTAATATCCAGAACACCGGCGAGGTAGGCGGGTTGATTGGCGACAATTCCAATACTGCGCCCAGCCAAACGGGCAAAACCAACCACAATATTCTCGGCATAATCTTTATGCACTTCAAAAAAGCTGTCGGCATCGACCGTTTCGAGAATAACATCCCGAATGTCGTAGGGTTGATTAGGGTTTTCGGGAACTATGTTGTCCAATTTAAGTCGCCTTTCATCGGCAGGGGTATAAGGCTCTACAGGGGCGTCTTCCTCGCAGTTTTGGGGGAGATAACTCAGCAGTTGTCTGATCTTCATTAAAGCCTCCACGCCATTGCTACACGCAAAGTGGGTAACTCCACTTTTGGTGGCGTGGGTATTGGCACCGCCGAGCTCCTCGCTGGTAACCTCCTCATGCGTTACGGTTTTAACCACGTTGGGACCTGTTACAAACATGTAACTGGTATTTTCTACCATAAGAATAAAGTCGGTCAATGCAGGCGAATAAACCGCTCCGCCTGCGCACGGACCCAGTATGGCTGAGATTTGTGGAATTACCCCGCTGGCCTGTGTATTTCGGTAAAAAATATCTGCATAGGCACCCAGCGACACAACGCCTTCCTGGATACGCGCACCACCCGAGTCATTGAGTCCGATAACAGGAGCTCCGTTTTTCATGGCCAAATCCATGATTCGACAGATCTTCTCGGCATGGGCCTCTGCCAACGAACCTCCGAGCACGGTAAAATCTTGTGAGAACACATATACCAGTCGGCCATTAATAGTGCCGTAACCCGTAACCACTCCATCGCCTAAAAAGCGCTGCTTATCCAGTCCGAAATGGGTTGATCGATGCTCAACTAACATGCCAATCTCCTCAAATGATCCTTGATCCAGAAGCACTTCGATGCGCTCGCGAGCGGTTAACTTGCCTTTTTTGTGCTGCGCTTCGATCTTGTCCTTGCCACCGCCCAAAAGTGCCTGGCCTATTTTATCGTCGAGAACTTTGAATTTATCTTGCATTGTATTTCCTTGAGGGCCTAAAAGTAATAAAACCTCGCTTAGGAGGCCCCTTTTGCCCTCAAGAGCAGGTAGCCTCCACCCGAACTGAGTCGTTTACCTTTTTTTTCGGTGTTTACGTATACGTCATTCCAGCGCAATACAGCACTTACCTCTGGCAGCTCAAACGTCATTTGCAGCTCTTTTGCTGGGATGACTTTCTCGTTGTTATGAGTGGCCTGAAGTTGATCAACCCATTCGCTGCAAGTTATGCTCTGACTGGATCCTTTGCCCGTGAACGTTGCAACAGAATCAGTCACCACAAGGGTGTATACCTGACCCCTAAAAGTAATGGACACAGGCTTCGCACTGGGGAAATAGACCATCACCATTCGGTCGTAACCGCTTACGTCGTATTGTTCACCGTTCGCATCAGACGTGAAATTCATGGCGTTTTCATCGCTATCTAACCTGTCGATCGACAAAGCTGCAAGCCATATACTGGTTTCATCAACAAATTCGCCCCGCGGCATTTTCTTCCTAGCTTGGTTTAACACATCGCCGAGGGGTTGCTCAAACCAAGGAGCCATGGCATCGGCCCCGTGATGACGGATAATGTATTCAACTTTAGATCGGATATCTTGAAAATCGGATACCGATAACCGATGAGCTGCTTGTTTGGGGAAGAAATTGCCTTGCGCAATCTGATCGACAGTAAGGAGATGTTCGTTGTTTACTTTACCGCCTTTCATCACTCCGGCTTTCTCCATAACCTCCCTCAAACGCTTGACCTGACTGGATTCAGAAACAGAATATAATCCCCACGGCCCAAAAAGCGAGAGAGAAATGAGAAGTGCAAGCGAGAGCGGGAAAAAACGCACATCGCGCTTACCCACCAAACTATACAGGCTTAAAAGCGACAACCATACACCCATGAGCAGTAATAGATATCGGTTGATAGTGATGCCATAGGCCTCAATTCGCGTAGCAATAGCAACAAAAAGCAAAACCAACAGCGGAATGAGTAAGAGGAAAAAACCGGCCACCGAGCGCTGAATCCAGCTGTTGTCTTTCATGGTAGCATATGGCCTCAAGAGCACTGCGGTTGTCACGCCCAACACCGAAATCCCGGTTACCAGATAGGCCACCCAGCCGTTGGGAAGTGTCGCGTTAAACACAATACGGAAGCCGTATGCATACAGAATGATCAAATACAAACACACCAAGGGAAGCAGGATGTATTGCGAGAAGATTTTCACCCCTTTTCCGGGATCCGACTCTCGTTCAAATGAGGGGAAATCAATGGATACGCCAGATATAAAAATCCAAGTGTGAATGATCGTTGCACAAACCACCCAAGTCTTCGGTATGGCGAGCTCGGGCAAATCGACATCGAACAAACCTCTCAGTGAAGCGTAGGCCAGCACAAGTCCCAAAAAAATGACCGCACTGAAAAAACCCGAAAGAATGAATCGAAAAACAAGGTGTTTGGCGTAATTCCAGAAGGCGCGTTCCGAACCCGCTGCCGAGAAAGGCAGCCAAAGCGCGACAACCACAAACAACAGCGCCAACAATCCCAGTGTTATGTATGGCTGTGAGGTGGAGCCCAAACCATAGGCGCTGGGTAATAACCACGTGCTGCCCGAAATGAAAAGGCCAAGAACCAATCCATACAACAACCTAAAGCGCAAAAAATTATAGCGGTGAAAAAGCAACTCCAAAATCACTGCAAGTGGCCACGCTGCCACCGAAGAAATGCTGAGATTAAGCCAGAACAAGTCGGCACTCTTGGCCTCCGAGAGGTCAAATGCCCGAAAAGAAGCAATCGTGGTGAGCACGGCAACAAAAAACGGTAGGGGAAATCGCAACAAGCCGCTTACAGCAGCCTCTCTGAGGTAGTGGATGGATGGGAGTTTCATGGGTTTAAGTTTAGGCCAAAACGACTGTTAAAAAAGTATATTTTAGCACGACATGAAAATTACACAATCTATAACAAGTTTTGGCAAGTGGAGCGGATTTCTGCTTCTGTTCCTTTCAGTCTGCACCGCTTATGCACAAATCGATAAACTCGACAAAGAGCTTTCCATCCTTACCCCGGGGGCAAAAATCAGCGCCAGTTTAAAAGAACCCAAGACCCGATCACCGCTTGTTATCTTTGTGGCGGGTTCTGGACCCACAGATCGAAACGGCAACGGACCCGGGCTAAACACCAACTGCTATCAGATGCTGGCTTCAGAATTAGCCAAAAAAGGCATTGCAAGCCTGCGATACGACAAGCGATTGATTGGTAAATCAACCGCCGATTCCAACCGCGAGGAGGACGTTGATTTTGATGATTTTGTTTCCGACCTAGTGGCCATAAAAGAGTTTGCTCAACGCGACTTGCTGTACGAACAAATTTTTTTTCTCGGTCATTCAGAGGGATCTCTTATCAGTCTGATAGCGGCCCAGAAAACCCGTGTCGCAGGAGTTATTAGTCTCGCTGGACCGGGCCGACCCTTTGACGTTGTCTTGCTCGAGCAATTGAAAAAACAATCTCAATCGATCTACGCGAATTCGGCTGCTGTGTTTGATGATCTTCGTGCGGGGAAAACACCATCGATACCTGACGATCCCATACTCAAAAGCTTATTCAGGGAATCGATACTTCCTTTTTTGCGCAATGTGATACAATACAACCCCGTGCAACTCGCAGCCTCCCTCGACGTGCCACTGCTTATTGTGCAAGGCAGCCGCGATTTGCAGGTCACCCTGGAGGACGCGAAAGCACTGGATGCTGCCCAGCCCGCCGCCCAGCTGCTTATTTTGGAAAATATGACCCATGTTTTAAAGAACAGCGATTCGAATCAACGGATAGATCAAACCAACACGGTTTACCGCGACAGCTCTTTACCCATCAACAAAAAACTGGCCCCCGCGATTGCGTCATTCATAAAAAAAGGACCGCTCGGAAAATAAATGAGTTTGACTCAAGTCAAGGCGAGGAATAGCCGTCAAATCTGGATCTGATCGCCTTGGGTTCACGGTATTTTTTTTCTTCTACTTACAGCACGCCATCGACGGTTTGAACCAGTAAAGCCAAAAGAATTAAGGTATTCAAAATAGGTTGCATCCGCTTCAGCCCGTCCGCACAACGCCATACCCTCATTATTTGAACCGCGATTCGCTGGAGTGAGAACGCACTTGGGACACCATTTTTATTTATTTCGATATTTTTATATCTTTCCCTAACCAAGCGACTCCAAACTGTTTGCTGTGCACTGGGGTCGAAGAGAGATGGGGTGAAAAATCAGGGAGTAGATTGGGATGTGAGGCATGGATAACAGCGCACTTTTGACGATTTAAACAACCAAAACCCTATATCAAATGATCAGAAAAATTCTCATTGCCCTGCTGCTGCTTATTGCGTTGCCATTTGTAGTGGCCCTCTTCACCGCTGAGGAGTACTCGGTTTCGCGTTCGGTTACCATAGCTCGCCCGCGAACCGAGGTTTTTGAGTATCTCAAATACTTGAAAAATCAAGACGAATTCAGCAAGTGGGCATCGATGGATCCCAATATGGAGAAGACTTTCCGCGGAACCGACGGCACCGTAGGCTTTGTTTCGGCTTGGAAAAGCACCAACAAAGATGTGGGAGTTGGTGAACAAGAAATTATGGGCATCACCCCCAACGAACGCATCGACTACGAGCTGCGTTTCTCAGAACCTTTTGAATCGAAGGAAAAAGCCTATCTCATCACCGCTGATGCTGCCAATGGCACCCAAGTTACTTGGGGTTTTGAGGGCAAAATGGGATACCCGATGAATATGATGTTGTGGTTTATGGATTTTGAGGCGCTGATTGGCGACGATTTCAACACCGGACTGCAAACCTTGAAGCAGAAACTCGAGCAACCCCAATCGTAACCTCTTCGTTTCAACCGCCCGACCAGAATCAACAAGCGTTTCTGGACGGGCGCTTTACACAGGTTCTATTCCTGTCGACATTACTCCCCCTCTGCGATTTCAGATTTGTTGATGTCCTCTTTCGAACCCACGAACTTATTGATCACTTTATTCAAACAGCGTTTGCAGGTAAATGGATAAAAAACCACGTCGTCGCCAGGACCTTCGAAGGCTGTGAAATTATCGGCCAGCTGCAGTTCTAATTGTTTGTAAACTTCCTTGATCTTTGGGTTGTCCTCCAGATAGTCTTCTTGTATATCTTCCCAGGCTTTTTTGAGCACATTGTCCCAAGAGATCATGATCATTCCCGCTCCTCCGGCTTCGAGGTCTTTAATATCGTTCCACAACACGGTGACTTTCTCGTCGGAGCTTCCCACTGATTTGCCCAGTTTTTTAGCGCGATATTGCACCCACTGGTATTGACCGGGGACTTGTTCGGCAAACAGTTTTAAGAACGACGTATCGCGCAACTGCTCGTTTTGCACATTGACGTTTTCATCACAAAAAAGCACCAAGGCATCTGACAATGCCGACTCCAACGCCTCGGCGTCGAGTGGATACCTGCCCGACTCCACTTCAAAAATGTCTTTATAGTCGATTACAAATACGCTATCGCCAGTTATCAGCTCTTTGGCATAGATACCTTTGTTTACCGTCACTTGAGCCAATGCGCTGAATCCCAGCAAAATGCTAAAAATACTTAAAACCAATTTCTTCATACTCCAATTTGATGATGTAAAGTTGCTGATATTGTGGCAATTCTAAAATTTTACGGCCTGATTTTAGGCGAATACCCCCATTTTGATCGACGAATGCCGTGAACCTTCAACGCAAGGCCTTGTTACGTTAGTATCACCCCCCCCATATGAGACCTTTATTTACCCTCGCGATTCTTTTTTTATCCATCCCAGCATGGGCTCAACAAGTTGCCGTGCGCGGAACCGTTTATAATGCCATAACGCGCGAACCCATTCCATTTGCAGCGGTGAGTGTTGTAGGCAAAGCGGCGGGAGCCATCAGCGATGAGAATGGCAACTTTGTTATCGCTGAACTGGCGCCGGGTTTCTACACTTTTGAATGCACCGCATTGGGATTTAAGCCGCTGCAAAAAGCAGAAATCCAAATTTTGGCCTCCCGCGAACGCGATCTGGAGTTTGCCTTAGAGGAAAACAATGTTGCGGTAGCCGAAGTAGAAGTAGTAGCCGACGCCAGGGTCAAAAGAGCCGAAAGTCCGGTTTCAGTGCGAAGTATCGGCGCAACTGAGATAAAACGCAATCCCGGCGGAAACCGAGATATTTCGAAAGCCATTCAGTCGCTTCCGGGTGTAGCATCGGGAGTTTCATTTCGCAACGACATCATTGTTCGAGGAGGTTCAACTGGCGAAAATCGCTTTTATGTCGATGGCATTGAAGTACCCAACATCAATCACTTTGCCACCCAAGGGGCATCAGGGGGTCCTGTGGGTCTGCTCAACGTCAACTTTATTGAAGAGGTTGATTTTTACTCCAGCGCTTTTCCAAGTGCCCGCGGCAATGCCCTGAGCTCGGTAATGGAAATTAGACAGATCAACGGCCGCACCGATCGACTGGGTGGTTCGTTTACCCTCGGTTCGTCTGACCTCAACTTTACTGCCGAGGGCCCGATGGGGAAAAAGTCGAGTTTTATAGCCTCTTACCGAAAATCGTATCTGGAATTTTTATTCAAGGCCCTTGAACTGCCCTTTTTACCCACATATCAAGATTTTGCCTACAAACAAACCATCAAACTCAACAGCAAAAACGAAATTACCATTCTGGGTTTAGGAGCTATTGACGATTTCAGTCTGAATACCGAAGCCAATGAAACCGAAGAGCAGCGTTACATACTTGACAATATTCCCGTAAACACCCAGTGGAACTATACCATTGGAACCAAATGGCGGCGCTACGGCCCTGCTGGGAACACCACCGTGGTGCTAAGTCGCAATATGCTCAACAACGAGGCCATAAAATACCAGGACAACATCACCAGTCCCGAGCGACTCATTCAAAACTATCAATCGCAGGAAATGGAGAATAAGGTCCGTATAGAACAAACGGGCAAGTGGCGCGAAGTGTCATTTACCTTGGGTGCGGCTGGCGAATATGTGCGTTACCTGAACAGCACCTTCAACCGACTACCTTTTGGCGTCTTAGTGGATTTCTCGGGATCCATCGACCTATTCAAATACGCCTTCTTTGCCCAAGCCGACCGCTACGTTGGCGACAGACTGCGGGTTTCAGCCGGATTGCGCGGCGATGGGAATTCATTCAACAACCGCATGGTCAATCCATTTAAAAATCTATCACCACGCTTTAGCGCAAGCTATGCTTTGAATACCCAGTTGAAATTAAATGCCAGTGTGGCGCGCTATACCCAGTTGCCGGCCTACACGGTGCTGGGGTATAGAAACAACATCGGACAACTCAGCAACGAAAACGCAACTTACATCACATCTGATCACTACGTATCGGGATTGGAGTACAGTACAACCAAAAAACTTCGTCTTAGCACAGAAGGTTTCGTCAAGCAATACCGCAGCTATCCCATTTTGGTTCGCGAAGGAATCTCATTGGCCAACTTGGGTGCCGACTTTGGAGTGATTGGTAATGCCCCTGTAAGCTCTGTTGGCAGCGGCCGCGCTTACGGCTTTGAATTGCTGGCCCAGCAGCAGCTAAGCACCCGTTTCTACGGAATTTTGTGTTACACCTATGTGCGCAGTGAATTCAGTAACGCCGATGGCCGCCTTGCCCCTTCCTCTTGGGACAATCGGCACTTGGTTTCGGCAACCGGCGGGGTGTTGTTGGGCAAAAACTGGGAACTCGGTCTCCGTTATCGCTACGGCGGTGGACAGCCTTTCACTCCCTACGACCTTGCCGCTTCGGCACAGAAACAAAACTTCGACATTACTGGTAGGGGCATCAACGACTTCTCGCGTATAAACGCTGAAAGACTCCCTTCTTTCCAAGCGCTGGATATTCGCATCGACAAAAAAATCAGCCGCAAACGATGGGACTTGGATCTTTACCTCGACATCCAGAACGCAACTAACTCCAAAGCACAAGGCCAACCCTTCTTAACCGTGGTTCGCGATGCCGCAGGTAATCCGCTAGAAGACCCCAACAGCCCCAGCGCTTATCAAGTTAAAACCTTACCGAATATTTCAGGTACCCTACTCCCTTCTGTTGGAATCATTGTTGAGTTCTGACAAAACTCCTTCTTGGCAATCGCACTTTCGTATTTAGGCCAGCTGAATAGGAATGGAATGGTTATTTTTTGACCTTTACATTCATTCCATCCCTATGACGCCCAAATCTTTTTTACCGGTGCTGATGTCACTGCTCCTGAATGCCGCTACAGCTCAGGAATTACCCTTTGCATTGGCTCAAGCCATTGCGCAAGAACAGGTAACCTTCTACGACGTGGAGGGATATACCATATTTCAACAAGAATTCCCTTATCGTTTTGACGACAAGGGATTAGAAAAGATAAAGAAAAAATTCACCATTCCGAAAGACACACAAGCCGAGGAGGACCCTTATTTCCCGGGGGTCAAAATATTCAACGTACGTGAAACCAAGGGTGGGGCTACATCGCAAAGCACATACTATGTTGCTCAAGGAGCGCTGGACAAAATCGCTGTTGTGGGTTTTTATACCCTCTGCGACCGGGTAAAGACCTTAGAAAAAACCTATTACGACGCCATCGTGTCCTATTCCATGCCGAAGGAAATTTTTGCCTCCATGGAGTCGACACGATCCAATTCGCCGGCCGAGCATTGGACTTGGGGCCCGCCTGCCATTGGCGAGGCGTTAGAAACTTGCAGTGCCCCAATATGGGACAAATGAACTGGTCAGAATTCAGCAGCCTGGAAAGGGCCAAGCAAATGACCGAGGGCCAAAAAGCCTTAAATGCCAGTTTAAAGATGGGCGATGTACTGGAGGACGTAGAGGTAGATGTAATTTTTGAGGGTCAGCCTACCAAAGCATTGCGGCGAACCTTAAAAATTAAAATCCCTCAACTCATCATGGGTGGCAGCAATATTCTCATTATTTATTACGTCACGGCTCAAGTGAATAACCGCTATATCTCGTGTACGTTGAGCCACTACACCGACGATGTAAACGCCAAAAAACTACCCCCTCTTTTGAGGGAGGTAATGGCTTTGAGGGAATGATTCGTCTTTGTTGTTTACGAGGCAGGCGCAAATCCACCTCTAATTCTTTTGCTGAACTCGAAACCTAAGTCCGAACACGGCTCGCCATGCAAATCGCTTATGCAGAAATTACAATTATCTTTCCCAATCGGTGGTTAACTCCACACGTTTCTTGCCCTAAACCACTTTTTGATTTATTAGATAAACGACCATGGATCATTTAATCTGGTTTATTATTTTGGCTTTACTGGCGGAAATCCTCGGTACCGTTGGCGGATTTGGCTCTTCGCTGTTTTTTGTTCCCATTGCCAGTTATTTCTTCGACTTTCATTCGGTTCTTGGCATAACTGCTGTTTTTCATGTATCCAGTAACTTGGCCAAAATTGCATTCTTTCGAAAAGGTTTTAATAAAAAATTGGTCTTTTCAATCGGACTACCGGCCGTTCTGTTTGTAATTGTGGGTTCCTTCTTCAGCTCAAAGGTAGACAGCGAGGTACTTAAAATAGCGTTAGGAGGTTTCCTGATTCTAGTCAGTGTCGTTTTGTTGGTATTCAAAAATGTGAGAATCAAACCCAGCCCTATCAATGCTGCAATGGGGGGTGCGCTATCTGGACTTATTGCAGGCATGCTTGGCACAGGAGGCGCCATACGCGGAATTACACTGGCAGCCTATGGGCTGACTATGAACGCATTTATCGCCACCTCGGCGGTAATAGACTTGGCCATTGATGCCAGTCGAAGCGCTGTGTATTACTTCAACGGCTACGTGCACCAGCACGATCTGTATCTCATTCCAATTCTGCTGATGGTGAGCGTTTCTGGCACTTACGTGGGCAAAAAAATCCTGAGCCGGATCTCCGAACAACAATTTAAATCCATGGTGTTGTGGTTGATCCTTTTAACCGGTTTGACAACCTGGGTGAACGTGTTGTTTGGATAATAATCAGAGCAGATCCACCCGAAAGGCAATCACACATGGCCAAAGCTTGTTATAATTCACAGGTAAACGCTTTATAGGCATTTGGTCAGTTGTAATCTCGCATCGGATTTTTACCCGCTGAGAATAGGAATAGTTGGATATCGGGTTGGGCCTTGCTTTAACATTTTAGTGGGCGGAATCAGGGAGTTATCGGACCCTGTCAATACGGACCTCAACACGATCAGAGGTTCCGGGAGGCAAGCTTCCCTTGCCAGCGCACCCGTGAATTTCGGAAGAATCATTCACGATTATTCAGATGAAAAGAAAGGGGTTGTGGTTTGGAAGGATCAATTGAGGGAGAGGTTGAGTTAATTTGAATCATCGTTATTAACTTCTAAAATATCATCGACCGACAGCTCCTGATTGATAAAGTGAAATAACCCCCAAATAAAATCTATCGTATTGGCTAGACAAAGTGCAACAAGAAACGCGACCACCCGGGTCATAAAAATAGAGCAATAGGGTTGAACATAGAGCAATAGGGAGGTCACCAAGATCGCCACAAAAACCAACAAATTGAATATTAGTCTACTGTATTTTTCGGCTAAGTCCTCAGAGTTTAACTCTGTCAACTGCATAACTCTTAGCAATCGATTTTCAGTAAAATCATTACATAACTCTTTCAGATCTCTTCAGATAGTATCACGCGACGTGCGTCTTCCAGTAAGGAGGGCATGTTTTTCTTCTATTTCTGTAAGGTATTGTGAGTTCATTGAAGGGAATCCATCCTCATAATTACCTTCCAAGTAGTACCAAATGTGACCACAACTTTCATAGATCATGTTCAAATCGGTTAGAGAGTAGTTAGTAGCAAGGCACTTCTGGCATCGGATCAAACACAAGTCAATCCCGAGAAGAAAAGATGTAAGTAAATTATTATTGACTTTATACTTGAATCTTAAGTAAACTTTTATTTACTTTGTCATAGAAACAAAAGCCAGTAAGATTCACAAATGAAATGCTCAGAGTTAATGAGAATTCTAAAGAAGAACGGATGGTATGCAATTTCTCAGAAAGGATCTCATGTAAAAATGATTCATGCTGAGAGATAAAAAATATTAATTGTTCCTGATCACGGAAGTGCGGAAGTCGGAAAAGGCTTAGAAAAGAAGATTCTCAAAGATGCTGGTATCAAATAATCTCAATTCTTGAAAACATGAAACTGAAAAAGAAATTAAAATTTATTGTTGAGAAAACTGAAACTGGATTCTCAGCATTTTCAGAGGATACTCCTGTTTACACAACTGGAAAAAACATAACTGAACTTCAAAATAATATTATTGAGGCAATAGAACTTGCTTTTGATGCAACTCAAACTAAGTTTAGCAGGGAAAATATTGAACTGGAAATTGATTTGAAACAATTCTTCAAATATTATAAAGTTATAAACGCAAAATACTTAGCTGAAAGAATTGGAATGAATCCAACCTTATTCTCGCAATATGTGAAAGGCCATAAAAAACCTTCAAGTAAACAGACAACGAGAATTCTTAATGGATTGAATGAGATTGGTCGCGAATTATCAAACCTACAACTAGCAGGATAATTCTTAAAAAATAAAAAAAACCCTGCTACTAAAGAGCCAAATTTTTGGCTTTAAGAATCATACGGCAAATGCCTTAAGGTACTTTTCGAATGCAAATATTCTATTCCGGCTCTGCCCTGTAAGCTCTTCGAGAATTCCATCATTTACCAATTCCGTAACCAGATCATTTGCGGCTTTGAAACTTAAATCTGTAACCTTTGCAACTTCATCAACACGCACAATTGGCTTTTGAAGTAATGATCTTAAAAGTTTTACTCCAGATTGGGAACGACGGCCGTATTTATCCTGGATAAGCTTCTCCGCATCCTCTTTGATTTTAATTACATTCTGAAGAGTTTGAATTGATTGAGACGCAGTCTCCTCGATACCGACTAGAAAATATTTAATCCATTGTAATAAATCACTGTGGGTCCTTACGCGTGTAAGGTTGTCATAGTACAATGCTTTATTTCGTTCAAAGAACACCGATAAGTAGAGTAAAGGTCTTTCCAGTATTTTACGTTCCACTAAATACAAAGTAATCAATAAGCGCCCGATACGTCCATTACCATCTAGAAATGGGTGTATGGTTTCAAATTGATAGTGAGCGATTGCAATACGAATAAGGTCAGGCACATTAATGTCCGAGTTATGTAGAAAATGTTCCAAATCACCCATTAATTCTTGAACTTGCTCATGATGTGGAGGAATAAATACCGCATCTTTAAGCGAAGCTCCTCCAATCCAGTTTTGGCTTGTTCGGTAAGATCCAGGTAGCTTATGTTGACCACGAACATTATCAAGTAATATACCGTGAGTTTGACGTAATAACCGTCCTGAAACAGGCAGGATCGCTAATTGTTCAATTGCCGTATTTAGAGCTTTTATGTAGTTGCTAACCTCTTTCCAATCATTCCGCTTCTCTGGATCTATCTCCGACTCTGGAAGCAACGCTTCATTCATATTGGTCTGTGTACCTTCAATTTTACTAGATACTACCGCTTCTTTGGTTACGTGTAGTTGGATGAATAAGTCAATATTTGGCACAAAGCGTGAAAAAGCATTTAGCTCTCCAAGTCGGATAGCCGCTTTCTCAAGTAGGCTGCCAATTTCTGGATGCTGCCAAGACCATTCGTGATTTACCTTTTCTGGAACAAAGTATTGGTATTCTGGCCCCTTGCCCCATGAGCCTGACTGAAAGTTTTCGATTTCCATAGTACCACAAAAGTAAAATAATTTACTTTGTATTTTACTTTTAGCCCCGAAAGTAAAACACCTGTCTTGTTGTTTTACTTTTGATTCAGGTGTATTGTAGTGGTCATTTTCAATTACAGGAAACCAAAGAAACTAAAGGGGGCTTTAAATGATTACCTCCTCATAGAAACTTGCGCTACCGTTTCCAAAAACTCAAAATTCTTTGATAAAATAGAAAGCGATGGTGACTGGCTCGAGCCGAGGCCGTCGGATTCTCAAGGTGTTTGGTAATCGGGAAGGAGATCGATAAAACAAAAATGCCTGACACGTCAACAGTATCAGGCATTGTATAAAAGTGTGGGAGGAATTGGGGAGTTATCGAACGAATTTGTGGGTGCTGTGGTGAGGTTGAGTAGGGAGAGGGAGTTGGGGGAAGTGGAGGGGTTTGGAGAGATGCATACGGGGTTTAGGTGGATAAAAAGATTGTTGCGACACTGTCGCAACAATTTGACGCACGGCTATGGTAATTCACATTAGTTTAATTTTGACTCGTTCAATTTGCTCTTCATGCCCTTTAACATCACGATAAATTACCGAAATGACTTCTTCGGATTGTTTAACCTCATTCTTAAAGGAATCAGCGGAGAATCAATTACCCTTCATATTGGGAAAGGTTTCCTGGATCCGGGTGAAGTGATTTTACTGACTTCGTGCATCATTCGTCTAAAAGGGAATATTAATGTCGTTACAATTGGCTCGATAAGAAATCCCGCAGTTGAACACTATCTAAGAGGGATTTCTCTGATCGACTTCTGCGATCGGAACTTTCAATTTCCCGATACCCTGGAAAGTATTCCGAGTTATACCGCCATGCCTATACGTCGGGTTGAAAGGGAGACCATGAATACCTATATCAATTCAACACAACAATACTTGGAAGGATTGTGTCCTGACAAAGACTTGTCGATGTTGAATTTAGGACTATCCGAACTGATCAACAACGTGTATGATCATGCCCACTCACCGATTGGCGCATACGTGTTTTGCCAGTACTTTCCGAGGCTGGAAGAGATTGGTTTTTGCGTTGGCGATCTGGGGGTTGGGATTCCGGAAGCGGTGAATACGTACATGGCCGCCAAATCACTACCTATAATGTCGCAGACGGATTGTTTAAAATGGGCAGTAAAAGAAAACAACACCATTGGATCCTTTCCTTACAATGCTGGTAAGGGATTAGATAACCTGAGTAGTTTTATCCATTCCACAGATAGCAGTTGGAAACTCTCTACTTCCGGGGTAGTTATGAACGGGTTTCCATCCGGGAAAAGGTACGCTGCCAATTCAATTCACAATTTTGTCGGCACGTTAGTTGAGGTCCGCATAAAAGTGGCTAACTTAGCCACTAAGGAAGAAGTCGATTCGTTTGAATGGTAATTCGTATCTTTGCACACTTATGCTAAAATTAACTTCCATAGTTTCTGACACGTACACCAACTCTGCTGGCTATACGTTGTTTCTTGCTTTGGACAAGTATATCAAAGCAAATGACTGTGTTGAACTCTCGTTCGAAGGAGCAACACCAACTTCCTCGTCTTTCCTGAATTCTTCATTCGGCGCTATCATCGATGCCCACGGAATGGACAAACTAAAAACTTCAGTAAAAATCACCCACCTGAGCATTGGTGAACAGCAGATATTGAGGAAGTTTTTTTCAGGATTTGACAAACAGGTGGCTCAATCTATTCGGCCAAAAACTTAATCCCGAATGGCAGGAAACCTACCACTTCCTAATTCAACCTCATTGAAATAAACATCAACAATCGGTTCAGGACCGAACTTACGCTGACTGATTCCTAAGCGATGGAGAAATCGAAAAAGTTGTAGATAAAGCAAAAATGCCTGACACTTCAACAGCATCAGGCATTGGATGAAAAGTGTGGGAAGAACAGGGGATTTATCGAACGAATTTGTGGGTGACGTGGTGAGGTTGAGCCGGGAGAGGGAGTTGGGGAAGTGGACGAATCTGAATAGTTGCCTTCGGGGTTTGGGCGGATAAAAGATTGTTGCGACAGTGTCGCAAAAATTCAACGTGATCTCATATACCTCTATCCTTCATAATCTTTACCTTGGTGCGACTTATGGTTGAGGCGCATCACATAGAACTATTCAAGTCTTTGTTTAAAGGCCGTGAAGATGTGTTTGCCCTCAGGTGGGAAAAGAATGGAAAGAGTGGTTACATGCCAGCTTATTTTTACGATCCGTATAGATTCCGGCAGCATAAAATGAATGGTGGAACCTTCCAGAACTTTGCTGACAAGAAGTATAAAGCCCTCTCCGATCAAGAAATTGGCCGACATTTAAAAGGAGAACAGTTAGTTGGACTTTATCCTTTATTAATCAACAATACCTCTTGGTTTGTTGTTGCTGATTTCGATAAAAATGATTGGCTGGAACAATGCGTTAAGTTCCTCAAAGCATGCGAAGAGTATTTCATTCCGGCCTATTTAGAGCGATCGCGATCTGGAAATGGTGGGCATGTCTGGATATTTTTTGAAGAAGCTTATCCCGCCTACAAAAGCCGACGGATTATCATTGCCTTACTGGAAAAGTGCGGCGTATTTTCCGTTTTTGATAAATCCTCCAGTTTCGACCGGTTATTTCCGTAACCCAACGGGTAACTACATCCTAAAACTACAGAGAAAAGGTTTTATTTTCCCCAGTTTTGGGGGAATAGGGTGTGATATTGAGATGGTTTGAGATGTTCTATCTTTTCAAACACGTCATTTACCCAGGCTTTGGGATTGACATTATGCATTCTGCAGGTGATAAAAAACGAGTAGAAGCATGCAGCTCGTTCGGCGCTTTGGTCTGAGCCGGCAAACAGGTAATTTTTACGACCTACCACCATGGGTCGTATGCTTCGTTCTACGGCATTGTTGTCGATTTGAACATGATCAAACTCAACATACGCACTCAAGCCTTGCCATCGCTCGCGACTGTACTGTATAGCCTTACCAATAGTGCTTTTGGGGGTGGTTTGGGCCCAATTTTGATCAAGCCAAGTTCCGATTAGTTCCAAAACAGGCTTGGCATGCCTTTGGCGATAGGCTGTTTTGTCGGTGCCTTGTAAATGTTTTTCTTTGATATGGCTTTCTATCAGGTATAGTTTTTTGACCTCCTCTAGGAAGAATGTAGCCCTATCGGGGTCGTTGCTTAGGGCGCGTTCAAAATAGCGCCGCGCATGGGCCATGCAAAAGAGCTGCTCTATGTTTTCTTTTTGGGCTACTTTGTTATACCCTGCGTATCCATCGGTTTGTATGATGCCTTTAAAATCCTTGAGCATCTCTAAGGGATGCTGTTCCGATCGGCCGCGTTGGTAGTTGTAAAAAACCAACTCGCTAACCGGATCCAAGTACACCCATTGGTAACCTAAATGCGAGGCTCCCTTTTTTTCACTAGAGAGTACTTTAAATGGCGACTCGTCTACTTGCAGATAAGAGCTGGCGAGTATGGATTTTTTAAATGCCTCAAAAAGCGGCTTTATCAAATCGTAACCCATGGTCTGCATATCCGATAGGCTGGAATAGGCAAAATCAACTCCCAACCGATTCCACGCCTTCTCTTGGCGATATATAGGCATGGCATCCACGTATTTTTGAACCAGCACTTCGCTTACGATCGATGAAGACACCGCGCTTTTGGCAAAGGGACGATACGGCATGTCAGCAATGATGATCTCTCCGCTGGGTTTTTGGTATTTATACCGCTTGATTTTTTTGATGACAATCTTAGCGTCCACCAATACTTTGTAACTAGACTCTTCGACGCCGATAAACGCTAACTCCTCCAGATCGACCTCGGGATGCAACTCTTGTGTAATTACCTCAAATTTGGACTCATCAATGGGCTTGCGAACCGGCTTTTGCTTTTCTGGCTTGGATAAAGCGGGCAGGTTGCCTTGCGAAGGCATCAGGCCTGGTTCTGCCGCAACATCCAGTCCTTCTAGTACTAATTGACCGGGTGTTGGGATAAATCGTTCTGATTTTTTACCAAAAATCTGTCTTTTAAAGAAGTCGACCTCGGCTTGCAGTTTTTGATTCGCTTGAATCAGATCGTGAACCATTTTTTGCAGCTGCGCAACCTCTTGTGTCAAGTCTCAAAGATACGCAAAACCCCCGAAAACACTACAATTTATTCTATAAAATTACCGCAAAATCGATCTTTTTTAGGCGGCGTGTTCGTAGCGTTTTTTCCGTTGAACCGATGATAAAACAATGCCCTGTAAAATGAGCGATAGCGTTTGGGCCGTTATACGGGTTGAGTTTTGAGCAGTAGCTTGAGGGACTTCAAACGTGCCTTTCTCCAGCCGTTTGAAATAAAGCGCAAATCCGTCGCGCTCCCAAAGCAAGATTTTTACGTGCGTGCGCGAGCGATTGAAGAAGATAAACATATCGCCACTCAAAGGATTTTGGTGCATCTGCGATCGCACCAACCCAGCCAAGGTATCAAAGCCTTTGCGCATATCAGCAGCTCCAGTAAACACAAAATAGCGCTGATGCTCTGATATTAGCAACATTACAGGCTAATCAAAAAGCGAATAAGCTCTTTGGGCGTATGCACTGGAAAGGACCAGCGCCCACCAGAGGGCGTGCAAAACTCAATCTTCTCCAAGCTTTCTTTGGCATGAATAAAAACTTGCTCGAAATTACCTCCGTCCTTTGCCAACTCAACGGAACGCTTTTGGTGGTAGAGGAAGCTTACATAACTCAATCCCTGAATCTCACAGAATTTACGCCGACTTAAACCGCTTTCCTGCCATTGGCGAATGTGTTCCGCCCATTGTATTTTTGTTCGCATGGCGCAAAAGAATCAACTTAAAGGCGGACGCACAAGATGTACTTTTCCGTGGGGTTACGCTCAAACATGATTACGCCATAGCTGGCTTCAATTTTAACGATGCATGGGCAACTGAATTTGCTTTTAGATGGGTTACTGTGGCCTATAATTTTATGAGCTACATCCGAAATCGATTGGCGGTTAACAAGGTAACTCACACATTATCAACTATAAGATTCAACTGCATTGCAATTGGATGTTACCTGCGAAGGTCTTCCCGAAAAACAACATTGATGTTGTCTGCAACAGGAAAAAAAAGGGATTATATCGAATCGCTGTTCAACCGATTAACCCGTGAAGAAATTAGGTCAACTGCATAATTTGGGTTAATTAAATCGGATGTAACTATTCTTTGATTTTGACGTATTGCATTGTTGCAATATGTGACATATAAACTCTTTCAAGAAAGCTATAAATTACCATTTCATACTTGCGTTGATTAAAAGCGAAAAGACGATTAATACTCATATGCATATAACTTGGCAATAGTACATTTAACAATAGTTGTCGCCTCGAATGGTTATGAAATGGGAAAAATTTTTCTTGCATATTTATAATATCAACTGATCGTTTTGATAATATTGATAACATACTACCAGGGAAAATTTGAGCAGGAGAATCGTACTTTATTAATGAAAGAAGCGAATTTTGATACTTCCTAAATTTTTCATTTAGTTGGGCTTTAAGTCTTGGATCCGAACCAAATTCTTTATAAAATTTCGAATACATTGTCCGCGCAAAATCCCTCTTTTCTTCAATAGAAAATCGGAAATTATCTAAATAAGTATCAACACTTTTCACAGCATAAAAAATTCGGTCCATAATGTCCCCGGAACTCTCACTTAGAAATCTTAAAACGGCGAGACTATCTGTGCAAAAAATATCTTCAGCTACAACTATTAATTCATTTCCATATCTGGTCAATTCGCGATTGTATGTGTCCAAAGAAATCTTACCAATTTTACCAGAATCTACTTCCTGGTTTAGAGATTTACTGAACATTTCAAAAAGAACCTTTTGTTTAGATACGTCAGAATTGTAAAAGCGCACCCGAATATGTGGGAAGTCGTCATGATAACGTACGAAGAAAAATTTTTCAAACAATTTTTTCTTCATTCCGCTAGTAATAAAATCAAAAATTCTTGTAGATAAAATTTTGTCCCCCGAGGTAATACCGCAATAGACCTTAAAGTACATCCATTCACTAAACGGTGGAAACTTCTTTTGGATATGCAATTCTTCAAAACAATCCATTGGGAAGTTTAGCAATTTATTTTGTGATACATTAAGAACGGGGATAACTACTTCACTTGTATATGGGTTATTATTTTCATCTCTGACAATACAATTATCATCCGTAAATAAAAATTCCTCTAATACGATAAATTTGTGTTTTTTAATAATTAACAATAACATTTCCAAACTCCTTTTATCTGTCAAATCAAGTAGCAGCTCATTATCTCTTTCTTTAAAAACCACCTTCTCGGGCATATTTTTAGAGCTTCTAAATATTGAAAAATATCGCATATACTCTGAATCATTCGTGGGTATGTCAATAAAGTCTTTTTCCGATAAATTCCATCTTGCTTTCCTTACAATAAGGTTTTTATAAATCACTCTTGGAAGATAAGGAACTGATTCTAAAAGACCCCAATCCCATATGTTAGGGTAGGCATATCCTTGTGCCTGGAGGTCACAGAGAAATTTATAAACGGGTAAACTCTTAACCGAAAAATTATGTGCAGTAGTTAACCGCGGGATAATTCTTTTTTTTAAACGACGACTTTTTAGAATAATTTCACCATTAATTATTTGAACTAATATGTCGTCAATTGTTATTTGAAAATTTTTATCTAAACCCGAAACACCCACATAAGGCAATTCATACTTTCTTAAATGAGGTCTCAATAAAATATTTCCCGCCCTAGCTTGGGGTAAATGGACAACTTCTACATAGATGGCAGAATTATCAAAATTCTCCTCTTTACGAAGGAGGTCTTGAGTAAAACTGGTAAGTTCTCTATCTTCTTGGGCAAAACGTGCAAATAAATTGCATGCTGATGGCCCTCCAAATCCAGTTATATCGAAACGAAAATTATTGGCGTTCAACACTCCATTATATTTCATTAATCTACCAAACAAGGTTTGGCTAATGGGAAAATCAAGCTGAGATTTCTGTGACAAAAACTGTTGGAGTTCTGAAAAATGTATTTCAATTTCATTATCCGATGATCTGCAATATTTCGTGTACTTTTGAAGGACATAATTAGATATATGATCAGGTTCAATTGATGAAGGCTTTGGATGTTCCTTAATATAAAGATTACCAATTATATGATCCTCTGATATTTCGGAGCCACTGTCATTTCCATACCCAATCCCTACATCAATATCCAAAACCACTGCGAGAGGCACAGCAATATCCTCATAACGTTCCAGAAATCGCTTTTTAAATCTTTCCAACTGAAGATTTCGAGACTTCCTTCCTAAAAATTTCAAGTCCTCCGCCTGTTTGACAATTTCATCAATTAAATCTCCGTCTATTATGGAAGTTTTCATATTTAGTGCCAAATCGACCTGCAAAATGTTTTTAGGAGTTTCCTCACTTAATTTTAAATTCATCAGTTTAAGCTCAATATCCCGATAGTAAGAAACCCCTGCCCCCCTCTTCCTCATTAGGTTATGGATTTGCAGCAATGAATTTCTAAGCGGTTCGATATCTGACACTTCTTCAAGGGTGGACAGTAATTTTGCTAAAGGCTCTTCACCAGTAACTGCAGGCTCTAGTTCAGAAATTAATATTTGAGATTTACATAGCTCCTCTAAATACTCTTTTGCTTGATCGCTTGACACATCACAATTTTCTGTTAAATATTTTACCATATCTCCCCAACTGCAACCATCTGTCGCCATATCTAGGATGTCATCCAAGTATTCTGTTTTATCAATCTCTGTTATTGAATAATAGCGAATATTATTAGTAATTCTATATTCAACATATCGATACTTGTTTGCAATGAGATATATGGTATTATTTGGAAAATATTTAATGCTTTTTTTTATTTCAGGAATTTCTAACAGCTTATTAACTAATAAGGATAGATAATTCATGTCAAGCCTAACCTTTCGTACGTGAGATCCTTGGTCATTACTAATTATGATGTTAGTATCCTCCTTAGTAATATCTAGCAAACTGTAGCCAGCAAAGGTGGCATATGGAGTACTTCTGGTACATGCTCTTCTCCAATACTTTAGCAATGTCCAATCAAGCTTTTGCTTCCCTTTTACATCTAATTCATCTCCTTTAACAATTACGTCATAGAGATCCGGGGAAGAGAGGTATAAGGCTTCCTCAAAAATACTTGGATAAACATCTATTCTATCAATAGCTTGATTAAATGGGATAGTTGGAGCCCTCAAAAAAGCAAATTTCCGGTACATTTTTTAGGTATTAACATTTCAAATCATTTAACATCAATGTGTAATCCCAACATACATCGTTTGTCACATAACTAAGCAATGCCAGCCCAACTCCAGAACTACCTTCCAGAAAACCAACATCATTTTCCCAAACTTTCTTAATAGGATTATACTTTAAAAATTTTTCGATTCCATTGTCAGTAGTAAAATTTAATACTTCTGAAAGCCAAAAATCACGCGCATTTTTGAATATGAGCTCACCGCTCATCATCCACAACTTATTGTAAATATGCATTATACCTGCTGAGCCATGACAAAGTCCAGCATCACCTACTTGCGTGTCTTCTTTTGACCTCCTGTAAGTAGTGGCGGTTAATATCTTTAATGCGTGGTCAACATATTTGCCATCATTTAGAAATATTCCTGCCTGATAAAGTATTAGTCCAATACCTAAATCACCATAACACCATCCTAAACGAGATGAAGATTCCAATTGAGGATGATCCAGATTCCAGTATATTCCGTAGTTTGAAATCTTTTTATTTTCTATAGAAGAGTATATTAAAAAATCACAAAGTCCAGTAATTAGCACTCCAATATCTTTTCGATTTTTATAACCAGGGATTTGTTGAATTTCTAAAAGGAGCTTGATAATTGAAGGCAAGCCATGTGCAAGACCCATATTGACAGCAGACTTACCTTCCCTTATCCTATAATAATAATCCTCCAAGGCAAAGCCACCATTAAAATAAATTTTATTGTTTAGAAGACTACTTACATAACAGTCAATTATTTGTTTAGCTATATGGCCAGATCTTTGAAAAGATAAGAAGGAATGAAGAATACCTGTTGCACCATACAGCAAATCGTAATTTTTAAATTTCAGTTGCAACTGTGTAGCAGCTAAAAATATTTCCTGGATTGCAACATTTTTGAGGGCTTTTGTGTCAATTAAACCCTTTTTTAAAAGATGACTTAAAATTAGAAAAAAACTAGGATACCCCTCCGCTAATGTTTGATTCTTAGCACTATTATAAGTGTAGTCATTGATGTAATTAACAACATTGCTAACAGTTGGATCAATCGGTAAGTTATTAAATTCTGAATAATCAATAATTAAAAGATAATTACCTAAATTATGAAGAATGGAATGATCAAAATCTGTATTAGATTTTATTTCCTGAATAATAGAATCAACAGAGGAAAGAACTTTAGTTTTCATCGAACTTTTGATGTAAAATGGTTTTCGCTAGTTCTAACCAAGGATCACGGTGAGTTTGCAAATCATTTAATTGATTAAATACATTATAATCAATTCTGACCCCTGATCTCTGCGTTTGAGTAAAGTCGGAATAATAAATTCCCAAACCAGAGTATTTTACGTCAATATTACCGGGAAAGGTAAATCCGGCAACATTTCCGTTGGATCCCGCGGATGTATTCCCAATGGTAATTACCTTTTTATTTAGTTGCATTGCCATTACAATAAACTCGGCTTGGCTTTGTGTAGTTTCATCTACAAGTAAGACAATTTTATTGTGATACTTATAACCACTATGGATAATTATAGGAACCTCGTTTCTTGAATATCGGAATATCCCCGGCTTGTCAATGTCAGGATAGACAGAAATAAAAAAAGTATCATTTTTAGTTATAACTAAATTTAATAACTTAGAAGAGACGCCAGAATTTGGGTATCCTCTCATATCAATAATAAGGCTGCTAGATTTCTTAATTTCCGACAAATTCTCTTCAAAATTTTCTTCAAAAAGATTATTGATATGTACATAAGCGATCTTCCCAATCCATTTTATGGCAAGTTGATCCTTAAACTTCTTGTGGTAACCACGCTCGAGTTGATAAAGTTTTTGAAAATTATAAGCCTTAATTTTTAAATTACTAATTTTACCATCACGTTCAATGGTTATTACATTATTCTCCTTTCTATTACAAAACAGAAGTTTATTCAATTCCCTCTGCCTGGACCAAGAATTAGCGCCGCTGACAAACTTTTGCAAACTGTCAGACAACCGCTCCATGGCTATTCCATTGTAAGCTAAAATGATATCACCAGGCCTTAGACCTCCACCGGACAATTGTCTTGTTCTAATATTTTTAATGATGAATTTACCATCAATTTTCAAGACTCGAAAATTTGGGACATAAGTTCCAAAAGTTTTCGTTAAAATTTTTGGATGAACTATAGAATGATTATCATCCAAATTAGCAATTAATTCTAGTATATACTTCTGATAGGATGTAAACGAATTTGTTATTCGAAATTTTGGAATACTTTGATATAAGACCTCATCCCAATTTGCATCAATTAAATTCTTATAAACATAATGATAGTTTATTAAATTCCAATAATGATATAACCCTATTAAGCGGGACGTAACACTGGGGAAGTCTTCGTTACCAGGGCTATATTCGGAGTACTGAACGACCCCGATATTGTTTTGGCTAACTACAGGAGTTGAATTAATGCTAGCGTTGTGCTTTAATATAATTGCGGCAAGTTTGTCGGCTGTTTCTTTTGATAAATATGAAGAGTCTAGCAACCAAGGAAAATTCTTATTTTTAAATTTTTCCAATGAATCTTTTTCGAAAGAAGACCCTTTAATATATCTGTATGTATAGGTTGAATCTATTAAACCAGACAATAAATTATTGAAATTATTCGGTGATGATTCATGCTCTTGCAATAACTTTTTAAGACTTGTTAATAAATTTTGATTGAGAGTTGGCTCATCCTTAATATGATAAAAACTTAGCACTCCCCATACTTTGCATAGGTAATATAACTCACCCTCAACATTAAAATGATCTGGTGAAAATTTCTTGTCCTCAAAAATTTGGATAGGGAAGACCTGGTCACGTGACGGCCAAATATTGGTATATTTAAACTCTTGTTTACATGCCCCCAATAAAATCAAACTTGTGAAGCAAACTACAGCAATGGGAAGTGATCTTTTCATAGAATGTAGGGCAACTTTTTTTGTCGAAACAAAAAAAGTTGCCAATTAAGAATTTTTAGAGGCCTGCACACCAACACCATCCCCAATCTGATGCACTAAGGCAACCATTACCATCATCATGACCCACTGTATGAATATCACATGCATTTCTGGTAACCACAGCAGTAGGATTTTTAGGATCTGCTTCATTGCCACCACCTTTGATAGCATCCATTCGGTCACTTGTCAAAACAACAATTTTTTCTTTGTTTAAAATTAATTTCCTAGAATCCAATTTAATCTTTTTCATGTTTTTTTTGATTTAGGTTAATTCTAACTATCGTGAAGAAATTTACGCTGCAATTAAAGGCTACAGACACCTTGGGATTTTTAAGAATAGAATGTAAAATTTCAATCACCTACACAGGTAATGCACTTTAAAATACCCAAGGTGACCATGATGTAAGATGATTAGATTAAAACACTAAATCATCAGATTGCACAAACGTTCTGGGCAACTCTAATAATTCTCAATTGATCCTTGTATGTAGGAACAACGCGCAAAAAAAAACAGAATTTAATTCTGATTGTTAATCAATTTGGGGTGTTAAGTTTTTTTTGACCATTAATATTATATCTTTTTTGAAAGGTAAAAAAGATTTTTTAATAACCAAAACTTGAGGAGGTTTTTTTGCTTTTCACTTTGTTACAAATCAACATATCCCTTTAGCCTACACGATTTTATCCCCATTTCTACAAGCCATCTTTATTCGCCCATCGCAGGTTGCAAACACATTCTCATTGATCCTTCCTAGTTTCATTACCCTTAAAGAACGCCTTAGGAAAGTTTATGAAGAGGCCGCTCTAATAGAATCATTCAAAACAGAAAACCTGAAAGATAGAATACTGTATCCTTACATTCAACGAACAAATCTGAATTCTCATTGAATTGTTCCACCAAAAATTCGTATTTGGAATAGGACTAGGATAAAATGGAAGAGCGGTTTGCTTATGGTGAGATTAACAATAAAACCTATGAGAAATTCTCCACCAAACTGAAAGAGGAAAGAAGGTCAATTCGCTCGAAAATGGAAGAAGTGGATTTTGAATTATCGAACCCACAGGAATTCTTCGAATATGCGGTCAATGTCAGTCGGAATCTTCAGCAAATATGGGCAACTGAGGATTACTCCATAAAATCAGAATTGCAGAATTTGCTCTTCCCCGAAGGAATTGTCTACGATCGCGAAAATGACACTTATCGAACCCCGAAATCCAATTCCATATTTTCCGTGATCCTGCAAGTGGCAAGGGTTGCAGAGGAGGCAGAAAAAGAAAAGTCGATCATTTCTGATCGACTTTCCAATTGGGTGGGCCCACCTGGGCTCGAACCAGGGACCACCTGATTATGAGTCAGGTGCTCTAACCAACTGAGCTATAGGCCCGTTTCAACACCAACGCATTGAAAGGAGGGCAAAAGTAGCATTATGACGGGCGTTATCAAAATTTTTTGCAGCAATTATCATCTGCGTTCGTTTTAGCACCTTTGCCTCATGTATTCGGCCGACGCTTATAAAGCCATCATTTTCGATTTCGGAGGGGTGGTCATCAATATCGATTACAACCGACCCGTTCAGGCCTTCATGAGGCTGGGCATGGTTGATTTCTCATCGTTTTTCTCCAAATCGACTCAGAACACCACCAGCGATCTCTTTGAAACCGGCCAGATGGATGCCGACTCGTTTTTCAAAACCATCCTCCCTCATTGCACACCTGGAACCACCCTTGAACTCGTTCGCGAGGCATGGAACAGCATCTTGCTCGATCTACCCCTCCATCGCCTCGAGTTCTTGGAAAAATTAAGGCATTGCGTTCCTATCGCATTGCTTAGCAATACCAATGCCACTCACATCGACCAAATTAACCAAACGGTGCTGCCCGCCTATGGGGCAAGCGATATGTCTCCCTGGTTTGATCACCTCTTCTATTCTTACGAACTGGGCCTCCGAAAGCCCGATGAAGCCATATTCCTACACGCCTTGTCGAAGTTAAACTGCAAGCCTCACGAAGTCCTTTTTCTCGACGATAGCGTGCAACATATTGAAGCGGCAAATCGATTGGGAATACAAACTCATCACGTAAAAGACGGGGAAGAAATTGCCCAATTGATTACCTTCCCTGCGGCATTCCCAAACTGACACGTGTTATGAAACCCATCGTTTGCATCGACGACGATCCCGATATCGGCAACTTGCTCAAGCGCTTTCTGGAGCGCAACGGACTAGAGACTTCCGTTGCGTATACCGCCAAAAGCGGCATTGAACTCATCAAATCTATTAAACCCGGTTTGGTATTGTGCGATTTTCGATTGCCAGACATGGAGGGCATGGAGGTTATCAAGGCCATTAAAAACATCGATCCTGCGCTGCCTGTCATCATCATCACGGGATACAGCGATGTTAAAGTGGCGGTAAACGCCATTAAACACGGGGCCATCGATTACGTTACCAAACCCATCCATCCAGAAGAAATTTTGATGGCGGTGAAAGACGCCATGAAAGCCGCAGGACCCAAATCACCGCGCAAAACCGAATCGAAAGCGCAAACCGACTCTCAACACGTCGAAGGTCAGGACCAGAAGGCGCAACAATTTCACAGCCTGATCAACCTGGTTGCGCCCACCGACATGACCGTAGTAATATTGGGTGAGAGTGGAACTGGCAAAGAGGTGGCAGCGCAGCTGATTCACCAAAAAAGCCTGCGGGCCACAGGTCCATTTGTTGCAGTTGATTGCGGGGCCCTGAGCCATGAATTGGCCGCCAGCGAGCTCTTTGGCCACAAAAAAGGGGCTTTCACCGGTGCGTTGAACGATAAGGTAGGCCAATTTGAACACGCCCATGGCGGCACTTTATTTCTCGACGAAATTGGCAACCTGAGTTATGAAAACCAAATCAAGTTGCTTCGGGCTCTGCAAGAGCGCAAAATCCGCCGACTGGGCGATCATCAAGATATAGCAGTCGATGTGCGTATCGTGGTAGCTACCAACGAAAACCTGAAAGCCGCTGTATCAAACGGAACCTTCAGAGAAGATATCTACTATCGAATCAACGAATTTGCGCTGGAGTTACCTCCTCTGCGTGAGCGGGGTGCCGATATTTTGCGCTACGCGGCCTTTTTTCTCGAACTCAGCAATCGCGAACTCCAAAAATCAGTTTCCGGTTTCGACGATGCTGTTCTGAACTGCTTTTCTCAATATCGATGGCCGGGAAACCTCCGCGAGATGAAAAATGTAATCAAACGAGCCACGCTGTTTGCGGGTGGTGGATCCATTGCTCTGCAGCATCTCCCTGCCGAACTTCACCATTCCTCCAACGGCGCGCCCGCAATAGAAGAACCCGCGAACGACGAAACCCTCGACCTTAAAATCGCTACTGAAAAAGCAGAGCGCAGCGTTATCCTTAAAGCCCTGTTGAAGGCCGATGGCAAAAAAACTCGCGCTGCAGAACTGCTAAATATCGACAGGAAAACCCTCTACAACAAGATGCAGCAATTGGGCATTGATGGGTAGGAATTTCCCCGTTTTACTGCTACATTCACCCTTTTGAGCCTGTTTTAATCAACGGCCCGCTTTTTGCAGGTACACGCCGTCAGAACGATGTATAATCCCATGGTAAACGCTTCGATATCTAACCTGCAAAAACTCTTCAACCGGCGCAACGTTGTGCTGACTGCAATTCTATGCAGTATCGCCCTGATCAGCCTGCTATCGCTGAGCCTGCTCAACAAAGCCAAAAAAGACCGGTTTTGGGCCGAGCACCGCCGCAAAATGGAAATTGAACTCAAATCGCTACAAAGTGCGGTCAAACACGCCCAAGCCATTTGCCTTTCCGAACTCGTTAACCGCAATCCCGCCGCCCGAACACAGCTGATCGATCAACAACAACGCGTGAGGAAACACCTGGCCGAGGCTCAGTTACTCACCGAAGAGGTCTGGTCGCAACGCGAGGAAATTCGCGAAATGGAGTCCAAAATCAACGATTTAATTACCGCATTTGATGAGATTACCACTTCCGTCCAGCTTACCCAGCCTAGAAAACGCTATTTAAACAACCGCATCACCAATGGAATAGCCCGTATCGACAGAGGCATTGAACGGATGATCCGATACGAGCAGTCGCTGTTTAAAACCCAAACCCAAGCGGTGGTTGAAACTGAAAATCAAAGCAACGCGCTGATTGCTGGCTTGGGTTTGTTCTCAATGGCCTTGGTATGGCTGGCTGCCGCCAACATAGGAAAACAACAGCGACTTCGCCAACGCGAGATCGACGCCCGCGAAGAGGCGGTAAAGGCCCGGGAAAATTCTGAACAGAAGTACACCCAATTGCTTGAGCGATCTAACGACGCTATTTTGATACACGAATCCAAGCGAGGTTGGACGACCATCAACCCCACTGCCGCTGATTTGTTTGGCTTCCATCGACAGAACGTTCAAGACCTGTTACCCGCCGAATTACTGGCATTTGCACTCTCTTTAGATGCCCCTCCCGCGCAAAAGATCAAGACCACAATAACATCCGCCTCCGGCCAAGTCATCGACGCTGAGGTTTCCGTGTCGCGATGGTTTACAGACACCACTCAGCTTACGGGATTCATCCTAACCGATATCACCGAGCGAGAGAACGCCCTTGCCAACCTCGACCGCGCTGTGGAAGAGCTAAAACGAAGCAACAGCGATTTGGAGCAGTTTGCCTATGTGGCCTCACACGATCTGCAAGAACCGCTTCGAAAGATTCAAACTTTTGTCAATCGATTCCTGAGCGAATACGGTGAATCGTTGGATTCGCGTGGAAGCGACTACCTGCAGCGGGCTGAATCATCGGCCAAACGCATGCAAACCCTGATCATCGACTTGCTGGCCTATTCGCGCCTGACCCGAGATACTAGCGACAAGGGCGACGCTGATCTGCAACAAATCTGTCAACAAATTACCGAAGACCTTTCGCTTGCGGCCGAGGAAAAAAAAGCGCGCATTTCGTTCAATGACCTGCCCGTGTTGCACCAGGTAAATGCATCACAAATACAGCAACTTTTTTACAACCTCATACACAATGCCCTTAAGTTCTCCACACCCGACCGGAACTGCCAAATTGTAATTCAGGCTTCATCCTTCCTGAACCCCGAAACCTCGATATCTCCGCTGCTAACCCCTAAGACCGAATATTTTAAAATTGAGGTAACCGACAACGGTATCGGATTTGACATGATCTACATCGATAAAATCTTTACCATTTTTCAACGACTCAACGGTCGAAGCGAATATCCCGGCAATGGAATTGGATTGGCCATTTGCCAGAAAATTTGCATCAACCATCACGGAGCAATCACGGCATACAGCGTGCCTAAGGCCGGCAGCACTTTTACCGTATACCTTCCCAAACATGATGAACCCCATTAAAATAGCCCTGATAGAAGACGACGACGACGATGCGTTCTTGATGAGCGATTGGCTCAACCATGAACCCGATTTCCGCGTTGAGCTCCACCGATTCTCAAACGCTCAAGAGGGCTTAAACGCTCTTTTGAGTTCATCATGGGATTTGGCCTTGGTCGATCACCTGCTCGGCGCTCAAACCGGCGTGGAACTAATTGAGCAGGTCAGAAAACAGAATAACCAATTGCCAATCATCCTCATGACTGGCGTGGGTAACCGTCAAATTGACTTGCAAGCCATTCAAAAAGGTGCTGATGACTACTTGCCCAAAACCGATTTGTCGACCGAAATACTCCACCGCACCATCCGCCACGTTTTCGAACGCAGGAAGCAGCGCGAGCAAATTGAAAATGAACGCACGAAATTTCAAAAACTGTTCGACCAAGCATTCGACCCTTGTTTTCTCTGTGATTCGAACCGCGTTGTGCTGGAGGAAAACAGCGCCTTCAAACAGTTTATCGGCACGTCAGCGTCAGGCACTTCCATTGAGCATTGGTTTGATGGGGCTGAGCATATTGAAGCGTTTTTAACCCAACTCCGCCTCCATCAGGCCGCACAGATCGAAACCTCATTTCGGGCCAACCGCGAAACCAAAGTGGGCGTAATTCGCATGCGCAAAATCGATGATCAATCCAGTGGAGAGTCGTTTTTCTTGGGGTCCATTCACGACCTTACCGAGCTAAGAAAAACGCAGCAAATACTAGCTGATACGGAGAAAATCAACCTCACTGGCCGCATGATACGCAATATCGGGCACGACATACGCAATCCGCTGTCAAATATCCTGATGGCGACCGAACACTTGGAACACGAACTGACCGACCCAAAAGATGATTCAAAAGAATTGCTGCACTTGATCAAACGCAACGGAAAGCGAATCAACGATCTGCTAACAACCATGCTCAACAACACGCGCGGGCCTGAGATCTTATGGGAGGAACTAGACCTGGAAACTGTTGTTCATGAGGCTATTGAGTGGAACAATGATAGGCTGGCTTTATTCAAAGTAAACCTAACCTGCAAAGGCTTGGAGGGCAGCTCCCGCCGACCCGTCATGCGCCAGCGATTGCGCATAGCAATTGGCAACCTGATTAGCAATGCCATTGATGCGGTTGCCACACGCGACCAACCCAACATATCGGTATCCTTCGCGAATGACGGCGAATACTACGTCATTGAAATTGCTGACAACGGCATTGGAATGGCTCCTGAAACGGCACAGCAGATTTTTACGCCTTTTTTCACGGGGCGAAGTGGCGGACTTGGGCTGGGCCTGAGCGCCTGTAAGCAATACCTCGATGAGCACCACGCCTCCATTTCAGTTAGCAGCCAGCTAAACCAAGGCACTACATTTACTGTCAAAATACCCGCGAACGGAGGCCCAGATCACCCGTAAAATGAATGACAAATACCGCGCCGAATAGCCGACGCGAGCTCAAGCTAGCGATTACCTAGCCTACCCGTAAGATACGAAATTAGCAACCGCGTGTCAAGCAGAACGCTCCTGACAAAGCTCTACCAGCACACCGTTGGTTGACTTGGGGTGCAAAAAACAGATCCATTTGTTGTCGGCTCCCATCTTGGGCTCGTCCATGAGAAGCTCAAAACCCTCGCTTTTCAATCGCTGCATCTCCGCTTTGATGTCAGCCACCTCGAATGCGATATGATGTATTCCTTCGCCCTTTTTTTCGATGAATTTGGCAATGGCCGATGTGGGTTGAGTGGCTTCCAACAATTCGATCTTGGTTTCGCCGAGTTGGAAAAAGGATGTCATCACCCCTTCGCTCTCCACACCTTCTTGTTTGTATGGGGATTGATTAAAGAGTTTGCTGAAAAGCGCATCAGATTGAGCCAAGCTTTTCACTGCAATTCCGATATGTTCGACCTTTATCATTTGGTAAATCTTTTTCCGTTGATTTCTTCTGGCAGCTCAGCCCCCTGCAAAAAATGATCTATTGCCCGCAAGGTGAGCCATGGCGCTATCATTACCCCTTTGGTTCCCAGTCCGTTTAATACGTGCAAATTGGGGAAATTCGGATGTGTCTCTACCACCGGCCGTCTGTCTTTGGTGGTGGGGCGAATACCGGCCATGTGATTTTCAATTTGGTACGGCAAGGTCAGCAATTCTTGTAACTGTTCCTCTAGTTTCGCTCTTCCTTCTTGCGTGGGTGCAACACTTTTTTCACCCCATGCAAATGTGGCTCCAACCCGATAGCGATTGCCTCCCACCGGCAGCACCCACACTCCCTTATTCGGGATGAGTTCTCGCTGAAAATTTTCGATGCTCACTTCCATGACCTCGCCTTTGGTATTTCCGTATGCCGCTGTGGTAAACCACGGATTTTGATCGGTTTGATGCCCTTCGCAAAATATAACCCGGTCAAAGGTTTCTGTGCGGTAATTCCATCGCTGACCATCGGCCTGAAGCTCATTGTGATCGAAACGCTCATTTCGCAGGGCATTGCCTTGGCTCAAGTATGCGCGAGTGTCGCGCAGAAAACCAGGCACATCTAAGTAACCCGAGCCCTTAACCAAGCCGTGCCCAAACGGCTCTGACAGTCCGTCAATCGGTGTGTCCGCAATAGATCCGACATAGTCTGAAAATCGATCATCTAGTTCTCTCGCGGACCAATCATTTACCTGCTCCATGTCGGGAAAAACCCTTGCGATGGGCAAATGGTGAAGCCACTTAACCGACCATTGCTGCTCCCAATAGGTATAGAAAGAGTTCATAGCGGGCAAGAGCTCGTCGACGCGCCAGCTCTTATTCATTTTTCGGAACACAATTGGATTAAACATGCCCGCTGCAACCATAGATGAGGCGCGGTGATGCTCTTGGTCATAGACCACCAAGCTATGTCCGCGTGAAATGAGCTGAAGCGCCAAAACGCTGCCCGCCAAACCTTGACCTACAATTCCTATTTTCTCGGTGTTCACTTGAATTCGCGCAGGGTATCGCGCACTTCATTAAGTGCAGTGTCGAATAACTGAAGCGCCTCGGCAACGCCCAACTCGATTTGCGCTTCAGAGAGCAGGTTTCCTTCGAGCCCAATCTCAAGGGCATGCAGCCTTTGTCGGTACTCTTTCATTCCAAGCACCGACATCGACGATTTTAACTTGTGTATCGATTGTCGAAGCGCCTCGAAATCGCGTTGCGACCAATCTGCGTTTATCGCAGCCTTGTATTCCTTTTCCTTTTGCAGAAAAACCTCTAAAATGCCCTTTATGAAAAGGTCATCTCCATTTGCTATTTGCCTAATGTTGGTGAGGTTGATCATCAGAATTTATATTGCAGGCCGAAATTGAAAATTTCTTTGAATTGGGTTCTGGGCCCATTCACCTCCAGAGCTCCGTCGTTGTTTTTGTCTTGTTTGATCACCACGTCGTCATCGTAAACGAGTGTGGTAGAAATACTGGTATTGATGTATTTATTGACTTTGAATGTCACCAGAGTAGTCCAGTTTACATCGACGTTCTGCGGGTTCTCCGAATAATTGCTAAACAGGTCTAACTGTGTTGTAAAACTCACGTTTTCCATCACTTTCGAGGTCAGGTTCATTCGGAATGACCCCCCGTATTCCTCGCGAAGCATTCTTCCGGGATCGACTCCAAATGCCCCTTGGGCAGAAAGGGCCGAATCGCGCACAATAGTGTATTTGGCAGTAACCGGAGATATGAAAATGGTAAACTGATCGCTGACTTTGTTCTCTAAACCGATAGAACCTGTCAGATAACCCGGGGCTAACCAATTTGAAATTCGAACGCTGTCGTTTGGGAAGTTAAAACCTGGGGCAAATTGCGAACGGAAGTTAATAGACGACGTGTAGTACCATTTGTTAAATGCCGCAACTCCGTATGTGCTGAGAAAGTCAATCTTGTCGTCGGTTTTTCGGGTATTTTGCCCCTCCAGTCGCTGAAGGCCGTAGGCTAAGTTTAAAATGTTAGTGAAACTGGTTCGCTTACCAACGCGATTGAGGTTGAGATTGAGAAGCGAGGTGCCTGAGACCGCGCTCTGACCCCCTCCATTCCAATTGGAAAGGGCTACCTGTGAAAAATTGAATGCTCCTACCCCATTAAAACTCCACTTCTTCACCGCCGCAGTATCCACCACATCCATCGTTTGTGAACGACAGATAAAGGAACCCAAGCATAATGCCAGAATCAAGGCTGCCTTTTTCTTACCCATGCTTAAAGCATTCTTAGGTGCTTCATCAAATTCTCTTTGTACGAGCGAGAAACAGGTATCATTTTGTTTCCGTGCAGGATAATGGTATTGTCTTCAATTTCAACTATCTTGTCGATGCGAACAATGTACGATCTGTGCACGCGCACGAAATCGCGCTCCGGCAACTTCGATTCGATTGCCTTCATGGTAGACAAAATGGTATGTCGCGAATTTTCCAGATAGATATTCACGTAATCGGCTAAGGCCTCTACGTAGTGAATATCATCCATGAGAATCTTAATGTATCTCGAGTCGTGTTTTACAAAAACATACCCAGAACCTCCACCCTCTTATGTTCCTTTGTTTTGGGCCAACTGAAGCGCTCTATCGCAGGCCTTAAGGAAGCGAGGCAATTCAACCGGTTTAACAATAAAATCGGTCACATCCAGATCAAACGCTTCCGGTGCGAACTCCGCTTTTGAGGTCACAAAAATGATCTGCGGCACATCGAAATTTCGCACCAAATCAATTCCACTCATGTTGGGCATCTCAATGTCGAGAAAGATGAGATCGATCTGGTTGTTTGCCAAAACCTCCGTACACTCCAATGCGTCGTTACAAACTGCCACCAGGTTGAGGAATTTCACTTGCTCCACGCATTTTCGCAGGGTGAGTTGACTGAGTTCGTCGTCGTCTACAATGATGCAGTTTAAGGTCATCGAAGTTGGGTTTTGTGGGTTAAGATACGCATTTGCGAATTACTGAAAAAAACTTCTAAAAATATCGTTTCCGTTTGCGTAGACCATGAGTGTGAGCAGGAGTGCCATTCCAACGTATTGAGCGTACTCCAGTACTTTTTCAGGCGCTGGCTTTCCGCTGATCATTTCCCAAA
>DASUEB010000078.1:0-41343 GCA_036275295.1 Luteibaculaceae bacterium | reverse complement strand
GGCGTAGATAGGTGTTCCAATTGGAGCGGCAAAATCCATCCCGGTGTGCATTTTACTTGTTTTGTAAATGGGGTGGATCCGATATCCAAAACCGGATGTCATGGTTTTGAGGTCGTTGTTGGCAATGGGCTGAATGGCAGGTATACTGGCCAGCAGTTGTTCTTTGCTGCGCGCCATCTTTACCACATCGTCAAACGATTTGCTCTGAACCACCAATTGCTTGGCGATGTTATCCAGTCGAGATCTCGTTGATTTCACCAATTCGGTAAACTGAAAGCCGTCGAGTTTTTTGTATCGATTCACACCACCTATACCGGCTTTGCGTACGTTTTCAGAGATGGGCTCCGCCTCAAAAATAACGCGGTAGATGTTGTCGTCGCGGTGACGCACATCCTCGAGTACTTGTTCAATCTGCTCAAGCTCTTCGTTTAGCAATTCGTATTGAGTCGATAGCTGGCGGATTTCGCGTTTGAGGGCCACCTCCTTAGGGGAGTCAAAAAAACGGTATGCCAGAAATACCGTAACCGTGCCGAAGAAAATACTCCCAAGGGTGTACACGGCTGCCTTTCTCAAATAATCCTTAAACGTGAGATCGATCTTCTCATAGTTTAGGGTTATCGGATTGTAGCGGTATTTATGTCGTTTGGTTGGGTTCTTGGCCATAACGGAGGCTTCAAAATTATCAAAATAATCTACATTTGCAAACCGCATTTTACGGGTATTCACGGTTCATTTATTAGCTCATTGCCATGACATCTTCTCAAATTAGAAGTGCTTTTCTCGATTACTTTGCCTCTAAAGGACATACCATAGTGCCATCGGCGCCGATTGTGGTGAAAAACGATCCCACGCTGATGTTCATCAATGCGGGTATGAATCCCTTTAAGGATTGGTTTTTGGGCAATGAAAAACCCAAGTATCCCAGAGTGGCCAACAGTCAAAAATGCCTGCGGGTAAGCGGTAAACACAACGACTTGGAGGAGGTAGGGGTTGACACCTACCACCACACCCTTTTCGAAATGCTCGGCAACTGGAGTTTTGGCGATTATTTTAAAAAAGAAGCCATCGGTTGGGCTTGGGATTTATTGACCGAGGTCTACAAGATTGACAAAAACAGGCTGTATGTTACCGTATTTGGTGGAGACGCCAACGATGGATTAGAACCCGATCACGAAGCTTTGGAACTGTGGAAGTCGTTCATCGCCGAGGACCGTATTTTGTTTGGATCTAAGAAAGACAATTTCTGGGAAATGGGCGATACCGGTCCGTGTGGCCCTTGCACCGAGATCCACGTGGATATTCGCAGCGATGAGGAGCGCGCCAAGGTCGACGGCAAGTCATTGGTCAACAACGATCATCCCCAAGTGATTGAAGTGTGGAACAACGTGTTTATGCAGTTCAACAGGATGGCCTCGGGTGAATTGCGCGAGTTGCCGGCAAAACACGTGGATACGGGGATGGGGTTTGAGCGGCTATGCATGGTATTGCAAGCCAAACAGAGCAACTACGACACCGATGTTTTTGCATCTACGCTGAGCGCTCTTGAGAAACTATCAGGGAAAACCTATGGCCGAACCCAATCGAAAGCAGATATTGCCTTCCGCGTAATTGCCGACCACATCCGTGCGGTTTCATTTGCCATTGCCGATGGACAATTGCCAAGCAATACCGGGGCGGGTTACGTGATAAGGAGAATCTTGCGGCGAGCCGTGCGCTACGGATATTCGTTCCTGGATCTCAATCAACCGTTCATCTGTGAACTGGTTGCCGTTTTGGCCCATCAAATGGGACATCAATTCCCTGAGTTGGTAAGTCAACAAGAACTCATCCGCAAAGTCATCGCTGAGGAGGAGGAAAGCTTTTTGCGCACGCTCGACAGCGGTATCAAGCGCTTTGAAGCTCAAACCAAGGATATGCAGGCCGGACAGACCATTGAGGGTCAATTTGCCTTCTTGCTGTACGATACATTTGGCTTCCCCATTGACCTTACAGATCTGATGGCCCGCGAGAAGGGGATAGGGGTTGACATGGACGGTTTTCAGAAGTGTTTAGAGGAGCAGAAAAACAGATCGCGGAAAGCCACTGAACTAACCACCGACGATTGGCAGGTAGTCAACCCAGGCGATCACACTGATTTTGTGGGGTATGATGCCCAATCCACCCAGGTCAAATTGCTCAGATACCGCCGGGTTAGCAGCAAAGGCAGTACTTTCTATCAATTGGTATTCGATAAAACGCCATTCTATCCGGAGGGCGGGGGACAAATTGGCGATTCGGGCGTGCTGGAGTATCAGGGCGACAAAGTTCTGATCTTCGACACCAAAAAGGAAAACAACCTGATTACCCACCTATCGAAAACCTTACCCGCCGAATTAAACGTTTTATTCGAAGCCACAGTCGACACTTCAAAACGCACCCATACCACAGGAAATCACAGCGCCACTCACTTGCTGCATTTTGCACTTCGCGAGTTGCTGGGCACACACGTGGAGCAGCGGGGGTCGCTGGTAAACGATAACTATCTTCGATTCGACTTTTCTCATTTTGAGAAAATCAAGGCCCAAGATCTCAAGAAAATTGAGTCGCGTGTGAACGAATTGGTTCGCCAAAACCTGCGTCTAAACGAGCACCGACAATTGCCCATTGAGCAGGCAAAATCGATGGGGGCTATGGCTTTGTTTGGCGAGAAATACGGCGACGTGGTTCGCGTTATTCAATTCGGTGAATCGGTTGAGCTTTGTGGGGGTACGCATGTTGCGGCTACAGGTCAGATAGGGTTGTTTAAAATTACCTCTGAGTCGGCTGTTGCAGCTGGTGTGCGCCGTATTGAGGCCATCACGGGTCTGGCTGCCGAGCAATACATCAGTCAATTGGAGGCCGAAATCGGCGAAGTGAAGGAGTTGGTGAAAGCGCAAAAAGATTTGCCCGAGGCCATCAAGCAGCTCATAGAACAACAGCAAAAGCTTGCGAAAGAACTCGAGAAAATCAATAAACAACGCGCAATGGCTTGGAAAGAAACGGCCCTGCAACACGCTACAGCGGTTGGTGGTTTGCAGGTGATTGCCGAACAATTAGACCTTCCTGCCGACAGCATCAAAGACGTGTTATTTGCCCTGAGATCGGAGCATCCTAACTTGGTGGCTGTTTTGGGTTCGTCGCAAGACGGAAAAGCCTTGCTTTCAGTGATGGTGAGCGACGATGTGGTTGCTGCAGGCCGAACCAATGCGAATCAAATTATCAAAGAGATTGCAAAGGAGATTGGCGGCGGCGGTGGCGGCCAGCCATTCTACGCTACGGCGGGTGGAAAAGACATTAGCGGTTTATCGCGCGCATTGAGCAAGGTGAAAGATATCCTTGCCAACTGAGGCACCAAGGACTGTGCAGTTTGAATCGATCTGTATTCGGCCGTCGTTCAGCTACCGCAACATTTATTTTTGGTTGGCGTACTGTGTCACATGATTGGCCTGTATTTGGTCGGGACACAGGATAATGAGTCGTTCAATGATATTTCGCAGCTCGCGAATATTGCCCGTCCAGTTCACAGCTTGAAGCGCCTCTAAGGCACTATCACTGAATTGGCGGGGAGGAATACCGTACTCTTCGCAAATTTGTTTGTTAAAGTGTTCGGCTAGGAGTGGTATATCCTCTTTTCGGTCATTCAGGCTGGGCAGATTCACCACGATAACCGAAAGGCGATGAAATAAATCTTCTCTGAATTGACCGTTGGTAATTTCGTTCCTCAGATCCTTGTTGGTAGCCGCAATGACTCTGACATTGATTTTGATATCTGATTCGCCACCCACCCGAGTAATCTTGTTTTCCTGCAAGGCACGCAGCACTTTGGCCTGCGCGCTCAGGGTCATATCGCCAATTTCGTCGAGGAAGATGGTACCGTTTTCCGCCTGTTCAAATCTACCTTTTTTGGTTTTTATGGCCGACGTGAAAGCCCCCTTCTCGTGCCCAAACAATTCACTTTCTATTAACTCAGAGGGGATGGCAGCGCAATTGACCTCTACGAAGGGTCCTTTTGTTCGCTGACTTTTTTCATGAATGCGTCGGGCAATCAGTTCTTTTCCCGAGCCGTTTGGACCCGTTATCAGCACACGAGCATCGGTAGGGGCAACCTTGTCGACCATGTCCAAGCAAGCGTTCAATGCTGCGCTATTTCCCACAATGGCGCTGCCGCGATCCTTGCGAACCTTTTGCCGAAGTATCTTGGTCTCAACCTCTAACTCATTTCGCTTGAGGGCGTTTTTGAGGCTAACCAAAATGCGATTGAGCTCTAACGGCTTCTCAATAAAATCGTATGCTCCCTGTTTAATGGCATCGACGGCAGTTTCAATATTGGCGTGCCCAGAAATCATAATAAATGCCGTTTCGATCTCGCGTTCGAGTGCTGTTTTCAGCACTTCATGGCCGTCGATGAGCGGCATTTTGATGTCGCAGAAACACACGTCGAACGATTCAGCACTGAGCATGTCGAGTCCCTCTTTGCCGTTTTCGGCCAATTCAACCTGGTGGCCTTCGTAGGCGATGATTTCTTTCAACGCGTTTCGAATGGGGCGTTCGTCGTCGATGATCAGGATTTTTGCCATGATGGATTAGATGCAATTAGTTCGGCCAATACCCCCTCCTTGAGCGAGTGTGCACTCTGGTAAATGGTAGGTATTCCGGTTCGTTTCAAAATGTATTGAACGAAGATAGATGCATATACAATGAAATCAACACGCAAGTCGATCAAACCAGGCATTTTCTCTCGCTCCGGTCGGGTAGATTGCATCAACTTATGGTGCAATTGCGACAGCGCATCGCCAGAAATCAGGCTGTAAGGCGATCGCTCGCTGGGAAAGGTATCGGGGTGGTCGGATAACATATCGACAAAACTGTCGAAACTACCCGATGATCCCACCAAGACTTGTACTTGGTGGCGTTTCACCTGCTCGAACAAATCGACAAGCTGCCCATCGAGCACTTCTTCCATAAGCATCCTGAATGCAGGGGTTATGGGGTCTGATTTTCCAATCTTTTCCAAAATTCGTGCCACACCCAGCGGATAACTTTCCATCCATTCGATCTGATGCTGGTCGGCTATGATAAATTCGGTGCTTCCGCCGCCTATATCCATGATAAGCGATAGATGTGAAGTTAAAACACCTGTGGTTTGTACGCCTTTGTAGATGAGCTCAGCTTCGCGACTTCCGCTAATGATTTCAATCTGAATGCCCGTGGCGTCGAGCAACATTTGTCCAAAAGCCTCGCCATTAGCTGCACTCCGAACGGCAGAAGTGGCAAAACCCACCACGTGTTCTGCACCCCAGTCCCTGGCTTTTTGCACCAGCGAGGCGAAAGCATGTTCACCGCGTTTCATGGCTTCGGTTAGGAGTTTGCCTTCACCAAATCCGCCTTCGCCCAATTTTACAGGCATTTTGGCGTGATAAACTGCTTGGGTTTGCCCTTCGAAGATATTTACGACTAGAAGATTAAAGGTGTTGGTACCCAGGTCAATGATGGCTACTCGCATTCATCACCCGTTGTAACGCAACCACTTCCAAAGCTCTTTGTAGGTAACTTTCTTGCCGTACATGAGAATGCCGGTGCGGTAGATCTTGGCCGCAAGCCATACGCAGAACAAGAAGAAGGCAACTAGCGAAACCATTGAAACGATGAGTTGCCAAACCGTGCTTGAATCAAAACCTTGAGCCAATCGAACCATCATCACCACGGGTGAGGTCAAAGGCACAATACTGAACCAAGTAACGGCCGTGCCACCTGGATTGACCATCGACATTTCTGCAATGATAAATCCAAAGATCAATGGAATGGTTATGGGCATCATAAACTGCTGGGAGTCTGATTCATTGTCAACCGCTGCGCCTATGGCCGCAAAAAGCGAGGCGTAAACCAAAAATCCGCCCAAGAAATAAAACAAGAACATACCCAACATAAGGGGTACGTTAATGCGATCAATGACCTCATAAACCTTGGTAGATAGATCTGCGTTGTCGGTGGGCAGCTTGGCCAATTCTTTGGCAGCATCGCCGGTAATTTGTTCGGTTTTTACGGGTAGTTTAACATCGTCGCCGTCGAGCAGGAAGATTTGTCCTACATTGACCAAGGTAAACGTCAAAGCAATCCACAATACAAACTGCGTGAGTCCCACCAAGGCGATTCCTACAATTTTACCCATCATGAGTTCGAAGGGTTTCACCGACGAAATAAGCACTTCTACAATGCGATTGCTTTTTTCCTCCATTACCCCGCGCATCACTTGCACCCCGTAAATGAAAATAAACATGTAAATCACAACGGCGAAGGCAAAACCCACGCCTGAGACCAATTCTTTATAGCTATCGTCGGTATTCTTTTCAATATCCTTCGTCACCAGGTTAAACTCGGTATTGATGCTCTCGTACTGCTCTCGCGATATGTTGTTGATGGATAGTTTGTACTCTTCGAGGATTCCTTCAATTTGGTGCTGTATTTTCCCTTGGGTAGTAAATCCGGGAGCCTCGCTGTAAAACAACTCGCCGGCGTCCATTTCAACTGTTTTCTCATTGAGATACAGCATCATGGTGTAAGGGCTTTTCTGAAACTCTTCGTTTGAGAGGTCCTTATCTGAATAGTGATATTTGATATCGTCGAGGTTTTCAAATTTGCCTGTAAAGATCTTTCCCGGAGTTTTGTCAACCACCAGTACATCGTGTTCCGATGTTTCAGCCAGACCAATGGCAATGGCCCCAACAAAGATCCCGGCCATCAGTAAGGGTCCAAAGAATGTCATCAATAAAAATGACTTTTTCTTCACTCGCGTAAGGTACTCTCGAGCTATGATTAGGCGAATTTTTCCCATGGTAATTTGAGTATAATAGGTTTAATTTTGACGGATATCGTTGCTTACTGCCTGAATGAAGATGTCGTTCATGGTGGGGATGATTTCTTCCACCCCGTGCAGTTCAATCAATGGATTTAGGGCAGCGAGCAGCTGGTTTAACTTCGTCTGCTCGTTTATTTGAATCGTGGCCGACTGAAAGCGTTTTTGCTGTACCGTATTTTTGAGTTGAAAGAGCGATCCATCGAGTTGATGCAATGATTGTGCATCGCCGGTAAAATCAACCCGAAAGGTGTGGGTTCGGTAGCGATCGCGAATTTCCAGCACATCGCCACCCAGCAATTTTCGACTTTTGTTGATCAGTGCGATGTGATCGCAAATTTCCTCCACACTGCTCATATTGTGGGTACTGAGTACAATTGTGGTTCCTTTTTTCTTCAGCTCCAGGATCTCGTTTTTGATCAGTTCAGCATTGATGGGGTCAAAGCCTGAGAAAGGCTCGTCGAGGATCAGGAACTTGGGTTCGTGAAGGACGGTGGTTATAAATTGCACTTTTTGAGCCATACCCTTTGAAAGATCCTCGACCTTTTTGTCCCACCAGCTGGTGATTTCGAAGCGTTTAAACCATTTGTGAAGTCGGTCTTTTGCTTCGCTCTGACTTAGGCCTTTTAGCTGAGCCAGGTACATGGCTTGTTCGCCAACCTTCATCTTTTTGTAAAGGCCTCGCTCTTCGGGCAAATATCCTACGTGATAAATGTGGTCGCGCGAAAGGGGTTCTCCTTTGAATCGAAGCGTGCCTTCATCGGGGGCTGTAATTTGGGTGATAATCCGAATCAGCGTGGTTTTGCCTGCGCCATTTGGCCCCAGTAATCCAAATATGCAACCCTCGGGAAAGCTTACACTTACCTTATCGAGTGCCCGATACGTTCCGTAGTCTTTAACAATGTCTGTGGCTTCTAAAAGTGGTTTCATAGCTTGTGATTCGCAGGTGAAAATAGCGAAAAACAAATGAATGCCACAAGCCGTAGGTTGGGTGGTTTAGAGGCGTATTTAAATGGCTTGGTGATGGGCTGAAAGGAAAAACCCAAGCGTTTGGCTTGGGTTTCAGCGAGCTGATGCACAGTGGCTAGCAGCAAAATACATGAATTTAACAGATGCTTTATAAGGACGATGGGTACTAGGCCTTGTGCCGTTTCGTTACCCAAACATCTCCTTTACCCGTTGAAAAAATCCCTTGTCTTTAGATGTGGGATTAGGGGTAAAATTGGCCGAGTCTCTTAGTTTCTCCAATACCGATTGCTCCTCTTTTGAAACTTGTTGCGGGGTCCAAATATTAACATTAACCAGTAAATCACCTGTTCCGTAGCCATTGATATCAGGCACTCCTTTTCCTTTGAGGCGAAGTAGTTTTCCGCTTTGAGTACCGGGATCGATTTTGATTTTCGCTTTGCCTTCTACCAGGGGAATATCGTAATTGGCGCCTAGCACGGCATCAATGAAATTTACATACAAGTCGAGGTGCAGGTTATTCCCGTTGCGTTTTAACACTTCGTGTTCTACCTCTTCGATGGCTACAATTAAATCGCCATTAACACCGTCGAATGGGCCTGCATTGCCTTTGCCGCTTAAGCTGAGCTCCATGCCATCGGCCACTCCCGGTGGAATATCAATGGTGATGATTTCTTCCACGCGTTTGAGTCCCTGGGCATCGGCATCCTTGGGTTTGTCCTTGATCGACTTGCCCACACCGTGACACGTTGGACAGGTGGTTGTGGTTTGCATCTGTCCGAGCATGGTATTCATCACTCGGGTTACTTGACCGCTTCCATGGCAGGTGGGACAGTCGGTGAAGGTTACGTTATCGGCCGGAACCAATTTGTTAACCTTAATTTTTTTGGTTGTACCCTTTACCACCTCTTCGAGGGTGACTTTCACGCGAATGCGCAGGTTGCTGCCTCGGTATGCTCTTCGGCGCGACCTACCACCGCCTCCGCCAAATCCGGAGAAGCCCCCGCCAAATATATCTCCAAACTGACTGAAGATATCGTCCATATTCATACCGCCAAAACCGCCATTTCCTTGCGCTCCGGCATGACCAAATTGATCGTATCGGCTGCGTTTCTGAGCGTCGCTCAATACTTCGTAGGCTTCTGCAGCCTCCTTGAAGTGTTCCTCAGCCTCCTTATCGCCCGGATTTTTGTCGGGGTGATATTTCATGGCAAGCTTTCGGTACGCCTTCTTGATTTCATTCTCGTCGGCACTTTTGCTTACACCCAGCACCTCATAATAATCGCGTTTGGCCATGTTCGATCTAATTTATTGTCCAACAATCACTTTCGAGAAGCGAATCACCTTTTCCTTCAAATAATACCCTTTCTCTGCCACATCAACCACTTTCCCTTTGAGGTCATCAGAAGGAGCGGGAATGTTGGTGAGTGCCTCGTGAAGATCGGTGTCAAATTCTTTCCCTACGGCCTCAATTTCCTTCAAACCGCGGCGTTCCAAAATGGATCGAAACTTATTGTAAATCAGCTGAAACCCCTCGCGCAAAGCAGCCAGGTCTTCTGTTTTTTCATTTACCTGAATGGCCCGCTCGAAATCGTCCATCACACTGAGCATTTCTTTGATCACGTCGGATCCTGAGTAGGCCAATATGTCGTTGATTTCTCTGTTCTTTTGCTTTCTGAAATTTTCAAAATCAGAATACAAACGGAGGTATTTGTCATTCATTTCTTGGTATTTGGCTGACAAAATTTCAGTCTCCGATGGGGCATTGGCGGATGGACTTTCCTCGTCTGAAGTTATTCCGTCGGTTGTTTTTGCATCAGCCGAGGGGTTGTTTGCCGAAACTTCAGCTTCATTTTTCACCTCTTCTAGGCCTTCGTTCACTTTGTTTTCTTCGGTCATAGTTCGTCGGACAATGGTTTGAGCGGTATACAGCAAACATTTTGCCAAAAGGGTTAGGCTGTCAGCTTGTCGGTTTACCGGGGCGCAAAGATGCGATTTTTGGGCATAAAAAAAGGCGGACAAGCCGCCTTTTGAAAGAGAATAAAAGTGGATTAAAGTTCTTTGATGTGTTTGTCTAACTCCTGATCCAAGAGTGGCCCACGCAAATTGCGCGCAACGATAATTCCGTTGGCGTCAATCAACCAGCTGGCAGGGATCGACTGTACCTTGTAAGCGCTGGCAGCGGCGGAGTTCCATCCACCTAAATCGCTTACGTGATAAGGCCATGCCAATTGATCTTGGGTAATGGCTGCTTTCCAACGCTCTGCGGTGTTGTCGAGCGACACGCTGAAAATTTCAAATCCTTTGGCATTTTTGAATTTGGCTTTGCTGTATTTGTTGTACGCCATAACCACGTTGGGGTTCTCCCTGCGGCATGGGCCACACCAGCTAGCCCAGAAGTCGATCAACACCATTTTGCCTTTCAAATCAGCCAGCGACATTTCTTTGCCGTCGGGGTTTTTGAAGGTTAGGTTGGGCGCCTTATCACCAATATTGATGCCAACTTTGGGTTCGGCAGCTTTCTGAGCAAATGAAGTTGAGGTAAACATTCCCACCAGCATTGCGGCGGCGAATAAAATGGTTTTTCTTGTCATTTTTGGTTGGTACTTTGATACAAATATGCTAAGAGAATCAGTAACCTTTAGTTAATGAGGTGTTAAAAGAATCAATTTAGGCGAGTGATATCCGCTCCTATGGCCTTTAGCCGCGCCTCGATGTGCTGGTAACCTCGGTCGATCTGTTCGATGTTGTGAATGGTGCTTTTGCCCTCAGCGCTTAGAGCGGCAATGAGCAGGCTGACACCCGCCCTGATATCGGGCGAAGTCATCGAAATGCCTCTGAGCTTGGTTTGGCGATCCAGGCCAATCACGGTAGCGCGGTGCGGATCGCAGAGGATGATTTGTGCACCCATATCGATGAGTTTATCTACGAAAAACAGACGGCTTTCGAACATTTTCTGGTGAATCAACACACTGCCGCGGGCTTGTGTAGCCACTACCAGCACAATGCTCAACAAATCGGGGGTGAAACCCGGCCAAGGCGCATCGGCAATGGTAAGTATGGAACCGTCGATGAAGGTATCAATTTCGTAGTGATCTTGCTCGGGAATGAAGATGTCATCGCCTCTGAATTCCATTTTGATGCCCAGTCGTTTGAACACCGCAGGGATATTGCCTAAATGAGCAATACCCGCGTTTTTAATGGTAATCTCTGATTGAGTCATAGCCGCCAATCCAATGAAACTGCCAATTTCAATCATATCGGGTAACATGCGGTGCTCGCATCCGGCGAGGTAAGGTACACCTTCAATGGTGAGCAGGTTGGAGCCAATGCCCTGTATTTTGCCCCCCATCGACACCAACATTTTGCAAAGTTGCTGGAGGTAGGGCTCGCACGCTGCGTTGTAAATGGTGGTGGTTCCTTCGGCCATTACAGCAGCCATAACCACGTTTGCCGTGCCGGTTACCGAGGCTTCATCGAGCTGAATGTAAGTTCCCTTTAATTTTTCGGCATTTACTGAGAAGAAATGACTTTCGGCATCGTAGTGAAAGGTTGCACCTAGCGATTGAAACCCTTCGAAATGGGTATCTAAACGTCGGCGGCCAATCTTGTCACCACCCGGTTTGGGAATGAAGGCCTGGCCAAAACGCGCCAAAAGGGGGCCTACAATCATGATAGAACCGCGCAAGGCAGCTGCTTGTTTCTTGAAAGCTGGCGACGACATGTATTCCGTGTCGATTTGGTCGGCTTGAAATTCATACGTGTCGGGTGACAGGCGGTTCACTTTAACCCCAAGATCCCTCAGCAGGTCGATGAGTTTATTGACGTCAACAATATCGGGGATATTGCTGATGGTTACTTTTTCTGGGGTGAGCAACACTGCGCAGAGTATTTGCAGTGCTTCGTTTTTAGCCCCCTGCGGCACCACTTCGCCGCGCAGTTTTTTTCCGCCGATTATTTCAAATGCACCCATGAACGATGTATGGTCTTATTTAATTGGTATTGCGATTTTTCTTTTTGAAATTTTTGTTCCACTTCTTTTTCTTGCCCGCTTGTTGCGATTGAGTGGCTTGTGGAGTGGCAGCCGTTAAATGCTCGGCAAAGCCGTTTACTTTTTCGGGGGCCAACACGATTTTGCCCTTCGACAATTCCTTCAGATGGGCCAAGATAACCTCATCTTCTACGTGATCGCGGTTCCAGCTTTTGTAGCTGCGTTTCATGAGCAGGAAGAGCTGAATGGCCAGCTTCTCGCGCTGAACCTCGTCGGTCAATGCCACCGCCTGATCAATGAACTGTTGGGTAACCCTTCCATAGTGGCCGTAGCGGATGTCGCCTTTGGGATAGGTTATTTTCTCTGGCTTGCTTTGCAGGGTTTCTACCGTAGGCTTGGGATACGGACTGTCTACGTCGAGCTCAAAACCCGACATGATAAACAGGTGGTCCCACAATTTGTGGCGGTAATCCTCGGTATCGCGCAGGTGAGGAAAGAGGTTCCCCATAATAACGATGATACTTTTGGCACATTTGTTTCGCTCGTCTCGGTCGGCTAATGAGGTACAGTAATCCACCATTTTGTGTATGGCTCTACCGTATTCAGGAATAACCAGCGGTTTGCGGCGGGTGTTGTATTCGAGTTGAAAATCAACCATCAATCTTAATTATGGGAGTAAAAGTAGAAATAAACGCGTTTGTTGCCGTATTGGCTTTCACGGATTCAGCGCGTTAGCCGAAGCGCAAGTTGTTTCAGCCAATAATCTTCAGTTTAGCGAATTTGAGCAGCAATTGCTTCTGACCTGCACTGGGGAAGAATACAACCGCTTTCGTCTCTGGGTAAGCCCCCTCTACTTGAAGGACCTTCCCTTTACCAAATTTTTGGTGCTCCACTTGCATACCCGAAGCCAACATCGACAGGTCATCTGATTCAAAGTCTTCGCTCGATGTGGTCCGCGCTTGATCAACGGGTTTCATATTGCGTTTGATCTGAGCACTGCCCGGTATCACGGCAGTTTCTGTTGATGTGGTGCGTTTGGTGTACAGCGTTTTCGCGCCGGGAGGCGCCGTTCTAGCCGAGGCGAAGGCCTCAAAAGATGACCTGAGTTTTTCGGTTTGTGGCCACTCCAAACAGCTCTCGTCAATTTCTTCCAGGAATCGACTGGGTTCGCTGTGGTGTAAGTTACCCCATTTGAAGCGAGTAAGGGCGTACGACAAAATGGCTTTTTTCTCCGCTCTGGTAAGGGCAACGTAAAATAAGCGCCGCTCTTCTTCCAACTCGGCTCTCGAGTTGATCGATAATTGCGAAGGGAAAAGGTTCTCTTCCATACCTACAATAAAGACATATGGAAACTCGAGGCCCTTTGCACTGTGGATGGTCATGAGCGAAACGTGCTCTTGCTCGTCGTTGCTCTGATCGGCGTCGGTGAGCAGCGCTACATCCATCAGGAAGTCGCTCAGAGTAGGGGTGCTGTCGGGATTAATGGCTTTCTGGGTTTCAACAAACTCCTTGATACCGTTGAGCAATTCTTGGATGTTCTCATAGCGGCTCACCCCCTCTGGAGTTTTATCGCTGTAGAGTTCCCTGAGGATACCCGATGATTTGGCGATTTCTTCGGCCAACTCAAAGGCATCAGCCCGATCCAGTTGCAACGCGAAACCTTTGATCATGGTGGCAAAGTCATCCAGCTTGGCTGTTGCTGAACCCAAAATAGGTTTGAATTGCGCCGGTTGGGTAATAACTTCCCAAGGACTGATGTCGTTCTCCAAGGCTAATAACAACAGGCGGTCAAGGGTTGTTTTGCCGATGCCGCGCGCCGGGTAATTGATGATGCGTTTAAACGCCTCCTCGTCGCGCGGATTGGCAATTAGTCTGAAATAGGCCAATAGGTCCTTAATTTCCTTGCGCTGGTAAAACGATTGACCACCGTATATTTTGTACGGAATGTTTTGCTTTCGCAAAGCCTCCTCAATGGCGCGACTCTGGGCATTGGTTCTGTAGAGAATGGCAAACTGACTCGGTTTGGCCTGTTCTCTGTATTGCACTTCGAAGATGGAATTGGCTACAAAAATTCCTTCGTCATTATCGGAGTTGGCGCGTTTGACAAAGATGCGATCACCCTCTTCATTTCCTGTCCAGACGTCTTTCTTGATTTGGGTTTTGTTTTTCTCAATTACCGAATTAGCCGCTTTTACAATGGTTTTGGTGCTTCGGTAATTCTGCTCCAATTTATACAAGGCGTAATCGGGATAGTCTGTCTTGAAGTTGAGGATATTCTGAATATTGGCCCCGCGAAACGCATAAATGGATTGGGCATCATCGCCCACCACGCACAGGTTTTGATACAAAGCGGCCAATTTTTTTACGATCAGGTACTGCGCGTGATTGGTATCTTGATACTCATCCACTAAAATATAGCGAAATTTTTGCTGATACTTATATAGTATGTCGGGGAAGTCGCGAAGCAACACATTGGTTTTGAAGAGTAGATCGTCAAAATCCATTGCACCGGCCTTGTAACATCTTTCCCAGTATATGCGGTAAATCTCAGCCAATCGGGGTCTGCCGGCGGCTCGATCGTCGCCTACCAGGGCGGGATCTTCGGCGTAATGCCAGGGGTCTATCAGGTTGTTTTTCGCACCACTGATTCGTCCCAGCACAATGCCTACTTTGTAAATTTTATCGTCGAGCTCTAGTTCTTTGATGATGGTTGATAACAGGCTTTTGCTGTCCTGTGTGTCATAGATTGTGAAATTGGTGGGGTAGTTTATTTTCTCGGCCTCGAATCGCAGAATGCGAGCGAAAACGGAGTGAAACGTCCCCATCCAAAGGTTTTTGGCTTCGCTTTCACCCACAATGTGACTGATACGCTCTTTCATTTCGCGTGCAGCTTTGTTGGTAAAGGTTAGAGCCAAGATGTTAAACGGATCTACTCCCTTGCTGATCAAATGGGCAATTCTAAAGGTAAGTACCCGGGTTTTTCCCGACCCTGCGCCCGCAATCACCATCACTGGCCCTTCGGTGTGCTTTACCGCTTGCATTTGCGCGGGATTCATTCCTTTTAGATAGTCTTCTGTATGCAGATTCATAGCCCACAAAGGTAATAATCCCCTACGAGTAGCTGCCTTCTCTTTTCACAAGCTGGGGTTTTAAAACGCCAATTTACTAACATCAGCAATTTGGTCGACCACTGAGCCGATTGGCAGCAAGTCATCTCAGGGCTCCGGGTGAATTTGGCTTCGCGTTTAGTAAACGTTCAGAACGGCCTTCGCATCCACATTGTCGGTTTGAATGGCGTCGGGATTTAGGGCAAAAGCAGCTTTGAGTTCTGAGGCGTAATAGGGTGTGTACAACTGTACAAACAATCCGTCGGCTCTTGCCTGCGCAATTCCGCTTGCGCTAACGGTGGGATTGGTGTAGTTAATGCTAATGCCGTCGTATCCCTTTTCTTTGGCCCATTGAACGCGGGTTTCGAACGATTCCTCATTGAGCAAACAGAAGGTCGCTGGGTAGTTGCTGAATTGTTTAAATGTGGTAATGAATGGTCGGTAATCGACCTCTATCAACAGTTTGGCGTTGAGGGGGGCGTTGGTTCCTATTAACTGAGCGAGGCCCTGAGCCATGGCCTTCATGTATGCGTCTTTGCCTCCAACCAGCTGAAAGGTGTCGCTCGGAAAGTAAGATTTTACATCCAGTGACATCGTAAATCCACCTTGTGGCGATTTCCAAAAATCGAGCCACTCGCTGAGGGAATAGATCCGATCCTGTTTGCTTCCATGACAAATGCGGTACGCTGCAATTTCTGCATCGGTTCGAGTGATGAAAAAGGAAGGGTTTTCGCCATCGCAGCTTCGGTAGAGATCATCGTCGTGCCATATCCACAAGGTGCCGTCTTTCGACATTTGCACATCAATCTCAACTCCGTCGAGGGAACTGAGAGCGTTAAGAAGGGAAGGGATAGTATTCTCGAGTAAGTTCTCGTTGTAGGCATTATTACCGCTTCCTTTGTGGCCAAGAAACAACACATCTGTAGAAACAGCTGGGGAGGCTGGGGGAGATGGACTTTCTTTAGTGCACGACGTTCCAGCTAGGGCTATCATCAGTGCGAAACAAGTTTGTTGAGGGAACTTAAGCATCATTCAAAGGTATATGCTGGGTTTATCCCCGTGCTCAGATATCGATGAAATGGCCCGCTGAGGCGGTAATGGAAGTCAAAAATTCGGCGGCTGATGATTATCAACAGAAACTTGTGTAAAAAGTTGATTTTTTTCTTCTTACAACTTGCATTGTTAAAATAATGTCCTACATTTGCACCCCCATAAAAAAGAATAAACAACTATAATTCGCTAAAAATTAGCTTTTTATGCCAACTATACAACAGTTAGTAAGAAAGGGAAGAGAAGATAAACCAAGAACCAGTAAATCTGCGGCTCTTGACTCTTGTCCACAACGTCGGGGAGTATGTACCCGGGTATATACAACGACTCCTAAGAAGCCAAACTCGGCACTCCGCAAAGTGGCCAGGGTACGTCTTACTAATGGAAAAGAAGTGAACGCCTATATTCCAGGTGAAGGTCACAACTTACAAGAACACAGCATCGTGTTAGTGCGCGGTGGAAGGGTGAAAGATTTACCAGGTGTGCGTTATCATATTGTGCGCGGTGCCTTGGATACTGCCGGTGTAAACGGTCGTAACCAGCGTCGTTCGAAATATGGAACCAAGCGTCCGAAGCCAGGACAGGCTCCGGCAACCAAGGGTAAAAAGTAATCAGTAAAGCTCAATATTACATAGCTTACCAATGAGAAGGAAAACGGCAAAAAAACTGGAGATACTTCCAGATCCTCGATTCAACGAGGTAGTTGTAACGAAATTTGTTAACAACCTAATGCTTGATGGCAAGAAGAGTCTTGCTTTCAACATTTTTTATGAGGCGATCGATATGGTATCGAAGCGCACGGAGGAAAACGGACTAGAGGTGTGGAAGCGCGCACTAGAAAATGTATCTCCGGCAGTTGAGGTTCGCAGCCGCCGCGTGGGAGGTGCTACCTTCCAGATTCCACAACCCATCCGTGAAGACCGTAAACAGTCGCTCGGCATGAAGTGGTTGATCGGTTACAGCCGCAAACGCAACGAGAAGACCATGGCAGGAAAACTGGCTTCTGAAATTATCGCAGGTTCAAAAGGTGAAGGTGCCGCTTTCAAAAAGAAAGAAGATACCCACCGCATGGCTGAGGCTAACAAAGCATTCTCACACTTCAGATTCTAATTTTACGAGCTATCAGACATGGCAAAGAAAGATCTTAAATTCACAAGAAATATTGGTATCGCTGCTCACATCGATGCCGGTAAGACAACCACCACCGAGCGTATTCTTTACTACGGCGGGGTTAGCCACAAAATTGGCGAGGTTCACGACGGAGCTGCAACCATGGACTGGATGGAGCAAGAGCAGGAGCGCGGTATTACCATTACCTCAGCTGCTACTTCGCTTAACTGGAACTACCGCGGTCAGAAATACCACGTGAACATCATCGATACCCCCGGTCACGTTGACTTTACCGTTGAGGTAAACCGCTCATTGCGCGTACTCGACGGTCTTGTGTTCTTGTTCAGTGCGGTTGACGGTGTGGAGCCACAGTCTGAAACCAACTGGCGTTTGGCCGATAATTACAACGTTCCTCGTATTGGATTCGTAAACAAAATGGACCGTCAAGGTGCCGACTTCCTCGCTGTTTGCCGTCAGGTGAAGGAGATGTTGGGCAGCCACGCACTTCCATTGCAAATTCCAATCGGTAACGAAGCCGATTTCAAAGGTGTTGTAGACTTGATCAACTTTAGAGGTATTGTGTGGAATGAACACGATCAAGGTATGACCTTCAACGTGGTTGATATCCCAGCCGATGTGTTGGAAGAAGCTACTGAATACCGCGAGAAACTTCTCGAGGCAGTTGCCGAATTCAACGAAGGTTTGATGGAGAAATATTTCGAAGATCCCAATTCACTTACTGAAAGAGAGATCCTCGACGCGTTGAGAGAAGCCACCATCAGCGGAAAAGTAGTTCCGATGATGTGCGGTTCATCATTCAAAAACAAAGGTGTTCAGTCGATGCTTGACATGGTTATGGAAATCCTTCCATCTCCCCTTGATGTTGAAGCGATCACAGGAACCAACCCTGATACAGGAGCCGAAGAAATTCGCAAGCCTAGCGTTGATGAGCCTTTTGCAGCTCTTGCATTCAAAATTGCAACTGACCCATTCGTAGGTCGTTTGTGTTTCACCCGCGCTTATTCCGGTACCCTTGAGTCTGGTTCGTACGTTCTAAACGCACGCACAGGCAAAAAAGAGCGTATCTCTCGTATTTTCCAAATGCACGCCAACAAACAGAACCAGATCGAATCACTCGACGCTGGTGATATCGGAGCGGTAGTTGGATTTAAAGACATCAAAACTGGAGATACCTTGTGTGCTGAAAATGCACCGATCGTACTCGAGTCGATGAATTTCCCCGAGCCTGTTATCGGTCTTGCCATTGAGCCAAAAACTCAGGCTGACGTAGATAAACTAGGTATCGGTTTGTCAAAATTAGCTGAGGAAGATCCTACTTTCCGTGTATTCACTGACCAAGAGACCGGCCAGACCATCATCCAAGGTATGGGTGAGCTTCACTTGGAGATCATCATCGATCGTTTGAAGCGCGAATTCAAAGTAGAGGTTAACCAAGGTGCTCCACAGGTTGCTTACAAAGAAACCATCCGCGGAACAGTTAACCACCGCGAGGTGTACAAGAAGCAAACCGGTGGTCGCGGTAAATTTGCCGATATCGTTTTCACACTCGGACCATCCACTTCAGAAAAAGAAGGTCTGGAATTTGTGAACGAAGTTAAAGGTGGTAACATTCCTCGCGAATTCATCCCATCGGTTGAGAAAGGTTTTGCTGAAGCTATGAAAACCGGTGTGCTTGCAGGTTTCCCTGTAGACCGCTTGAAGGTAACACTAACCGATGGTTCGTTCCACGCAGTTGACTCGGATGCACTTTCATTTGAGATTTGTGCCAAGACAGCTTATCGCGAGGCAACTCCAAAAGCTAAGCCTTGTATCCTGGAGCCTATCATGAAACTGGAGGTTTTGACTCCTGAAGAAAACATGGGTGATATCGTAGGTGACCTTAACCGTCGTCGCGGTATGATCGAAGGCATGGACGATCGCAACGGAGCTAAGGTGATTAAAGCTAAAGTTCCATTGAGCGAAATGTTTGGTTACGTAACTCAGTTGCGTACACTTTCATCAGGTCGCGCTACCAGTACCATGGAGTTCTCACACTACGATGAGGCACCATCAAACATCGCTGAAGATGTTGTAGCCAAAGCAAAAGGAAGAGTAAAAGCCTAATTAAGAATTTAGCATCATGAGCCAAAAAATAAGAATCAAACTTCAGAGCTACGATTACAATTTGGTAGACAAAAGCGCTGAGAAGATTGTAAAAACGGTAAAGGCTACCGGTGCCGTAGTGAGCGGTCCGATTCCATTGCCCACCCACAAAAGAATTTATACGGTTCTTCGTTCGCCTCACGTGAACAAGAAAGCCAGAGAGCAGTTTGAGTTGAGCGCTTACAAGCGTCTGCTTGACATCTACAGCTCTTCAGCTAAAACCGTAGATGCGCTTATGCGTCTGGAGCTTCCCAGCGGTGTAGAAGTAGAAATTAAAGTGTAGTAATTAATCAACAAAAAAGGGTCCTATGCCAGGTTTAATAGGTAAAAAGATCGGTATGACTAGCTTGTTTGGTGCTGATGGAAAAAACCTTCCATGCACAGTGTTGCAAGTTGGTCCTTGTGTAGTAACACAAGTTAAAACCGTAGAGAAAGACGGCTACAACGCCGTTCAGTTGGGCTTTGGAGAGCGCAGAGAGAAAAACACTCCCGCACCTCTAAAAGGTCACTTCAAAAAAGCAGGGGTTACACCAAAAGCTAAGGTAGCCGAATTTAAAGGCTTCGATTCAGCTTCGGTGGGCGATGTAATGGGTGTTGACTTCTTTGCAGAAGGCGATTTCGTTAACATCGTAGGTACCTCAAAAGGTAAAGGTTTTCAAGGGGTTGTAAAACGCCACAACTTTAGTGGTGTGGGCGGACAGACTCACGGTCAGCACAACCGCGGTCGTCACCCAGGTTCTATCGGTGCATGTTCAACTCCATCGCGTGTATTCAAAGGTATGCGCATGGCTGGACAAACGGGTAATGCTCGTGCCACCATCGAAAACCTTCAAATTCTAAAAGTTCTTGCAGAGAAAAATCTTATGGTTGTTAAGGGTTCTGTGCCAGGAGCTAAAGGTTCAATCGTTTTAATCAACAAGTAAGATGGAACTTTCTGTATACAACATAAAAGGAGAGGCAACTGCCAAGAAAGTTACCCTCAATCCCGAGATCTTCGGCATCGAGCCAAATGATCACGCCATTTACTTGGATGTTAAGCAACACAATGCTAACGCACGCCAAGGTACTGCGAAATCTAAAGAGAGAGCAGAAGTAGCGCGCACTACAAAGAAACTGAAGCGCCAAAAGGGTACCGGTGGTGCTCGCGCCGGATCGATGAAGAGCCCCTTGTTCAAAGGTGGTGGTACGGTATTCGGTCCAGAGCCCAGAGACTACTCATTCAAAGTGAACAAAAAGACCAAGCGTCTGGCTCGTATTTCAGCGTTGAGCTACAAAGCGAAAAGCAACGGAATCACCATCGTTGAGGATTTCGCGATAGCTACTCCAAAAACTAAGGAATTCGCTGCTATTGTAAACAACCTAAAGGTATCCGATAAAAAATCTTTAGTTGTTGTTGCTGAGTACGATAAATCTCTATATTTGTCGTCCCGAAATTTTGACCGCTCGAAAGTCGTAACTGTTTCAGAATTAAACACTTATGATATTCTTAACGCAAAAAACATTGTTTTAGCTGAAGGGTCGATCAATAAATTGGAAGAACTACTTAAGAACTGAGAACGATGAGCAATATTATTATCAAACCCCTGCTAACCGAAAAGACTTCGGCTTTGACAGACAAGCTTAATCGTTTTGCGTTTCTGGTAAACAAGCAGTCTAATAAGGTTGAGATCAAAAAGGCTATTGAGAAGTTGTACGGAGTGAATGTTAGCTCTGTGAACACGATCAACCATCCTGGAAAGGTTAAAACCCGCAGCACGAAAACCTCAATCTCAGTAGGGAGAACCAATGCCGTTAAGAAGGCCATTGTTACCCTAGCCGAAGGCGAGACCATTGATCTTTACGCTAACATCTAAGAGGAGGCAGATACTATGGCACTTAAGAAATTCAGACCCATTACGCCGGGTACCCGTCATAAAGTGAACTCCACTTACGAGGAGATCACTACAAACAAACCTGAGAAGAGTTTGTTGGCGAAGTCTACCAAATCAGGTGGACGTAACAACCAAGGCCGCATGACCATGAGATATTTGGGAGGCGGACACAAACAAGCATACCGTATAATCGATTTCAAGCGCGACAAGCAGGACATACCGGCCAAGGTTGCGACCATTGAATACGATCCCAATCGCTCAGCCCGTATCGCCCTTTTGCACTATGCAGATGGAGAGAAGCGCTACATCATTGCTCCACAAGGTTTAAAAGTGGGCATGGTGATCACTTCTGGTAAGTCAGCTGCGCCTGAGGTAGGTAATGCTCTTTACCTAGCTGATATTCCACTCGGTACGATTATCCATAACATCGAGCTCAATCCAGGTCGCGGTGCACAGCTAAGCCGCAGCGCAGGATCTTACGCACAGTTGAGCGCTCGCGATGGAAAATATGCGATTGTTAAATTGCCTTCGGGTGAAACGCGTATGATCTTGACCACTTGTATGGCTACCATTGGTTCGGTATCTAATCCGGAGCACAACTTGGTTGTGAGCGGTAAGGCCGGTAGAAGCCGTTGGTTAGGTCGTCGTCCACGTGTACGTGGTGTGGTTATGAACCCTGTAGATCACCCAATGGGTGGTGGTGAAGGTAGAAATGCCGGTGGTCACCCCCGTTCACGCAAAGGTTTGTTGGCTAAAGGTCTTAAGACACGCAAGCCTAAGAACCAGTCTAGTAAGTATATTATCGAGAGAAGAAAGAAATAATAAGCTATGAGCCGTTCGTTAAAAAAACCGCCGTTTATTCACTATAAGCTTGCCAAGAAAGTGGAATTGGCGACTGCTGCAAACAGCAAAAGCGTGATTAAAACTTGGTCAAGAGCTTCCACCATTTCTCCCGATTTTGTTGGTTTTACCTTCGCTGTGCACAACGGCAACAAGTTTATACCTGTTTATGTAACAGAGAACATGGTAGGCCACAAACTAGGCGAATTTGCGCCGACCCGTACCTGGAGAGGTCACGCCGGTCAAAGAAAAGATAAAGGAAAGAAATAATCAGATTAATAACGTCGAGAGATGGGTGCCAGAAAAAAAATCGCGGCCGACAAACGCAAAGAGGAGCTAAAGTCGATCAGTTTTGCTAAACTGAACAACTGCCCTACGTCGCCCCGTAAAATGAGATTATTGGCCGATAATATCCGTGGTGTAGAGGTCTACAAGGCCATGAATATTTTGAAGTTTTCACCACAAGACGCCGCCAAGCGTTTGGAGAAACTACTTCGTTCAGCTATCGCAAACTGGGAAGCGAAAAACGAAGGACAACGCCCTGAGGATTCACAGTTGGTTGTTAAGTCAATCACGGTTGACAGCGGCCGGATGCTCAAGCGTCTTCGCCCTGCTCCACAGGGACGTGGATACAGAATCCGCAAAAGATCAAATCATGTTACACTTACGATTGACAGCGTAAAATAATAACTAAGAATGGGACAGAAGGTTAATCCAATAGGCTTGCGTTTAGGCTTTATCAAAGGTTGGGATTCTAACTGGTTTGGAGGCAACAAGTATGCCGAGAAAATCGTAGAAGACGACAAAATTCGCAAGTACATCCATGCTCGTCTTGCTAAGGCGGGTATTTCTAAAGTTGTTATCGAGCGCACTTTGAAGCTGGTTACTGTTACCATCCAGACAGCTCGCCCCGGTCAAATCATCGGAAAAGGCGGTCAGGAAGTAGACAAGCTCAAGGAGGAATTAAAGAAGATTACCAACAAAGAGGTTCAGATCAATATCTTCGAGATTAAGCGTCCTGAACTAGATGCCCGTTTGGTTGCTTCTGGTATTGCTCGTCAAATCGAAGGTCGTATCTCTTACCGCAGAGCGATTAAAATGTCAGTTGCTTCTACCATGCGTATGGGTGCTGAGGGTATTAAAATTTCTATCTCTGGGCGTTTGAACGGAGCTGAGATGGCCCGCAGCGAACATTACAAAGAAGGAAGAACTCCATTGCACACATTCCGTGCCGATATCGATTACGCTACCGCTGAGGCTCACACCACATACGGTCGTCTAGGTATCAAGGTATGGATCTGCAAAGGTGAAGTATTTGGCAAACGCGAATTATCTCCATTGGCTGGTATGAGCGCTCCTAAAGGTGCTGGTCAGCCACAAGGTCAGGGTAAATTTGACCGCAACAAGGGCGGAAACAACCGTCCTGGTGGAAATGGTCAGAAGCGCGATCGCAAACCCGCCGGTAAATAAGTTAAGTTACTCATTGGTTAAAGGATAAGATAATGCTACAGCCAAAAAGGACGAAGTTCCGCAAAATGTTTAAAGGCCGCATGAAAGGCAATGCTCAAAGAGGGCATGAAGTTGCATTCGGTTCATTTGGTTTGAAAGCGATTGATGGAGGATGGATTACATCTCGTCAAATTGAAGCTGCTCGTATCGCGGTAACGCGTTACATGAAACGCGAAGGTAAAGTTTGGATCCGTATATTCCCAGACAAGCCTGTGACTGCTAAACCAGCTGAAGTACGTATGGGTAAAGGTAAAGGTGCCCCCAGCCACTGGGTAGCAGTTGTTCACCCAGGTCGTATTATGTTCGAAGCAGACGGGGTTGACCTCGAAACGGCAAAAGAAGCATTGCGTCTCGCAGCTCAAAAGCTTCCAATCAAATGTAAAATGGTAGTAAGAAACGACTATAGTGAATAATATGAAGCCCGCTGAAATCAAAAAATTATCTGTCGCTGAACTTCAAGAGAAGATCGCCAATGAGGTAACAGCCTTGGCTCAATTAAAGACCACTCAGGTTGTTTCTGAGCTAAGCAATACCGCTCAAATCAAACACAAACGCAGACTAGTTGCCCGCCTAAAGACCGATTTGAGGTCAAGGGAGCTCGCTGAAACGAAATAACACAGTATGTCAGTTATGGAAAGAAATCTTAGAAAAGAGAGAGTAGGCGTGGTTAGCAGCAACAAAATGGAGAAGTCAATTGTCGTTGTTGTTGAAAGAAAAGTTAAACACCCTAAATACGGTAAATTCGTGAAGCAAACGAAGAAATTCTATGCTCATGATGATAAAAACGATTGTCAAATAGGCGACACCGTACGCATTATGGAAACAAAGCCCATCAGCAAAAACAAGCGCTGGAGGTTAGTAGAAATTCTAGAAAGAGCTAAATAATTATAGGCCATGATTCAACAGGAGTCCAGGTTAAGTGTAGCAGACAACAGCGGTGCAAAAGAAGTGCTTTGCATCCGTGTGCTCGGAGGTACTAAAAGACGCTACGCGTCAATTGGTGATACCATTGTAGTATCAGTTAAAGATGCGCTTGCTGCCGGTAACGTTAAAAAAGGTGCTGTTTCAAAAGCAGTTATCGTTCGCACTAAGAAAGAGGTAAGAAGAGCCGATGGATCATACATTCGCTTCGACGACAATGCCGTGGTATTGTTGAACAACGCAGGTGAGATGAGAGGTACTCGTATCTTCGGTCCTGTTGCCCGGGAACTCAGAGAAAAGCAATTCATGAAGATTGTCTCTTTGGCTCCTGAAGTTCTATAATTTTAAAAAGAAGAACTATGCAAGCGAAACTCAAAATTAAAGTTAGCGATACAGTAAGAGTAATTGCCGGTGACCACAAAGGCAAAGAAGGCAAAGTGCTTTCCATCAACCGGACTACCTTGCGTGCAATCGTGGAAGGTGTTAACATCGTAACCAAGCACCAAAAGCCCAGCGCTACTAACCCTCAAGGGGGATTGGTTCAAAAGGAAGCCTCTATCCATGTTTCTAACCTAGCCCTTTTGGTGAAAGGAAACATTACCAAAGTTGGCAGAAAACTGGTAGACGGTAAAATTGTTCGCTATGCGAAGAATTCTAAAAACAAAGAAGTTATTAAGTGATGAGCTACGTTCCAAGACTTAAAGCAAAATATGTTGCTGACGTTGTTCCTGCTATGCAACAGCAGTTCAACTACAAATCAAGCATGCAGGTGCCCAAGCTGGTAAAGATCTGTTTGAGCCAAGGTCTGGGCAAGGCCGTGAGCGATAAAAAAATGGTTGACTACGCCGTTGAGGAAATGTCAATCATCGCAGGTCAGAAAGCTGTGCCAACTCTTTCTAAGAAAGATATCTCAAACTTCAAGTTGAGAAAAGGCATGCCAATCGGTGCTCGTGTTACTCTTCGCGGAGACAAGATGTACGAATTCCTCGATCGTTTGTTGTCTATCTCTATCCCTCGTACCCGCGACTTCCGCGGTGTAAGCGCCAAAGGCTTTGATGGTCGCGGCAACTTTACCATGGGTGTAAAAGAGCAGATCATTTTCCCTGAAATCGATATCGATAAAATCAAGGCGATTCAAGGTATGGACATTACGTTTGTCACTACTGCTAAGACTGATGCCGAGAGCAAGGCGTTATTGAGTGAGTTTGGTTTCCCATTTACTAAAAAATAAGAGACATGGCTAAAGAATCAATGAAGGCCAGAGAGCGCAAAAGAGAGCAACTTGTTGCCAAATACGCTCAAAAAAGAGAAGAGTTAAAGGCCGCTGGTGATTGGGACGCTTTGCAAAAATTGCCCAAAAACTCCTCTAAAGTAAGACTTCACAACAGATGCCAACTTACGGGTCGCCCACGTGGCTATATCCGCCAGTTCGGTATCAACAGATACTCCTTCCGCATGATGGCCCTCGCCGGATTGATCCCTGGGGTTAAAAAGTCTAGCTGGTAATAACATTTAAAGACGAAGGAAATGTTCTCAGATCCCATTTCAGATTATTTGACCCGATTGCGAAATGCAATCATGGCCAATCATAAGGTAGTTGAAATCCCTGCCTCAAACATCAAAAAAGACATCACAAAGATTCTTTTTGAGAAGGGTTACATCCTCAACTACAAATTCATCGAGGATGGAAAACAAGGGTTGATTAAAATCGCTCTTAAATACCACCCTCAAACCAAAGCTCCTGCTATTCAAAAGCTAGAGCGGGTATCTTCGCCAGGTTTGCGTAAATACGCTCACGTTAGCAATATACCACGTGTAATTAACGGATTAGGAATTGCAATCATCTCTACTTCTAAAGGTGTAATGACCGACAAAGAAGCGCGCACGGAAAACGTGGGTGGTGAGGTTATCTGCTACGTTTATTAATAAGGAGGATCAGCCATGTCAAGAATTGGAAATGCCCCCATCACCGTTCCTTCTGGAGTTACCGTTACCATCTCTGAAAAGAACGTGGTTACTGTGAAAGGTCCGAAAGGTGAATTGAAGCAAACGGTAGATCCGGCTATCAAAGTAGCCCTTACCGACGGAGTAATTTCGGTTGAGCGCCCAACCAACAACAAACTGCACAGATCATTGCACGGAACTTACCGCGCTATCATCAGCAACATGATCACTGGTGTTAGTACCGGTTTCAAGTTGGAGCAGGAACTTGTGGGTGTAGGTTATCGCGCAACTGCCAAAGGACAAGTTTTGGAACTTGCCTTGGGTTATTCACACGCTATCGCTTTTGAGCTTCCAAGTGAGATCAAACTTACTACGGTTGCTGAGAAAGGAAAAAACCCAATGATCGTTATGGAGTCGTTTGACAACCAACTGTTGGGTCAGGTAGCCGCCAAAATTAGATCATTGCGTAAACCAGAGCCATACAAAGGCAAGGGTATTAAGTTTACCAATGAAGTTGTTAGAAGAAAAGCTGGTAAGTCTAGCGGTAAAAAATAATAGAAATGGCTTTAACTAAAGAAAATAGAAGGTTAAGGATTAAGCGCAGAATCAGAAAAGTAGTTTCTGGTACTGCAGAGCGCCCAAGACTGTCTGTGTTTCGTAGCAACAAACAGATCTACGCACAGTTAATCGATGATGTTAGCGGTAAGACGCTAGCTTCAGCTTCATCTTTAAAAGACGCCGAAGCACAAAATGTGAATGGGGTAACCCAGGCGCAACTCGTTGGAAAGAAAATCGCCGAGAAAGCCCTTGCTGCTGGAATCAGTGCAGTGGTTTTCGATCGCGGAGGTTACCTGTACCACGGTCGCGTTAAATCTTTGGCCGACGCCGCTCGCGAAGGCGGATTGCAATTCTAATCACTCAGTTTAGCATTATGAAAAAAGTAAGATCCACCGATATCGAATTGAAAGACCGCTTGGTTACCGTTAACCGTGTAACCAAAGTGACCAAGGGTGGTAGAACATTCAGCTTCTCAGCCATTGTGGTGGTTGGAAATGAAAATGGTGTGGTTGGACACGGATTGGGCAAGTCGCTTGAGGTGACTGAGTCGATCAGCAAAGCCATTGAAGACGCCAAAAAGTCACTCATCAAAGTTCCTATCAAACACGGTACCGTTCCTCACGAGCAGTACGGTAAGTTTGGCGGTGCTAAAGTTTTCTTGAAGCCAGCTTCTCACGGTACAGGTGTTATCGCCGGTGGTGCGATGCGCGCGGTACTTGAAAGCGTTGGAATCACCGACGTTCTTGCTAAGTCTCAAGGTTCTTCAAACCCGCACAACGTGGTTAAGGCTACTATGGATGCTCTAGGAAAATTGAGAGATGCAGGTACTATCGCTGAACAGCGTGGCATTTCCCTAGATAAAGTGTTTAACGGTTAATCACATTGTTCATGAGCAAGATAGCTATTACCCTCGTTAAAAGTGCCATCAAAAGGCCAAAAGTGCAAAAGGCTACTCTGAAAGCCCTTGGTTTAACCAAGATGCACAAAACAGTTGAGAAAGAAAACAGCCCTGCCATTATGGGTATGGTGAATGTGGTAAAACACATGATCAAGGTTGAGCAGTTATAACACAATATTTCAAGAGCTCTAATTATGGACTTGAGTAATTTAAAACCAGCCGAAGGCTCGGTTAAAAAAGAGAAAAGAATAGGTCGCGGTCAAGGTTCCGGTCACGGAGGTACTTCAACTCGCGGTCACAAAGGTGCTCAATCGCGCTCGGGTTATTCCAAAAAGCGCGGTTTTGAAGGTGGTCAAATGCCTCTTCAGCGCCGTGTTCCCAAGTTTGGTTTCAAGAACATCAACCGCGTAGAATTCAAAGCCATTAACTTGGATGTGATCCAAGCTCTGGCTGAGGAGCTAAACGTTCAAGTGGTTTCTATTGACACCTTGATCGAAAACGGTTTGATCAGTAAGAATGCTAAGGTTAAGATTCTGGGTCGCGGTGAGGTGAAAGCCAAGCTGGAAGTTACTGCCCATGCTTTCTCGGCATCAGCTAAGGAGGCCATCGAATCAAAAGGAGGTTCAGTTACCACCCTTTAATGCGGAGCAATTAATAGATGAAAAATTTTATCAATACCATTAAGAATATCTGGAAGATCCAAGAACTTAAGTCTAGGATCATCACTACACTTTCGCTGTTGCTTATCTATCGCATCGGTTCTTTTGTGGTGCTACCAGGCGTTAATTCAGATGCCCTTGTCTCGGCTTCATCGTCGGGCGGTGGTATTGCCGATTTGTTATCTATGTTTACCGGAGGTGCGTTCTCACGCGCTTCCATTTTCGCACTGGGTATCATGCCGTACATTTCGGCTTCGATCATCATCCAGCTTCTTGGTCTAGCGGTTCCCGCTGTTCAAAAGATGCAAAAGGAAGGTGAGAGCGGCCGCAAGCGACTAAACCAGTATACCCGCCTGCTCACCATCTTGATCTGTATTTTCCAAGCACCAAGCTACATTTATACATCGGTTGATGCTTCAGCTCGTCCTGATGGCTCTCTGTGGCTTTTCACGGCTGTAGCCATCCTAACCGCTGGCACTTTGTTTGTGATGTGGTTGGGTGAGAAGATCACCGATAAAGGTTTGGGCAACGGCACATCACTGATTATCATGATCGGTATCATCGCCAACCTGCCTGCCGCCTTGCTTCAAGAGTTCATCTCAAGAAACACCGATGGCGGAGTGGTTTTCTTTTTGGTAGAGATTGTTTCTTTGGTTTTAGTGGTGGCGTTCACCATTATGCTGATTCAAGGTACTCGTCGTGTGCAGGTACAGTTTGCGAAAAAAGTGGCAGGTGCAGCATCAGGAAGTCGCAGCACGACCTATGCAGGAGCTCGTCAATACATTCCACTAAAAGTGAACAGCAGTGGGGTAATGCCGATCATTTTTGCGCAAGCCATTATGTTCGTTCCGCTTTACATTGGACAAGCCATGGAGTCGCAGAATGCCATATTGATGGAATTGAGTAACTTTGGCGGCTTGTGGTACAATGTTTTGTTTGCAACGATGATTATTGTCTTCACTTACTTCTACACAGCTATCATGGTTAATCCCAATCAAATGGCTGAAGACATGAAGCGCAGTGGCGGTTTTATTCCCGGCTACAAGCCTGGACAAGAGACTTCTAACTACCTGGATAGTCTGTTGAGTAAGTTGACATTGCCTGGTGCTATTTTCTTAGCTGCCATTGCTATTCTTCCGAGTATAGCCATGTTAGCGGGCGTTAAGCAACAGTTCGCTGTGTTCTATGGAGGTACTTCGTTATTGATTATGGTTGGGGTTGTGTTAGATACCCTGCAACAAATAGAAAGTCACCTACTAAGCAAGCACTACGATGGTTTGATGAAAACCGGAAAAGTGGTTGGTCGTCAAGGCGAGGCAGCTTTCGGAATGGCGGGTTAATAGTAAAGAGTAGATGGCAAAACAGTTAACCATAGAGCAGGACGGGACAATCACCGAGTCTCTTTCAAATGCGATGTTTAAGGTGGAACTTGAGAATGGGCACATTATTATTGCGCACATCTCGGGAAAAATGAGAATGAACTACATAAAAATTCTCCCTGGCGACAGGGTCAAAGTGGAGATGTCTCCCTACGATCTTTCAAAAGGCAGAATTACATTTAGATATAAATAATAGCTGGAACTAATGAAAGTAAGAGCATCGTTAAAGAAGCGTTCTCCTGAGTGCATCATTGTACGGAGAAAAGGCAGGCTTTATGTGATCAACAAAAAGAATCCTAAGTATAAACAACGTCAAGGATAAGTAAGGTATGGCAAGGATTGCAGGTATTGATTTACCAAAAAATAAGCGCGGTGAAATCGGCTTAACTTATATCTTCGGAATAGGTCGCAGCACGTCTCAGCGCATTCTAAGCGAGGCGGGAATCAGCTTCGACAAAAAAGTTTCGGAGTGGAATGATGACGATCTAGGAAAGATCCGTACCATCATCAACGAAAACTTCAAAGTAGAAGGGCAGCTTCGTTCTGAGATCCAATTGAACATCAAGCGATTGATGGATATTGGTTGCTACCGTGGTGTTCGTCACCGTGTTGGTTTGCCATTGCGCGGCCAGCATACCAAAAACAACTCGCGTACTCGTAAAGGTAAGCGTAAGACGGTTGCTAACAAGAAGAAAGCTACTAAATAATTCCTAATACGGTAGAAATGGCAAAAGCTGTAACCAAAAAGAAAAAAAAGGTAAAAGTTGAGGCGGTAGGTCAGGCGCACATCCAGGCCACGTTTAACAACATTATCATATCACTTACCAATGCTACTGGACAGGTTATTTCTTGGTCAAGTGCTGGTAAGCACGGATTCCGTGGATCAAAAAAGAACACTCCGTTTGCTGCGCAGGTAGCCGCTGAAAATGCTGCTAAAGAGGCCTTTGAATATGGTCTTCGCAAAGTGAAAGTGTTTGTAAAAGGTCCAGGAGCCGGTCGCGAATCTGCAATCCGCACCATCAACAACACCGGTATTGAAGTTACCGAGATTGTTGACGTGACTCCACTTCCGCACAACGGATGTCGTCCACCAAAACGCAGAAGAGTTTAATTTTACCCGTGAGGGATAACAGTTGATACAATGGCAAGATATAGAGGCCCTAAGTCAAAAATAGCACGTAAGTTCAAAGAGGCAATTTTTGGCCCTGATAAAGTTCTTGAGAAAAAGAACTACCCCCCCGGAATGCACGGACCCAACAAGCGCAGGTCTAAGCAGTCTGAATATGCTATCCAGTTGATGGAGAAGCAAAAAGCTAAGTATACCTATGGTATTCTTGAGCGTCAATTCGAGAATCTCTTCAAGCGTGCACACTCTGCCAAAGGGGTTACGGGTGAGGTTCTATTGCAACTGTGCGAAGCGAGATTGGACAATGTGGTATACCGCCTTGGTATCGCCCCAACCCGTCGCGGTGCTCGTCAGTTGGTTAGCCACGCTCACATCACTGTAAACGGTGAAGTAATCAATATTCCTTCGTACCACCTGCGTGCCGGTGACAAAATTGGTGTGCGCGAGCGTTCTAAGTCGCTTGAGGCTATCGCTAATTCACTTGCCGCTAACGCCAAGAGATACGATTGGTTGGATTGGAATACGCAAAATATGACCGGTACCTTTATTCACACTCCGGAGCGTACTCAAATCCCAGAGAATATCAAAGAGCAACTCATCGTCGAGTTATATTCTAAGTAATAAAAACTAGAGACACCCTTATGGCAATTTTAGATTTCCAAAAGCCGGATAAAGTAATAATGAACCACTCAGACCACATGTCGGGTCAGTTTGAGTTCAGACCACTAGAGCCAGGATATGGCATCACTGTGGGCAATGCATTGCGAAGAATTCTGTTGTCTTCGTTGGAAGGATTTGCCATTACTTCATTCAGAATCGAAGGGGTTGATCACGAATTTAGCACCATTAAAGGTGTAGTGGAAGACGTTACAGAAATCGTTCTCAATTTGAAGCAGGTTCGTTTCAAGCGACAAATTGATTCTACTGATTTCGAAACTGTATCGCTAACCATTGGTGGATCAGAAACCTTTACCGCTGGTGACATCGGCAAGAATACCTCTTCTTTTCAGGTACTTAACCCCGACTTGATCATCTGCAATATGGAGCCCAATGTGAAGCTCAACGTAGAGATCGCTATCGGTAAAGGCCGCGGTTACCGCCCAGCCGAAGAAAATAAGCAACCCAATGCTTCTTTTGGAACCATTGCGATTGATTCGATCTTCACACCGATCAAAAACGTAAAATACAGCATAGAGAACTATCGCGTAGAGCAAAAGACCGACTACGAAAAGTTGATCCTTGACATCTTGACCGATGGTTCGATATCTCCGAAAGACGCGCTTCAAGAAGCTGCTAAAATCCTCATCTACCACTTCATGTTGTTCTCTGACGAGCGCATCACCCTTGAGGCGCCCGAAAAGAGCGAAACAGAAGAATTTGATGAGTCATCACTTCACATGCGTCAATTGCTAAAAACCAAGTTGGTTGATATGGATCTTTCAGTTCGAGCTCTGAACTGTTTAAAGGCGGCTGACATTGAAACCCTAGGTGAACTGGTATCGTTCAACAAAAACGACCTGTTGAAGTTCAGAAACTTCGGTAAGAAGTCTCTAACAGAACTTGAGGACCTAGTTGAAGCGAAAGGTTTAAGCTTCGGAATGAATGTAAGCAAATACAAATTGGACAAAGACTAATTACATCTGAACTGAAATGAGACACGGGAAGAAATTCAACCACCTAGGTCGTCAGGCCAGTCACCGCAAGGCCATGTTATCAAACATGTCTTGTTCGCTGATTGAGCACAAGCGCATCATCACAACGGTTGCCAAGGCGAAAGCCCTAAGAAAATATCTTGAGCCTTTATTGACTAAGGCTAAAACTGACTCTACGCATTCTCGCAGAACTGTTTTTGCTTATCTAAAAAGCAAAGAGGCTGTTACTGAGCTTTACCGCGAGGTAGCACCTAAGATTGCCGACCGTCCGGGTGGATACCTTCGTATCCTTCGCACAGGTAATCGTCTAGGTGACAATGCCGAAATGTGTATGATTGAATTGGTTGACTTCAACACAGTTTACACCAAGGCAGGTAAAGAAGGCGCGAAGAAAACTCGCAGCCGTCGCTCTACGGCTAAGAAAGCTGCTCCTGCTGCTGAAGCCACTGAAACCGTTGCACCGGTATCTGAAGCCCCTGCTGAGGAGCCTACCAACGAAACCGATACAACTGAATCAACCGAGAAAACTGAAGAATAATTGAATCGATGATTCATATCACAAGGGATGGTGTTTAACACTATCCCTTTTTTTGTGTTTTTTCCTTTACTTTCGCAGCGCCAATGGAACTAAAAGAAACGAAAAAAGCCATTCTTCTGCTTGAAGATGGTACCGTGTTTTACGGGAAAAGTACCGGTTTTGAGGGTACTACTACTGGTGAAATTTGCTTTAACACCGGGATGACAGGATATCAGGAAATTTTCACCGACCCGTCGTATTTTGGACAAATTATGGTGACCGCCACAGCTCACATCGGAAATTACGGTGTGGCTTCTGACGAGGTGGAGTCGCAAGGTCTTAAAATCGCTGGTCTGGTATGTAAAAAATTCTCTCGCACCTTCAGCCGACCCCTTGCGGTTGGTTCGCTTGGCGATGCATTTAAGTCAGAACACATGGTGGGTATTTGCGACGTAGATACCCGCGCCGTAATTCGTCACATCCGTCACAAAGGAGCTATGAATGCCCTTATTTCTACCGACGAAAAAAGTCTGGACGAGTTCATGATCATCTTGAAAGCCACTCCATCGATGGAAGGCTTGGAATTGAGTTCTAAAGTATGTACAAGCGCGCCCTACACTGCGGGCGACGCCAACTCTTCGATTCGGGTAGCCTTAATCGATTACGGGGTAAAAAAGAGTATTGTAAGTTGCCTTACCGATCGAGGCGCATTTGTTACCGTTTTTCCAATGACAGCGAAAGTAGAAGAAGTGTTGGCCATTCAGCCACACGGCATCATGCTTTCAAACGGTCCCGGAGACCCATCGGTAATGACTCCGCAGATTGATGAAATCAAAAAATTTGTGGCCACAGGTCTACCTATTTTTGGTATTTGCCTCGGCCATCAGTTACTCGGTCTGAGCCAGGGACTGGAGACCATCAAAATGTTTAACGGCCATCGGGGAATCAATCACCCTATTAAAAATTTGATCAGTGGCAAATGTGAGATTACCTCACAAAACCACGGTTTTGTTATTAGCCGCGACAGTTTGGCTAAGAATGATGCGGTTGAGCTTACCCATGTACATCTCAACGATAATACCGTTGCAGGCATTGCCTTGAAGGGGAAACCGGTTTTCTCGGTCCAATATCACCCCGAAGCATCGCCCGGCCCACACGATTCTAGATACTTGTTTGATCAATTCATCAACCTAATTAAAACCCAGCAAAAATGAGTTATATAGCTAGTGTTCACGCCCGTCAAATCCTCGATTCAAGAGGTAATCCAACGGTCGAAGTGGATGTACTTACTGCCAATGGTTATTTAGGTCGTGCTGCGGTTCCGTCGGGTGCGTCGACCGGTGCTCACGAAGCGGTTGAATTGCGCGATGGTGATTCAAAAAAATACTTGGGTAAAGGAGTAGAGAAGGCAGTTAAAAATGTGAACTCCATCCTGGCCGACGCCTTGGTCAATACCGATGTTTTTGCCCAAACGGAGATCGATAACCGGATGATTCAGTTAGACGGCACGGCAAACAAATCCAACCTGGGAGCCAACGCCATTTTGGGTGTCTCATTGGCGGTTGCTAAAGCAGCTGCACAGGAATCCAGTCAATCGCTTTTTCGCTACATCGGTGGTGTGAACGCCCGCACGCTCCCAGTTCCGATGATGAATATCTTGAACGGAGGTTCTCATGCAGATAATCGCATCGATATTCAGGAGTTTATGGTAATGCCTTTTGGGGCTTCGTCATTTTCTGAAGCCTTGAGAATGGGGACCGAAGTCTTTCACCAGTTAAAGGCAGTTCTCAAATCCAAAGGCCATTCTACTAATGTGGGCGATGAAGGGGGATTTGCACCCAACCTCGGATCCAATGAAGAAGCCATTGAAGTGGTACTGCAGGCCATTGAAAAAGCAGGCTATAAACCAGGGGTTGACATTTGGATTGCATTAGATGCTGCTGCTAGCGAATTCTACAACAAGGAAACAGGCCTGTACACTTTTGAAAGTACCGGAGAGTCGATGACGAGCTCTGAAATGGTTGATTTCTGGAAATCTTGGTGCAACAAATACCCTATATGTTCTATTGAAGACGGTCTTTTTGAAGACGACTGGAATGGCTGGAAAGCCCTGACCCAATCGGTAGGATCGAAAGTTCAATTGGTTGGCGATGATTTGTTTGTAACCAACTCCAAGAGATTATCACAAGGCATTGAGAACGATACGGCCAATGCCATACTGGTGAAAGTAAATCAAATTGGCTCACTTACAGAGACCATCCAAGCCGTTGAGCTTGCTCATCGCAATCGATACAATTCTGTTATGAGCCATCGGAGCGGCGAAACAGAGGACAATACAATTGCTGATCTTGCTGTAGCATTGAATTGCGGCCAAATCAAAACCGGTTCGGCTTCGCGCAGCGACCGGATGGCCAAATACAATCAACTGCTCAGAATAGAGGAGGAACTCGGTGATACAGCTGTATTTCTCGGCAAGGCATTCAGATACCTTTAATCGTATTTCTTCAAAAAAGCCCCCTCGAGGGGTTTTTTTGTGTCGAATCCGGTCTACCCCTATCAAAACGAGGTTTGGCATAGCCAGTTGATTTTGCAAAGGCACTTAGGTTGAGTTGGAGTTTGGCTTGGAAGATCGATTGCAAAACCCAAGTAGATATTAATGACTGATTATTCTTAATTATTACCACCCGGGCCCCATCGTGGCGAGTCTGAATCTGATCATCGAAGATAAAAAAGAGGTTGATTTGGATTGCTCTTCTAATGAAGGGGTAGGTGACGCTCCTTGGGGGTTTTAGCTCGGTGCGCAAAAAATAATGGTGCCCGAAATAGCCTAAAAACTTGTCTTTTTGGTTACCGAAAGGTTAAAAAACAAACATCCAAAACCTCCTAAACGGTTTTTCTTTCGTAAATATTGTTGGATAGCTACAATCTTATCCCTAAGTTTACAGTCGGTCTTAATTTAAAGCAAAACACCTCCTTGCGGCAAAAGATAAATGAAACCATCTACGGAATTATTTCAGCTCGTTAAATCACTTACCAAGTCTGAAAAGAGATTTTTCAAGCTCACTTCTTCTTTGCAATCAGGTGAGAAAAACTACATCAAGATTTTTGATGCCATTGAGAAGCAAACGGACTATAACGAGGATGAGATCAAGTCGCTTTTTTCTGATGAGACCTTTATCAAACATTTTCCGTCGGAGAAGAATCACCTGTACAAACTTATCCTTAAAAGCCTCCGGGCTTATCACGCCGATAACTCGGCAGCTTCCATTCTAAAACAGGAAATTAAGAATATAGAGGTTCTTTTCAAAAAGGCGCTGTTTAAGGAGTGTGGTAAGTTCCTCCAGCGCGCAAAAAAGATAGCATCTGACAACGAAAAATTTTATTACAGCATTGACCTCATCGACTGGGAAAAAATACTCTTGGAAGAGGCTTACGAGGCGGGAGAGTTCACCCGTGAGCTCGACGAGTTGATAGCAGAAGAGCAGTGGGTTATTCAATGTTTAAACAACCTGGCTGAGTATCAAGTTCTCTACTCAAAAATCAATTACATCTTCAGGCTGGGTGGATTTGTTAAAAGCGATGAAGAAGCCGCCATGGTGGAAGAAATCGCCAAGAATCCATTGATTATGGATAGCAGTTTGGCGCTGTCTATCAGGGCGAAATCCATTTGTTATTACGTTCGCGGGTTCTGTTGCGTGGCCTTTCGAGATATCGAAGGCGCCATCAAAAACTTTGAAAAAGCCAAAGAAATTCTAGAGTCAAACCAAAACATTCTCAACGATCTTCCCAACCGCTACGTTCGTATTATCAACAACTTAGCGCAAATGTACATCAGCAATAAAGATTACAACAAGGTGGAGGAGTTGTTGGAGTTATTTGACTATTTGAGTTCAAGACCCGCATTCACTTCGGCCGATGTGGCCAACTTGATTGTGTTCTCAAAACACACTACCCGCCTGTTGTACTACAACCGACAGGGCTTGTATGCCGAAGGTGTAAAACAAGCTGAGAAGACCATCAAGGATTTCAAAGATGCCGATATTCAGCTCAGCAAGGAGAAGGAGATCATTTTCAATTACATTGTATCCTATCTCTATTTTGGGAATGCCATGTACAAGGATAGCTTGCAGTGGATAAACAAAGTGCTCAACGACAACGAAAATACCCTGCGTCAAGACATATACAGCTACGCTAGAATTTTCAATTTGATCATCCATTTTGAGTTAGGAAACTACGACTTGCTGGAGTACATCATCAAGTCGACGAATCGCTACCTAAACAAGAAAAACAGAGACTACGCGGTTGAAACTACGCTGGTTGATTACATCAAAAAGCTCAGTAAGCAACAAAATTCAGAGGAGCGCAAAAAACTATTTGGCGAACTCAATATCGATTTAGAAAACATCTTCAACTCCCCTTCCGATCGCGTTATTCTGGAATACATCGATTTCAGAAGCTGGATTTTCTCAAAGACAGAGGAAAAATCGTTTGCTGAAATTGTGCAGCAGCGGGGCTTGCCCAGGCGTGCTAGTGCCAGCTGAAGCGAAACGCCCAACTAACCTCAGGTTGCCAACCGCTGCTTACAGGGAATTTGCCTAAACCTGTCCTTACCCACACTTTGGCCCAACGGCTAATTTTGAGGGAGAGCATGGAAGCAAGTTTAATGCCGGTTTGATGAAAAGCTGGAAAACCCGACATTCCGGGTCCGTCAAACTCGTACAAGTATATTCGGGTATTGAAATCACGAATGTTGGCATAGAGCGCCCTAATTCGCCAATCTAATTTTCGGCCCAATTTTTGATTAACGCATTCCACCATGGCCAACCACCCCGATTGCCCCGAAAACCAGTTGCTCTCCAATCGTCCTTTAAGTCCAATGGCATCATTTACGCTGCGCACAAACTCAATTCTCGCACCCATCCTGGGCATAACGTATTGCTGATTTAAATAATCGCGGATGGGATTTACCACGCGGTCGGATCTGATTACCCTGATCAAAAGGTACTCTTTTTTGTGGGGTTGCCATTGCAACTCCGACACGTGATATTGTCTTTTGATGGTAGGAAAAACACCACCCAAATCGCTGCGATATCGTCCGAAACTCACCAAATACCTCATGCTCCAACGCGTGTTGAAATCGATGTTAATGCCGTGAATGGTGTGTTGTTCATTTTGGGCGCGGCTAGACAGCGAATAGGCCCCACTCTCAAAGCTGGGAATGCCCTTGGGGAGAAGTTGCCATTGATTGAAAATGCCCAACGGTTCGCTGATTCGAACTAGGCATTGGACGTTTGCGGCTTGTAAGCCCTTTGAGTCTGCGCTGAGTTCCCACTGCAAAAAACCTTTCGACAGATTTTTGGATCCAAAAAAGTGACCTGATACACTCAAACTGTCGGGTAATGTGGGGAGATCTGTTTTTTTGCCCCAGAGGCCAGCACCCAACTGATACGATCGCCATTGGATCTGATACACGGCACCTGCGTGGTAAAATGTGGCATTGTTTTTGCGCAATCTTTCGGTGCTGGTGCGATGTAAACCGGATAGGAGAGGAGTGTAGGGATTGGCTGCATTCTCATTGATGCTCTGTGGATTGGCTGATGCGATGAAGTCAATTTCTCCTTTGCCTATCGACAATCGGGCACCCACACCGCGGTAGAAAAGGGCCTCTTGGGTTGAAGTGTTTGGTCTAAAACCAAAAGCGGGGCGAACGTTCTGGTGCAGTTGTGGACTTCGGAATAAATACAGTCCCAAACCCGTCTGCAGTCCCATTCCGGCATTGTACTGGAAATCGCCTAGGGTAATTTGGCCCAGCCTTCGATTTCGGGGTTGAATTTGAACAAAGCCACTTAGAAAGTCGGGTATGGGCGTTTTCGCTGAATGGAGCCATCGTTCACCTGGGTCTTTTTGCGCGGTTACGCCCAATCGCCAAGGTCCATTTTGATGCTGGAAACGGAGGGTTTGCTGCACTAAATCGCCGGCGTAGTTGGGTAGTTGGCCGCCGAAAAATGAGCGGTTTAACTTGGTGCTGATGTCTAACTTACCTTGGCTGCGTCTAGGGCTGGCATCGGAACTGCCCTTGGCTTGTAGATAGGGTTTAATCAGATCAATTCTGCTTGGGTTTATTCCCTCTATTCTGTATAGCTCGTCGAGATAAGCAATGTTTCCAACGCTATCTCGGAAGCGTATGATTTGATGGATCTCAATGGCCGACAGAATCTCTAAGCTGGCCAATTGTTGATCAGTCACCCGATTGATGTCAAACGGATTGGCCCGTGCGCGTTCCAGCTGATCTTCAGAGGCAATCCATTGCGCGGAATAACCGTCTTGTAAAAGGTCTTCCAAATGCGTGTTGCCCTGAGGGTCTTGAGCCTTGACGATAAAGCCAGCACAACAAATGAATAAAAACATCCATTTCAAGGTATCCATGCCGCTGTGGTTTGAGGTGAATACCCTAAAGCGTAGTGCCGCCAAACCGCTAGACTCAGTATCAAGCGCTGGTACGATCGGCTCCATTGTATGAATTGTGAATCGGAAGTTAACCCTCCTCCCAATACCACTCGGTCTGATTGGTTTTTAAAAACAAAACCTCCCATAAGCTCGCGGCGTTCGATGCGATAATAGCAGACAAACACTTGTATCGAAGGCAAGGTGGGGATCCATATTACGGTCTCCTTCAATCGCGCAACCCGTGGATGAAGGTATTCCCATTGGCTTGCGATATCAAAATGAGGATGATTCCATCGATGGGTCCAGTTTATGTGCCATTGGGCAGGCTGCAGCGATTGATGAAGGTAACTAAACGATGCGCATGAAAGTTGATGGGGCGACCATCGCAACGAGTAACCCAGTCCTATTGAAAATTGCGAAAACAGGCTGTTTCGCAACATGGAAAGATTTGTTTTCAACCGACTGCGTGATTCGAAGTATTGCAACCTCAGACCGCTCAGGGCTTGTATGCCATGCCAATTGAAGACCTGCAGACTCCCGATCGATCGATCCATGGCCAAACCAGGCAACCAGTTAATCTGATGAGGTTGCTCTGCCCCTGCCTCTGAAACCAACGTCGGATGAATTTGGAAAGGGGGGCGCAGTGCCCCTTCCACCTGCGACCAAACGGGCGAATATCCGAAGGCGAAAATGATGAGCCACGTTTTCATGATTGGAAGTTACTCAGCGGCTTTGATACCTTTGCATTACGATGAGCAAGCTGGTGCGTTTGGGTGATAAGTCATTTCAACAAGTAATTGACTATCCTACCCTAGAAGAGAAGATCCGCGAAATGGCGGACAACATATCCAATGATTATGCTGACCGCGAGCTGTTTTTGCTGGTGGTAATGAACGGTGCGTTTCCGTTTGCTGCTGAGCTCATGAAGCATCTGCGAGTGAATACCGAAGTGGGCTTTATCAAATTGTCGTCGTATCAAGCCACTGAGCGGGGAGAGTTGACCGCCAACTTATTAACCCCGCTGCCAAAACAAGGTGCCATATTGGTGCTTGAGGACATTGTGGATTCAGGAAATTCCATCTTTTTTATCCGTCAGCTCATCGGCGAACAATCGATGGCATCGGTAAAAATCGCATCTTTGCTCCACAAACCGAAGGCCTGTCGCTCCGATGTCCAGGTCGATTACATAGGGTTCTCTATAGAAAACGACTTTGTGATTGGCTTTGGATTGGATTACGACCACCTTGGGCGAACCCTGAAAGGGATTTATCAACTAACCGATTAGACATGTTGAATATTGTTTTGTTTGGACCTCCCGGAGCCGGAAAAGGAACTCAGTCTTCAAAGCTCATCGAGCGATTTGGGCTTGTTCACCTATCGACTGGGGATATTTTTAGGGCAAACATCAAAGGAGAGACCCCACTAGGCCAATTGGCCAAGAGTTTCATGGACCAAGGTCAACTGGTTCCCGATCAAGTTACCATTCAGTTGCTGGAAAGCGAAATCAACAAGCACCCCGGGGCCAAGGGTTTCATATTCGACGGCTTTCCGCGGACCCAAGCTCAGGCTCTGGCACTTGACGATATGCTGGCATCGCGTCAGGCTGAGATCAGCTTGATGCTGGCCCTCGAGGTGGAGGAAGACGAACTCAAAAAACGTTTGTTGCTCAGAGGGAAAGACAGCGGTCGCCCCGACGATCAAGATCCACAAATCATACAGAAACGCATGGTTTCTGTGTTGTAGACATCAATGCGTTTCTGTATG
>DASUEB010000077.1:0-2365 GCA_036275295.1 Luteibaculaceae bacterium | reverse complement strand
GCGAGTGCACTTTGCCTGCGCGTTGTAAATGGTTTTGGCTGTGAGGATTTGTATTGTGAACCCATCTTTATCAGTGATAGAACCTTGGTTTATATACCTAACTCCTTCAGCCCAGATGGCGACGGCATCAACGATTTTTGGGCAATCAGCAGGCAAGGAATTAGTGAAAAGGATTTCTCTGTGCGTATTTTCGACCGACTTGGAAATGAGATTTTCGCCAGCACAGATCTCTACTTTACCTGGAATGGCTCCTCCGACACTCGACAGGTTCCACAAGGCATTTATGCCTATGAAATTAGCTTTGTTTCGCTCGAAACAGGTGCGAGGCAAACGCGATCGGGGGCAATAACCATCATCAAATAATTAGCTATTAAAAGGGCTGTTACCAATCCGGGACAGCCCTTTTTGTTTGGCAATGATGGAATCCAAAGGCATGTTTAAGCTAGCCAAGTAAATATTGAATTTATTTTGGGTCGATGTCATTCGTCAACGGGGAAAACTCCATTGGCTCGATATATAGCCTATCCTAAGCCATGGGGATCCTTACAGTAGAATCAACCACTCCAAATAGATGTCCTCGAAGAAAAACGAAACAAACAGAACCCAGCCCGAAGCATATCCATTCCTGGACTTACCAACCTTCAAAATCAAGTATTTTGACGGCAGATTGACAGGGATTAGTTGAACAATACACTCGAGCCTCGGGTGGCAGAGCGCCCAGCCTACCCTTGCATCAATCAACCCAATGATGAGTGGTTTTCAAGGCTTCGATGGTATCCCATTCCGGACTTCCCGGTGTGGGTTGATGATTGTATTGCCAACTGGCAAATTGAGGAAGACTCATTAAAATACTCTCAATCCGTCCCGATGTATGCAAACCAAAATGAGTCCCGCGATCGTACACCAGGTTGAACTCAACGTAGCGCCCTCTTCTGATCAACTGCCATTGTTTCTCTTGTTCCGAAAAAGATTCATTGCGATGTTTTTCGGCGATCGGAAGATACGCTGGCAAAAAGGCCTTACCAACGTCTCTGACAAATGAAAACTGCTCATTCAAAGGCAAATCTTTACCATCAGAGAGTCGATCAAAGAATATGCCTCCAATTCCGCGCGTTTCTCCCCGGTGTTTGATGAAGAAATAATCATCAGCCCACTTCTTGAATCGCTGATAGTAATCAGCATGGTGCTTGTCACAGGTGGTTTTGAGCACCGTGTGAAAGTTTTTGGCATCCTCTCGGTCCAAGTAAATGGGAGTTAAATCGATGCCACCGCCAAACCACGCAAGCCCGTCACCGGGCACTTCGAAATAGCGGATATTCATGTGCACAATGGGTACCTTTGGGCTATACGGATGTAATACCAGTGAAACCCCTGTTGCAAAAAAGGAGGTGCTGGTTACGGCGAATTCTTTGGCAACAATGGGGGGCAGTTCTCCAAATACCTCAGAAAAATTAACGCCACCTTTTTCCAACAGGTTACCATTTTGTATAACACGGCTATCACCGCCACCACCACCCGGGCGCTCCCAGGTGTCGCTGGTAAACTTTGCTCCTCCATCGGCGGCCTCAAGACCGCTGCAAATCTCATTTTGAATGGCTCTAAACGACTCGCTGATTAAAGATCTCATCAATTCACAATTTCTAACTTGTAATCGCGATAACGCACGATGGTGGCACCAAAATTGTTGAAACCCACCGTTTCAGAGGGCCTCTCCATTTTAAAGCGCAGCGAAGTGAGACTTAAACCCGGGTTTGAGAGTTTATCGAAAAAGCTGCGCCCCTGTTTGGCCATGCCCGTGAGATAAAAAAAGCTGATGTCGTAACCCCAAAAGGCGTATTTGTTTGGATCGGTTCCGAAACGCTCGCGGTATTTCGCCACAAATTCTTTTACGGCCGTTTGTTGATAATCTACATAATGCGATAACGGAATATGCAAATTGAGCCTGTTTTTGTGATTGTTGTCAATTTGATCCAATTTCATCCAATCTTCATTACCTACCACCGTGATGCTGTATTTACCCTGTAGATCCAGCAATTTATTGAAAAGTGAGGTGATGTAGGCTAACTCGTTGCTAGCAATGTAGATTACATTGGTTTTACCCAACATCAGTCGCTCTTCAATCTGAGCCGAAGTGGGTATGTCGCTGATCAACTCTCTTAGCACGGTACCGCCATTTCGATTGCTCTGATAAGCCGCTGAAAAAAGCGTATTAAATTTCTCTTTGGTGCCCTTTGCAGGGGCAATCATCAGCACATTGTCTTGGGCGTATCGGCGATTGATAAATCGAGTTAGTGCCGATAGTTGCGTGGCATCATCACAGTGCGCTTTACTGATAAAAGGCCTGTTCATGAGTATGCCTCCCGAT
>DASUEB010000076.1:0-5400 GCA_036275295.1 Luteibaculaceae bacterium | reverse complement strand
AGAGTTGTCGCCGTTGTCTACAACCACATACACGGCGCAGATCAGCGATATATACGGCTGTCCCTCACAAAGCTCCAACTTCACCATCTTTGTCATTGAGCAGCAGAGCGTCGATCTACCTGATGCTTTCAGTCCCAACGGTGATGGGATCAACGATGTGATCTACCCCGACGGATTGGGCATTGAGCGCATCGTGAGTTTTGAGGTTTACAACCGCTATGGACAGCTGGTGCACAAAGCCGAGCAGCTAGAAGGGCAAAATCGCATCCTCGACATCGGCTGGGACGGAACGTTCAAAGGCAAAAAACAAGCCGTTGATGTGTACAACTACATCGTGGTGGTTAAATACTACAACATCGAAAAACCCTTCGTAGAACGAGGAGCGTTTAGACTTATTAAATAAAGCAATACGCCAGTTAGGTATGGACGAAACGTCGTATCGGTCTGCGCTGACCCACTATTTATTGCAGTTCTTGAACGATCGACGCAAGGAATTGCTTTTTAATGATATTTCCATCAGAACCAGACATTTGTGTCTGGTTCTGGAGGATTTTTACCATCCGCATAATATTTCCGCTGCGATTCGTACCAGTGATTGCTTTGGTTTGATGGATATCCACATCGTTGAAAATTCAATTCACTACGAGCGAAATCCCGGTATTAACAAGGGCTCAGATAAATGGATGCGGGTGGTCCGATACACCAAAGAATCATTTAACACTCCCGCTTGCCTCACCGCTCTGAGAGAAAAAGGTTATCAAATTGTGGCAACCAGTCCCCATGAGGGCAGTGTTGACCTGCGCAGTTTGGATATTCGACAAAAAACAGCCATTGTCATGGGTGCCGAAAGCTACGGCATATCCGACTACGTCAAGGAAAACGCAGATGCCTTCATTCGCATCGATACCCCAGGATTTACGGAAAGTCTGAATGTATCTGTGGCAGCGGGCATCATTTTAGAAAACCTGAATTATCGCATGCGAAACGAGCCGGATATCAATTGGCAGTTGACAAACGACGATCGCGATCAGCTTCTCATACAAAATTTGGCCAAAATGGTCGACGATGTGGATTTACTTGAAGTGCAATTTAGAGAGCGCAATCAAATTACAAGTCCTGACCGTGTATTTGAGCGTAAACCTGCGAGAAGATCCACCGAAATTCATTGATCATGAGTGCAGTAGCTCCCCAAATATAGCGATGATCAATGCCGAAATACGGTATTTCAACGTCTACGTCATACACCGGTAGTCGGGCAACTTTGCGCTGTAAATTGTCTCTTTTAAGAAGCTTACTTAAAGATAAACAAAGTATATCAACGACCTCTAGATCCTGCTTTGCAAAATGCGGACGACCCGGTAGCCATCCAACAAAGGGTTTGGCCACAAAATTGCTAGGTGGAATATACACCTCGCTCAATTCACCAACGATCTCGTACTGCTCGCTTCGGATTCCAATTTCCTCGGCCGTTTCACGCAGAGCGGTAAACAACAGTTGGGGGTCGTTAGGTTCTTTTTTACCTCCTGGGAGGGCAATCTGACCGCTGTGAACTCCCCCTTGTGCCCGCTCGATAAAAACACCAAATAGATCGTTATGCTCTTCAAACAAAAGCAACATAACTGCGCTCTCCCGGGGTTGTTTCTTGGCTCGTGCCTCCTCTGCACCCATTCGTATGTAAGGCATCATTTCATCGTGCGCGCGTTCACCGGGTAGGCCCTGAGCTAGTAGATCAACCAGTTTTTTTTTGTAGATTGTTGATTCAATCATAGGTATCGAAAAGTATGAAATTGTTTTCGGCTGAGCAATGGGGGCAGTGGGATAATTACACCATCGAAAATGAGCCTATTACATCGATTCATTTGATTGAGCGAGCGGCCGCCGCACTGGTTGAACAATTCATATCGATTGTAAAACCCTGTGCTGTGCACGTTTTTTGCGGAAAAGGTAAAAATGCAGCCGATGGGGTGGCCATGGCTTCTCTACTAAATAGATTGGGCTACTCGGTTTTTGTTTATCTCATAGAGACTCCCAAACCGAGCAGTGAATTGGCCGAATTGGTCAACATACACCGGCGAGAACTCAAATACAAAATTATACCTGACGTCAGCCAAGTAAAGGCACCGAATCAAGGCGTTGTTATAGATTGCCTGTTAGGAACTGGTTTTAAGGGAGAGCTTACCGAACCATATCGGCATTGGATAGCTTTTATAAACGGCTTGAATCTGCCCGTGGTGGCGATCGATCTTCCTTCAGGCATGCATGTGGATACGGCCGTAAATCTGAACGAGACCTCATGTATACGAGCTACCTATACGCTGACGGTGGAAGGCTGGAAACCCTCGTTTACCCAACAAGAGTCGCTTGAGTTCCTCGGTGCCATAAAAGTAGCAAAGGCAGGTCTGCACCCCCAATTCTATGCCCAAACCGTTGCCAACCGCTATGTAATCTGCGCCAGTGAAGTGAACCGTATCTGGCAGCCCAAGTCTATGCTCAGCACTAAACACACCCATGGACATCACCTTGTAATTGGGGGTAGTCAGGGTAAATGGGGAGCTCCGATACTAACCGCGGCCGCCTCGGCTCGAATGGGAAGTGGATTGAATTCCATCGTGTGGGTGGATCCGCCGCAACAAGTCCAAGTTCCTTGGCATATCATGCAACTCGATGTCCATCCGGAAGACATCAAGTGGTCTAGATTTAGTCATGTTACCCTCGGACCGGGCATGGGCACCTCCCAACGAGCGCATGAATGGGTGAAAGCAGCTCTGGAGCAGCAAGAAACCCCCGCTTTGTTTGATGCAGACGCGTTGAATATTGTTGCCGCTCAGCATTGGATCCCTCAAATGAAGGCTGGAACCATTCTAACCCCTCATCAGGGAGAGGCTTTGCGTTTAATAGGTTCTAATGCCAAGGCCGAATTCATCGTTCAAAAAGTGTTAGAACAAGGTCTCATTTGGGTAGATAAACAAGCCCGTACCGCCGTTTACACCCCCAACGGGGAAGTGTGGTACAATTCTGCCGGAAATGCTGCCCTTGCCACGGGAGGCACAGGCGATGTGTTGGCTGGAATCATAGGAGGAGCTGCGGCGCGTTGGAAAGATCCTGCAAAGGCATGCATTTGCGGTGTATTTTTGCACGGCTACGCTGCCGATTTGTACGCCCAACGTTTGGGGACTGAAACCCTCATCGCAAGCGATATAATAGAGAGTTTGCCGCATGCTATTCACCAATTGCGATCAACATGAATCACTTAGATTCTAGACTCTTGCAACAACTCGGATTGCATCCGGACATGGAACCCGATGAGGAGGATGCCATCGATGCCCTCTTGCAGAAAACCTTCGAAATAAAAACCTTTTTTCTCACCCAAACGGTAATTCCGCCATTGTTCGAAAAACGGATTAAACAACTCCAGGATCTCTGTGGCCTGCAAGAGCAACTGTCGCTACTCGTGCCAGAGCCGGTTGACCTCATCCCAGCCCAGATTCGGTCAATACGTGCGGTTGACCTGATCGATCAGTGGCATGAGGAACAGGGAAGGGTTAAACTTGCCATATCGCAAAGTGAATATCCCAGTCAATTACTGCCAGTTGCCCGGTATTGGCTGGCAATCAGTCAAACCTTGGAAAAGGAAATTCATACGGCCATACCCAAGGAAACGATGGTTGACATGAATATGACGGCTGTTGCAGGAGAAATTAAAATATCTACGCCGGTTGATTATCTGCTCATTAAAAAGGAGCTTCTCAGCGATCGGTGGAGTGCTGATTCAAATATGGAATTCTTGCGGTTGCATAAAAAAATAAAACACACCTAATGACTTTGCCAATGCATGGTGAGTAGGAGGGAAGTTGGTCGACAGCCTTTTCAACGGACCAATTGGCGGTCTAATTCCCTTTTGGCATCCTTCGATTTGAGATCCTCGCGTTTGTCGTAAAGCTTTTTCCCTTTTGCAATGGCGATCTCCAGTTTAGCCCAACCTTTGTCCGATAAAAATAATTTGATGGGAATCAGGGTAATACCTTTATCCTTTAGCGCCTTGGTGATGCGCTTTAACTCGGTTTTCGAAAGCAAAAGCTTTCTGTCGGCTCGGGGCTCGTGTTTGTAAAAACTGGCTTTTTCGTATTCGGCAATGTGCATGTTCCGGATGAAGGCCTCTCCGTGCTGAATAATGCAATAGGCTTCGTTGATGCTGACTTTTGTATTGCGAATCGATTTGATCTCGGTGCCACTCAATACCATTCCAGCAACAAAAGTTTCTAAAAATTGAAACTCGAAGGCAGCTCGTTTATTGCGAATGTTAATCTCAGACATGGGCTGCGAAGTTACCCAAAATCCAACTTGAAAAAAAAGCCTCTCCCGAAACTTTGGAAGAGGCTTTCAATTGATTTCAGCAGAACAGCAACTGTGATCGATGGACTGCCGGGTTGAATTGGCTTAACTGTTCTTACAAACAACCACAAAAATACCGTATGCAGAATTAAACGATTTTCATCTGCAGGCTCCGTTTCAAATGGCTGACGATGGTGAGAATTGACCTCGCCAAAAAATCCATTCAATCAGGCTACAACGGGCTCTACTACAACCTTAGCTTTTTTCGATACCAAAGCGTATTCGGTGTAAGAACCTTTGTTTTTGTTGCTCGTTAATTTATTTCCTTTTTTCAATCGGTTTAAGGTTGCCTGCAGCGATGACATTACCTTTGAACGCTGATCGTCGGTTATTTTAAAAGGCTTTACACCTGCGTTGAGTAACTCTTTTGCCGACATGGGTGTCTCAGAGGATTTCAGCGTTTTGAGAACGAACTTTGCCCAAGGAATGCGCTTGTTTTTAGCGGCTTTGCCTTTGCGCAATGGTTTCGCTTCCTCAGCGCCAACTTCAACTGCGTTTTTTCTAGGTCTTCCTCTGCGGCCGGCTGGTTTAGCAACGCCTTCGGTGGTGCTAAATGGGTCTATAGCTGCAACAACTGGTGGATTTAACTTTGTCAGGGCGCTTGGTTGGCCCGAGTTACCTAGTTTGTTGAGAATAGCACGAACTTCGTCTAATTTCTTTACCAACTGATTATACTCCTGTTGATAATGTAAGCGAAGCAGATTCAGTTCTGAATCTGAGAAATTGACATTTGACATCATGGTAAAGTTTGGTTGGCACAAAAGTAAAATTAAGTTTTGATAATCTTTAAATAGAAATTAATAATTTGAAAATATTTTGGGTGAATTGCGTCTAAATCGTCGTATTTACGGGTTGTTTGAGGTATGTTTGTAAGCTCCCCTAAAAACCGCTACGAATAAAAGTAGAATTTTTAAATTTAGGGAACCATGAAGAGAAGTAAATTCACAGAATCGCAGATTATCAGCATCATTGCTGAACAAAATGCAGGAAAATCAGTGACAGACATTT
>DASUEB010000075.1:0-11415 GCA_036275295.1 Luteibaculaceae bacterium | reverse complement strand
ATTTTTTCGTAGCGCTTGTAAAACTCATCGGCGATTTCAATGTAGTTGCTGCCGGGTTGTGGAATCAGCGCAAGGGCCACCATGGGAATTCCACTTTCCTTTAAAACGGTTTCTTCGTTTTCTGGCCCAAGGATCGCACTGCCGATGTCTTTCAGTCGGATGACACCTGTAGCGTCACTTCGAATGATCAATTCGTTGAAATCGGCCTCCGACGTCAGTCGGCCAAAGGTTCTCACCGTGATTTCGGCACTGTTGCCACTGACTTTTCCGGCGGGTAATTCGATGTTTTCTCGATCCAGCGCCGATTTCACATCCTGAATCGACAGTCCCTTGGCGCTCAACCGAAAGGGGTCAATCCAAATGCGCATCGCGTATCGTTTCTCACCCCAGATTTGAATAGCTGAAACACCGGGAATGGTTTGAAGGCGTTCTTGTAGCACCTGAGTAGCAAATTCACAAACCTCCAGCTGATTTCTGGAAGAGCTTTGCACCGTCATCGAGATAATGGCGTCAGAATTGGCATCGGCTTTTGAAACAACGGGTGGAGCGTCAATATCCTGCGGAAGCGAGCGCACGGCTTGCGAAACTTTATCGCGCACGTCGTTGGCAGCCGCCTCTAAATCGATGTTCAAGTCAAATTCTACGGTGATGACCGAAGATCCGTTGTTGCTGGCAGAAGAAATGGATTTAATGCCCGCTATACCGTTGATGGCCTTCTCCAAGGGCTCGGTGATTTGACTTTCGATGATTTCGGCATTCGCTCCTTGGTAAGAAGTGCGCACCGAAATAACAGGGGGGTCAATACTGGGATATTCCCGAACCCCCAAAAAGGTAAAACCAATGATGCCAAATAATACAATGATGATATTCAGCACAATGGCTAAAACCGGCCGCTTAAGGGCTAATGAAGGCAAACTCATATAGATCGCTTTAGTGGGCTCAATTCCTTTTGCTTACTTCGGGTTTGACCGGATTACCGGGCTTGAGCTGCATGAGTCCTGTTGTCAATACCGTATCACCCGCCTGTAGGCCCGATAAAACGATCACTTCATCGTTTACTCGATCGCCCAATTCAACCGTTTGCAGGGTGGCAAGACCGTTTCTCACCACATAGACTTTCTTGGAGCGCGCATCGGGAATAACCGATTGTGCGGGAATAGATAGATTTTCTGCCCCCTCCAGTCTGGAAAACCACACTTTGGCGAAGGTGCCAGGAACCAGTTGGGCCGTGTTGTTGAAACGAGCTCTAACGGCGCGGGTCCTAGAGGCTTCGTCGACCGTTGAGTTGAGAGCGGCCACTCGCGCTTCGAACGTATCGCGCTTGCCCTCAATGGTAAATTGAATCTTTGAGCCCAAATCCAATGCATTGGCATATTTCTCGGGTAGCGCAAAATCGAGTTTGAGCTGACTTTTGTTTTGCACCGATGTGAGCACTTGTCCCGAGTTTACCACGGCTCCTATGCTGGCATTTCTCAGCCCTACCACCCCATCGAATGGCGCGCGGATGATGGTTTTAGCCAATTGGGCCTCCAAAATGGCGATGTCGGCCATAACCCCTTCCAACTGCGATGCGGTTAAATCGTAATCCTGCTGACTAATCCCTTTGCTTTCCACCAACGGCCGCTGGCGGTCTAAGGTGATGGAGAGCAACTTGCGCTGGCTTTCTAGCTTGCGCAGTTGCGCTTTGATGTCGTCGTTGAACAGGGTGGCCAAAATCTGACCGCGCCGAACAGCACCCCCTTCCGTAAAATAAATCGAGGTGAGTCGGCCAGCAATTTCACTGGTAATCTCCACTTGCTCATCCGCCCGCAGGGAACCGGAAGTTTCAAAAGAGGCATTCAGGTTAGAGGGCTCCACTACAACGGCTTGCGTTGTCATGGGCTTCTGATCTGCTTTTTTTCCCGCATTTGAACCCTCGGGTTCAGCACAGGATCCAGCAAGCACAGCCGTCGCTGCGGCTAGTATGGCGTATCTCATCTGGGTAAAAATACACCGCTTTACCCGCCCAACGGGCATAAAGGATTGGTTTTTTGATTTTTTTAAGAGTTCGAGCGGTTGTAGAAGGACTATTGGCCATACCCAGTCCAAACAACCTTGCCAATCCAAACCTGTGGGTAAAGAATCAGCGCAACCTGAAGGGAGAGATTTTTCTGTTGATCAAGGCACACCCTAAACCAATGCTCAAACCGCTTGATTATAAATTCGCCAGGAAGATGTACACGTCGTCTTCCGGACTCAGACCCAACTTGGCGGTTAGCTGATGCACATAACGCTCGGTTGACTCAAACGAAAGATTCAACACACCGGCGATTTCTACCGTACTGAAATTCAGTTTGATCATATGACACATCATCTTTTCACGGGCACTCAGATCGGGATAGCGCGCGGTGAGGCGCTCTTCGAATCCGCTGTCTTGCCGACTGATGTTTTCTATGATCGCGTTGGGTATCATTTCCTCGTTCAACTGGTCTTCCAACTGGGCAAGTTGGTCCTTCAATTCAATCTTTCTCTCGTCATTGGCTGGGTTGCGCAGCACTTCGTAAGCCAAGCCAACGGCCGATTTAATGGCGTTTCGATTGGCCTCGGTAATCAAAACATGGGGAGGCGGGGCAAAGCTTCCCAAGCCATCAGCCGCAGTTGAATGGTGAGCCCAATTCCGATCATTTGCGCGCCGTTTGCGCCGAAGCCATATCCAAATAGCCAAAATGCAGACCAGAACTCCACACCCAATAGCAATTAGCCTAGGTGTAAGGTAGCTCGAAAAGCGGAAAGGCCATTGCGGCGATCGCCCTGTGGCGGTTTTCAACTTACGATCGGGAACGGCCGATTTAGCCAATAATATTCGCCAAAGATCGTCGGTGGAAGTATAGGTGGTTGCCGCAGCAGGTTCATGATCTCTCCAAAACGCCAATGCGCGATCGTCTTTTGAGAGTTTGAGGTAGTAACCCAGTTGAAGATACTTGAGCCGGGGCGCCCATTGCGGGAATCGAATGGCCAAGGCATTCAAGGTGTCAATGAGTTGCGGCGCAGCCAGGGAAAATTTACTCACAATGATGCGCTCTGCGATTTCACTGTGCAAAAAAATCGACAAGGAGTCAACCGGCGGCAGTTGCCTCTGCAGGTTCAGCAAAGGGGCGAGTGTAGGGTCAATGCTCTGATAAGAGAGGGCGCCGTAAACCCTTGCCTCTTTGGCTAAAGGATGTTCTGTGCCCAGCGCTTCGGCCATGTGGAGCGATTCGTAGGCATTTTGGAGGTCGCCCAACCGATAAAGCAGCTTGCCCAATTCGAGTTGAGCGAGGAAAATAAGCGTGTTGTTTTTGGTAACCGTTGCATGCCGAAGGGCTTTTTCGAGCGACATTTTCGCCTCGGCCGATTTACCTTGCTGTGTAAAAAGTTTGCCCTGCAAGAGACAGAGCTCAAAAAGCAAAGAATCTTTCGCTGCCCCGCTTTCAAGAGGGATCGCTAAGGCCTTTTCCACCTGTACATTAGCCACTTCGGGGGCATTCTGTTGCAAAAGAAAACGAGCCAAAGAAGTGTAGGTCTTGGCCAGGTCTAATCCTGACTGAGCCCCTCGCTCTAATTCGGGATACAAGTTAATCACCTCCTGCACGTCGGCCGCGGTCAGGGCAGCATCCAATCGCTTGGTAATGGGTACCGAAGTTGCTGACTGGGATTGAGCTTTTGCCCCTACTGAAACAGCCAGGACAAAAACGGTCCATCTTACTAAGCGAAAAAGAGACGGCCTCTTCATATCTGGTGTTTAGCCGGGCACATTGCTGGAGAACTGACGCAAAAATCGAACGTCATTCTCAAAATACATTCGGATGTCATCAATGCCATACAACAACATGGCCATTCGTTCAATGCCCATGCCAAAGGCGAAACCGCTGTAGGTTTTACTATCTATTCCACAGTTTTCTAACACATTGGGATCGACCATTCCACAACCTAAAATCTCCAGCCAACCTGTGCCTTTGGTGATGCGGTAGTCGGTTTCTGAATTCAGGCCCCAGTACACATCCATCTCCGCACTGGGTTCGGTGAATGGAAAGTAAGAAGGGCGAAGTCGAATCTTCGATTTACCAAACATTTCTTTGGCAAAATACAGCAGGGTTTGCTTGAGATCCGCAAAACTGACGTCTTTGTCGATATAAAGGCCCTCTACTTGGTGAAAAATGCAGTGCGAACGCGAGGAGATGGCTTCATTTCTGAAAACGCGGCCGGGCATAATGCTTCGAATCGGGGGTTGCTGCGACTCCATCAGCCTTACTTGAACCGAGCTGGTATGTGTGCGAAGCGCCATGCCTTCGGTAACAAAAAAGGTGTCTTGCATGTCGCGGGCGGGATGCTCTTCGGGAAAATTGAGAGCGGAAAAATTATGCCAATCGTCTTCAATTTCGGGACCATCGCTCATGCTGAAACCCAGCTGCGCAAAAATCTCTATGATCCGCGCACGCACCAATTGAACCGGGTGCCGAGAGCCGAGTGGGTGTGCAATGGCAGGCCTCGACCAATCGAAATGGTCGTCTTTTTGCTGTACCGCAGTTGCCGTGTTTTCCTTGAGTTGATTTATTTTTTCGGCGGCTAGGCTTTTCAGCTCATTGAGAGGCTTGCCCCACAAGCGCTTGGCTTCTGAGTCCATCGACTTAAAATCGTCGAAAAGGGCGGTAATGCTTCCTTTTTTGCCTAGGTATTTAATCCGGAGTTGCTCGGCTTGTTCTGCGTCGTTGGCTTGAAGCTGATCAACTTCGGCGCGAAGCTGGTCGATAATCTCTTTCATGCTTATTTTTTGCTAATCTCAATGGTCATTTTAACATCCTCCACCGGTCGGTCGTTGGCACCTGTTGGTAGAGCGGCTATTTTGTCGATCACATCCAATCCCTCGACTACCTCGCCAAAAACGGTGTAAGACCCATCGAGATGAGGTGCCCCTCCCAGGGTGCTATAGTCTTTAATGGCTTGCGCGGAATAGGTATAACGCCCGCGCATGTTGAGCTGCTGCTCCAATTGCGGTTGTATTTGTTGCGAAATAAAATTCAGTTCACTCTGGTTGCCCACTTTGACAAAACCGTCGATCATGCGTTTCAGTTGAGCGTTTTCGGGCGCGCTGAGCAATTGATTAAACAGCGCGTTCATGCGCTCTTGGTTGATTCGATCCTCGAATCGCTTGAGGTCTTCCGGGCTATAGGTTTTTCCCTGTACAATGTAAAACTGGCTTCCAGATGAGGCTTTGGTGGGATTGGCTTGATCTCCAATTCGCGCAGCAGCCAACGCCCCCTTTTTGTGGTACAGACTGTCGTTGAACTCTGCCGGTATGGTGTACCCCGGACCTCCATTGCCCAACATGGCCCCAGGCTGCGCTGTCTTGCTGTCGGGATCGCCACCCTGAATCATAAAATCCTTAATCACTCGGTGAAAAAGGGAGCCGTTGTAGTAACCTTCTTTAACCAATTTCACAAAATTATCCCGGTGCTGAGGGGTCTGCTGATACAAGCGAATTTTTACGTTGCCGTAAGTGGTTTTAAGGGTTACAAAGGTATCGCCACCCTTGCTCAACTGCTGAGCGCGACCGCTTAGCAATCCAATGCAAGTAAGAAGAGTAAGAAGGAATCGCATGAAAAGCAACTAAATTTTTTAACTTTGTTCTTGTGCTCAAGAGCATTGAAGCGAAAGTAGCAATAATTGACAATAATGAAGAAATTACAAAACCTTAAAGCCATTTCCCTCCTCGTATTGGCTTTTGGATTCATTGCTGTAACATACAGCTGTAAAAAAGATGAGCCTACCATTGTGAAGATCACCATTGTTGATCCCGATGGATTCAGCGTAAAGGAGGCTACCGTTCGTCTTTACGGCCGCTCTTCTGATCCGGCTGATTCCAGCAATCAGGCCAATGACATACGGTTTGATCAAACCCAAACCACTGATGCATCGGGCCAAGTAAGCTACGATTTATCTTACTTAACCAAACCCGGTCAGGCAGGCTTTATGGTCCTCGACATCGACGCCACCAAACTCGACAAACGCGGTGTAGGCATCATCAATGTGGAGGAGAAAAAGACCAACACCAAAACGGTAATTATTCAGTAAAGTAATCTAGGATTGCGCTCTTCATAAGCTGCTGCTGTTGGTCACTTTCCAACGGTGGCAGTTTTTTTATGGCCGTATAATGCGGCCAGCCCTCGGCATCAATGCCCTCGTACTGGTAATAACCGTACGGTTCCAATATCCTGCAAATGGCGATATGCATCAAGTTCACCTTATCGTCTTTCTTGAATTTCTTAAATCCCTTGCCCAGTTCTTGCACACCGATGAGGTATAAAATGGCCTGAACATCGGCAGGCATGCCAAAGTCGCGCTCCAACTCTTTCACGAGCGATTGCCACCGCATTTCAAATTCGTAATCCATGCTTTCCTTTAATGATTAAGGGCTTCTTGAGCCCAGTTTAAAAACGACGCCAAGGTATCAAAAGACCCGGCGGGAGTAATCCATTTGCCCTGCCGCACCTCTATTTCCGCGTTTTCGGCAGGTTCAACGCGATACCCTAACCGGCTCAGCGCTTTGAGGGTCATTTGCCAGTCAATCCCCGTGCCTGCTAGCTGCACCGGATTGTTTTTTTTGGGTTTCAGCAGAAATTGCCCGGTTGAAGGTTCAAAACTAACCAAAGGAGATTCAAACGAGTGCTTAAATTTTTCGGAGAAGACAATTTCCTCGGGCAACCCAGAGCTAAATTCCCGCTGATTGGGCATCAACCACAACCAATCTGCCAAGTCGACCGATAGGCTTAGATCGTGCGTCGACACCAGAATGGCCTTGCCCTGCTCGTGAGCTAATTCTCGCAACAAGACCATTAAATCGACTCGATTTTTCACATCGAGGTGCGCCGTAGGTTCATCCAGAATCACCACAGGGGTATCTTGTGCCAATGCGCGGGCAATCATAACCCGTTGCCGTTCACCGTCGCTTAAACGCGCAATCGACTTATCGGCGAGGTGTTCTACGCAGCACTGCTCCAGCGACCACTGTACTTTGTGGTGGTCTTCGGCCGTCAATTGCCCCAGCCAACCGATGTGCGGATAGCGCCCTAAAGCAACAACATCGCGCACCCGTAAGTAGGTGTCGATGATTTTCTCCGTCAACACCATCGACACAAGCAAACTCCGCTCAGACTGACTTTTTTTGTAAAAATTGCTTCCATCAATCAATACCTCACCGCGCAGGGGGGGTAACATGCCACTGATGGTTTTAATCAGGGTTGATTTTCCCGCTCCATTGGGACCCAGCAAGGCCGTGAGTTTTCCCGGCTCTAAGGCGATACTGAGGTTTTCGTGAAGAACCTTGCCCGGATAACCAGTGGTGAGCATTTGAGTTTGCAGACGGATCCTCATAGGTTTCTCCTTTTGACAATGATGGCAACCACAGCAGGAGCCCCAATAAGTGAGGTGAGCGCGTTGATGGGCACTTGCACGTGGGCGAAGGGCAGGTAACTTAACTGATCGCAGATCATCAATAAAACCGCTCCAACCAGAAAGGTAATAGGCAGCAGTTTTTTGTGATCGGCATCGGCCATCAAAACCCGGGAAAAATGAGGAACTGCCAAACCCAAAAAGGCAATGGGACCGCAAAAAGCCGTAACAGATCCAGCCAACACACAGGTCGCAAATACCAAAATGGTGCGATTTCTTTTCACGCGAAGACCCATAGAACGGGCATAGGTTTCGCCTAACAAAAGCAAGTTGAGGTTTTTTTGAATGGCAAAAGCGGCCAACATTCCCACGGCGACCAGCGCGGCGAGCAAACCAATCTGCGGCCAGTTTACGCCACTCAGCGAACCAAAGGTCCAAAACACATAGCGCTGGATGAGCTCAGGCGATGAAGCGAATTGCAATAAACTCACCACGGCCGACGTGAAACTGCCGAACATCAAACCAATGATCAACAGCGAGCTGCTATTGACCACGCGCTGTGCCACCACCAAGGTGAGCAACATAACCGCGGTAGACCCCAGGAAACTCGCGCTAACAATCCCCCAATAACCCAGCTGGACCAGAAAGGGCAAGGCAGAGGAAACAAAAATAAGCAGCGCCACACCCAGGCTGGCCCCAGAACTAATGCCCAAGACAAAGGGCCCGGCCAGCGGATTCCTAAAATAGGTTTGCATCAACAACCCGCTCACCGAGATAGCCCCGCCGGCTAAAAAGGCGGTGAGAACCCGCGGCAATCGAATTTCTTCCAGAATGAAAAGAAACTGGGTATCGGGCAACGGCCGCTGGGTTGCGAACCGAAGTACCTGATCGAGGGGGATTGATACCGGACCCCGGCAAAGTCCAACAATCAGCAGCGAGACGGTGAGCAGCACCAGGACCGCGATGGAAAGGTAAAACCGTTTGTTTTTTGTCATTCGCTCAATCCTTGGTAAAAATACAGTGATCGGGCTTGAGCGCCGTATTTGCGAATTTCGATGAGATCGGCCAGGTATTTGTCTGGTGCTACGGGGGCCTCTTCCCAGAATGCATTGCCCCCAGCGTCATTCATAAGCCGGGTATTGTTGAAAACCGCCTTATGTTGAACGGCCGCAAATTGCAAGTACCGCGTATCGAGCGCCAAGAGGTCGGGATATCGCTTACAGAGCCCGGGGTTGAGCCAGATATCAGCCTTTAAAAATTGACTCACCACTTGTTCAAAACTCCATGAAACACTTGCCGTTTCGTTGTTTTGACTCAGCGCATATGCAAAACCAGCATCGCGCAGCAAGGTGGCGACAAAGCTCTTGCCCCCCGGTAAGTACCACGATCCTTGGTAGTGATAACCCAGCACCACTGTGGGGGACTTGGCACTGTCTTTGGGTATTTTAGCTAAGTTGAGGTAGCGCTCGCTGATGGCGTCAAAAAGCAGACATGCTTCGCGATACTTACCGCAAAGCGCTCCAAATACCTTGATCCATTCGGCCCTCCCCAATGGGTGTTCTTCCTGCCAATCGAGCACCGGAACAACCACAGTCCCAAGGCCTTTTAGCGCGGCGAATGACGATCCGCCACCCGGTCCGCCTGAAATGCAGATATGGGTGGGCTTACACGCAATTAATTTCTCTGTGTTTTGTTGGGCCTCGCCTCCGATTTCACGGGTAAGTCCTTTGGCGATCCGCTCGTTGAGGCGCTGATTGTAAATAAACGCCCGGCTTTCAACCGCTACCACGCTGTCGATACACGAAAGCGCATCTAGAAAACCGATGAATGACGAAGAAAGAGGGGCCAGTCGAATCGGGTTGGGGTGTTTGGAAACGGCGATGGTGGTGAGCTGACCTCCCAACCACGGCTGTTGGATATGGATGATTAGACTGTCTCGTTTTTCCTCGATGGTAAAGTGTTTGGCGTACGAAGTGGTGGCTTGACCACGGCGGTCTTCAGCCGGTGGATTGCAGCTGGTTATAAGTATACAAAGTACGCTAAGTAACGCTGTGAACCAGCTGTAGTTGATTGAGAATAAAGCGTGCACGCGTTTTAACATCGGCCAAGGGCAATTCGATCACTTGGTAACCCAAGTTTACATATGTGGTGTAAATGTACTCACTAATTTTTTTGGCTTGCACAATGGTTTCCCTTCGCTCGCTATCGGCTCGATAAATAGCCTCCCAGAAAGGGGCAAAAAACACCACGGGATACAGGCGGTTTTGCATCGGATTGGCTGGAATGCTGTCTGGGCGATCTTTACCAGCTGCCTGCAAGTAAGCCAACACATCAATGGCAGTGCGGTCGGTAAACACCCAATTGTCTTCTGGGATCGAGTTCATCTGGCGTCGAATCGATTCATAAACCAGCTCGCTAAAGCCCACCACATCTTTCCAAGGCAGTTTGTCGCTGCCTTTTTGCAGTTCCAGTTGAATGATTTGGCGCGCCGCCTCGGGCAAGGTGGTATAACCCATTAAGGCTAATTCTTCCACTACGCTGGTTTTGCCGCTGCCGGGCCCTCCTGTTATGGCTACTAACACGTGCGCGTTTTTTTATTCAAAGATAAACCCAAATCAAGCAGCCCGGAGGAGGGCTCCGCATGAAATGGCATAAAGGCAGTGTAAGACCTAGCAAGTGGAAGAGAATGAAACGCAACTAACAGAACCTGAAGCACAGCCATAGATTGGCGATAGGTCATGGTTTATTGGGCCAAGTGGCCCATGGGTGCGGAGATATGGATCGGATAAACAAGCATTTTTTCTCGATTGCTTTGTGACGGCAGCGAATGGCAGAAAAAAACAAAGGGCCCGAAGGCCCTTTGACAAACATCCCTATTATCTCATGAATTAGCCTTGAGCTCAATTCATAGTACAAATCTAAGACATATCCGTGAGGAGGACGAGAAATTTGGATAGAATTAACAAATTGATCGATGAATGGCGCGCTGGGAAAGAAAAGTTGAAAACGCCATAAAAAAACAAAGGGCCTTTCGGCCCTCTGTAAAACATCCCTGTTTTGCGCGTGTATGATGTGTAAAGGTGAATTACACAGTGCTAAAATAGGAGTGTTTCTTCATTCTCGCAAGTAAAACCGACGAGCGGTAGAAAAAATCGGACGAACGACATTTTTTACCGATAAAATGCAAATGAGTTGGAAGCGTTACGGCCGATTAGTCTAAAAATGGAGATGTTTGTCAGTTGAAATTGGGCCGACGGAATGTAGCTGACTCATGGGCCACAAGTAGTGGGTTATGGGAGTTGGCTTGGCGATGGTATTTCTGAGACCGAGTAGATTTGTTGCACCCAAATGGGTAAGGCGTAATTGACCAGGGCATCGAGGAGAGGCAGTAGGGACCCGAGAGTGTGGTAAGTGACAATGCGGTAAAAAACAAAGGGCCTTTCGGCCCTCTGTAAAACATCCCTGTTTTGCGCGTGTATGATGTGTAAAGGTGAATTACACAGTGCTAAAATAGTGCAGAGCCAAATAACTTGACTGAATAACCGACGAGTGGTCAAAAAAATCGGACGAGTTGCAGATTTTTCGGACGAATGACAATAAAATTGCTCGACAGACTCTACTATAGTTCATTTCTACTTACCAAAGAATCCGGTAAAGCATGCGCCGGTTAGGCATTGTGGCAGTTTCGATCACCCATCTTGCTATGGAGTAGCTGTTTTTCATGTCGGCCGTATGTTCCAATCCCTATCAACCTCTGTGAGGCGTAGTGTTTGTTTGTGGGGAAATGGAACCGGCCTGACTTCGGCGCGGTTATCAAAGGGGATGAACGGGAATGAAAAGCGCTCTTATACCGTCGGCGTGGAAGGGGGTGTATTTTGACGGTTTGGCTGGGATAAAAAAACAGGGGGCCTCCCGACCCCCTGTAAACATCCCTGTTTTGCGCGTGTATGATGTGTAAAGGTGAATTACACATGGCGAATATATAACGGGGATAACGTGTTTTTCGTG
>DASUEB010000074.1:0-13550 GCA_036275295.1 Luteibaculaceae bacterium | reverse complement strand
GGTGAATCATCACCGGTCGGTGTTTTTTGTTGTCTGCACCGGTGTATTCCAGTTCAAATCGCTCAGGCAGGTTGTAATCCACTTGAATGGTGCCCAATTGCCATTTTCTACCAATGGCATCTTTAACCATGAAGTCGAGTTTAGGACCGTAAAATGCGGCCTCTCCGTATTCAACCACAGTTTGGAGTCCTTTCTCGGACGCCGCTTCAATAATACTTTGCTCCGCTTTTTCCCAATTCTCGTCTGAACCGATGTATTTAGCTCGGTTAACTTGATCGCGCAGCGATACCTGGGCTGTATATTCAGTGAATCCCAGTGCATTAAATACGTGAAGTACCAGGTCGATTACTTTCTTGAACTCTTCTTTCACCTGATCCGCGGTGCAGAAAATGTGTGCATCATCTTGCGTAAACCCTCGTACGCGGGTTAAACCGTGCAATTCACCGCTTTGTTCATAGCGGTATACGGTACCAAATTCAGCATATCTAACCGGTAGGTCGCGATATGATTTGGGTGTGGCTTTGAATATTTCACAGTGATGCGGACAGTTCATCGGTTTGAGGAAAAACTCCTCTCCTTCAGCCGGGGTTTTTATGGGCTGAAAGCTATCGGCACCATATTTGTCGTAATGACCACTGGTTACATACAGATTTTTGTTGCCGATGTGTGGGGTGGTTACTTGCTGGTATCCACCTCGGTCTTGGGCGTATTTCATAAACCCAATCAAACGCTCGCGCATCGCAGTTCCCTTTGGCAACCAAAGGGGCAGACCTGCACCTACTTTTTCAGAGAAGGTAAACAGCTCGAGTTCTTTCCCCAACTTTCGGTGATCGCGTTTGCGAGCCTCCTCTAGCATGGTCAGATAGTCTTTCAGTTCCTGTGCTTTGGGAAAGGTAATGCCGTAAAGTCGGGTTAATTGCTTGTTTTTCTCGTCACCGCGCCAATACGCGCCTGCTACACTGAGTACCTTCACGGCCTTCACAAATCCAGTGGAAGGGATGTGTGGCCCTCGACAAAGGTCTACGAAGTTTCCTTGCTCGTAAAAAGTGATCTCACCGTCTTGCAAATCGTTGATCAGCTCCAGTTTATAAGGATTTTCAAGCGATTGGTATCGCTCCAACGCCTCGGCCTTGCTTACCTCACGACGTATAAAAGGATTGTCTTGGCGAGCCAATTCAATCATCTTTTGTTCAATGCGCTCAAACTCTTTGTCAGAAAGGGGTTTGTCGCCAAAGTCAACGTCGTAGTAGAAACCATTTTCAATTGGCGGACCGATAGTGAGTTTGATGCCGGGATATAAGGCTTCTAGCGCTTCAGCCATCAAGTGCGCCGATGAGTGCCAAAAAGTAGTCTTCCCATCCGCATCATTCCACGTGAGCAGTTGCAAGGTGCTGTCGGTTGTAATGGGCAGGGTAGCATCCACCACCGTGCCATTCACACGTGCCGATAGTACGTTGCGAGCTAAGCCCTCGCTAATGCTTTTGGCTACATCTAGCGCCGAAACGCCAGACGGGTATTGACGAATCGAGCCGTCGGGAAGGGTAATGTTAATCATCGAACTTTTTGTTGCAAGGCGCAAATATAGCAGATGTTAGGGGTTTTTGGTGGAGATCCGTGAAAACGCCATGGTCAAAGACTGCAATGGCACCTTGCTTTGGGAGTACGTCGGCACGACAAGGCGCAACGGAGGCTTTTTGGATCATGTTATCCACAAATGGGATTTCCAGACCTCTTTACAATGAACGCCAACCTTAATTTTATGCATCAGCAGTAAGAACAGAACTCACTGTTGTTCATTCTTAGCCTCTAAAAAGATACAAATGGGGGTTGTTTCTCCAGATGATCTGGTTTCAAAACACGCCAAATAATCATCGAAAATGCGCGATTTAAGTGCCAAATCAACCGAATAATAAACGGGATCTTAAAAATTTTGAAATAAGCGCACGGCTGTGGAACTTTCGGATACCAAAACCCTCATTCCATGAAATCATTATCAACTTTTGTGCTGATTTTACTGCTAGGCAGTAGAGCAGCCGCCCAAACGGTAAGTTCCTTACCCACACAAACCATCATTCAGCTCAATGAACTATTGGTCAGGCATAAGACCACGCTTCAAGGTTCGCTTCAATTGGCTGATAGTATGTTGATCAAAGGTAGTCCGATTTTTCAGGATCCTATTCAGGTAAAGTCGATTGATGTAGCGAACTCTATTTTTCTCAACCCAACTCAATTTCCAGAAGGGGAGTTGTTGGAGGTAGGTCCGGATGGACAAATCCAAGTGGCAAAAGGTCCGGTGGTCAATACTGGCGTGAAAGAATGTTCCGGGGCATTCGCCAATCGGGCTTTTTGGATTACCAACAACAATCAATTGGTGGTCAATAAATGCTGTCTGTCGCCTCAAGTAGGCATAGGAACCGCCAGTCCTCGAGCGATGCTCGAAGTGCGCGGCGACCAAATTATAGGAGGCAAAATGCGCATTGGTCGATTGTACAACGACCCCGAGAACTTGGATGTTGGCGGCGATGCGGTAATCAGAGGGAGCGGACCCTTTGATTCACCTGAACTTCAGTTTGCATACTTGAAGTTTGGCGATAAACGCAATAAAATACAGGTGCGAAGCAATGGTCACTGGTTGTTCTCAACCAGCACCGACGATAATTTTTTAACCCTCACACCCAACAAGGGATTAGGCGTGGGCATTGCCATCGCTGAGGCCAGTTTACATGTGAAGAGCAGTTCAACCAATGAAACCGACAAGCTGATGCTCATCGAGGGCAATGGCAAGCAGCGCTTGATGTTGCGAAACGATGGAAAGCTCTTTGCGAATGAAATCAATGTTCGCATGTCGCCATTTCCCGATTATGTGTTTAGCGATAACCACGTGTTGATGCCTTTGGAAGAGTTAGATCAATACATCAAAACAAACCATCGGCTGCCCAACATGCCTTCAGCTTCTCACATAGAGAACAACGGCGCTGATCTGAGCGAGTTAAACCGGCTGTTGGTTGAAAAAGTAGAGGAGCTAACCCTTTACGTCGTTCAGCTCAATAAAGAACTCACCGCATTGAAAATTGCCCAAAACAAATAGCCATGCGACGGGTCGTTATCCTATGGCTTCTTATGTGCCAGGTCGCATGGGGCCAATCAAACTGTCAACTCGAAGATCCCAATTGGGATTGGGAAGATTTCTCAGCGGGCAACTATACATGTCATGTTATTGGACATGGGGAGATTCATCCAATTCCTCCGTTTTTGAATCCGGATGGTATCATTGATCAAATCGCAGCAACTGAGGATTACACCAAAGACAAGGGATGGGTGCTTGTGAGAAAGGTGTTTGGATGCCCAAGCTTCCAAATACCCGGAAGGCCTTATTTTGTTTTGTACAACAAATACACCGGCCTGCTGCGTTTGTATCAATTGCACCTCAGTGGTGAATTAGTCACTAGTTCTAAGTCGGTGTTAATTTATACTCCTGAATCCCAGAGAATTGGATCTTTATTGAACTACTCAAAGCCTGTTCTTGAAGCAGCCGATAAATATCCTCTTTCGAACCAACCGAGAGATTATCCCATATTCACCCATGAGCGGACAAACCCTTATTTCTGGCTGGCATCTGAGTTTCAGATGGCATTCGACCCAGATATTGATGAATTCAACTCGAGGTTGAGATTTTTGGTTGATGCCATTAATGAAGGGGAGGTCCGTTTGGATGGAACCTTTTCGTTTGAAACTTTTATGCCACCGGGTTATCAAGTGGTTAACACTACGGAAAACAAATGCGAGACGCCCTTGTGCAATACCCAAGCTTTTTTGGCCAATGGGGCCAAGGCGCTCAAAGGCGCTCCCAAGATTTTTGATGAAATAAGAGATTTTGGGAATAACGCCAAAATATCTGGAAAATTCGTTGACAAATTAAAAACAGCAATTCAAGCTGGGTTTAAGCCCGGAGGAGTTTTCAGTAATGCCGTTGCGGGATTGACGGGTTTATCAGCTGCATTTTCAACCCTGTCGAAAATTACCGACGTCTTTGTAGGCTTGGCCAAGAAAAAAAGAGCGCCGCAGCAACCCGTTCAGCAACAAAGTCTACCAATGATAAGCAGAGGTGATATTACCCTGAAAGGTACCATTACTACTGACCTACAATTATTCTCGGCAACCTTACAAGCCCCAGGGTCAAGGTTTTTTGGAAGTCAAAATAGACCCTATTACAACTGCCCGCTGGGTATTTACACACTGAAGAAAACTCCAGTGTTTAGGTATGGAATGCACCTAACAAATTTAGCTCCTCACTATGGTAATTGTGTTCCCTATTCGGTAGTTCAACTGGCTGAGCCGCCTGAGTTGCTAATTAACGGTTCTAGTGGTTTGGTGGCAGAGAGAATTGAAGTCGCCTTGCAGCTGAAATTACCCAAGGTTCATTGGGTATTCGCCGAGTCTGGGGGAGTAAATGTCCAAGACGGAATAAACATCCTTGACTCCGATCGCCAAACTTACATGTCTCGATGCGGCACTGGCTCAATGGTTACCGTAACAAATCCGCATTACATGTATTTCGAAGAAGGAAAATACATCTACAATGGGTTTGATACCTCCGCACGCGAATACCACATTTCAACCCGCTATGTAGACCTATTAGAAAGCAAAAACTTAGCCATTGCGGTGCCGATGATAGGGACATATGAAAGCGACATTAAAAAGTATGTCAGAGGTTTAAAGGTGAGAATCTACTTCAGAGACGCTTTGGGCAACTTGCAAGAGGACGAACAGGTTTTTCACAGCGGTGTTTTTGCTATGGTCGGGGCAGACTCAGCAGGCTTGGACTCACCCTCATTAGATCGGGAAAAACTGCCTGAGTGCAGTGCTCAGCAAGTTGTATCTGATTACAGAGAAATTGATCACCTCAAATCGGATAACCGGGAATTCGACAAACCGTTCTATTACGAAGCCATGCATTCGGTTTGCCTGGAAAACAACGTAAAAATTAATGCCGGAAAGGTAACGACATCATATTTACTGGCCCCTGATTCGATCATCTTTCGCCCAGGGGTAACCATCGGTCCGGACAACGACGTGGTCATTGGCACAAAAGTCAATAAGGTTTTAGAATACAAGAATAGTCCCTACGTGCATTATCTGTTTACCGACTGCAATCCAAATGAAGCACCAAACTTGCCGTCAAACGAGGAGCAATACAAGGCTTTAATGGCCGAGGCAGGTGTCAAGAAGGTCAATTTAGGCCCAAATCCGATCGAGGCGGGTAAAACGATAGAGGTAAAGATCGATTACCCAAGCAACGAAGCATTGAATTTTGATTACCAGCTCTATGATGTTAACGGTCGCTTGGTATTATCAGGTTCGCAATCTGGCCCTGAGCCCTCCTTGAGACTGGACTTACCCTACGAGATAACTAAAGGCATTTACATTTTAAAAATCACAAACCGCGATATACTGATTGAAAGCAAGAAGATCATAATCCAATAGCCATGAAAACAAACCCAATTTCAATGCAATCGCTAGCGCAGTTGACCGCAATCTTGGTACTGGTAAATCTTGCCTCATGCCAAAAGGAGCAGATCATTCCAACTCCACCACCGCCATCGGCTGATACTTTCCACACCATCAGGTTTAGGGCGATAGTCGACACCAATGGCATAGCTGGTTTTGTGACAGAGAGGGCAGCGTTTTTTCCACATGAATACGCAACCTACATTCACACAGCTACCTTCTCCCCAGCCTTTGGAAACCTGCGGCCTGATGTGTATTCACCTCATTCTCCCATGAATGACTCTATGTATCGGGGTGTACAGGTGCGGTGGGGTATCAACGTGGTCTATCGAGATTCGTTTGGTTACCCGTATGGTCAGAACTATTGGGTATTGCCAATCGATACCATCGATAGCAAAGACGATACGCTAATCATCTTCCGTTGGCCCGAAGATACCTTGAGGGCGGAAAAACGCGATTGGATCACTCGACGGCCGATCTAGTTGAGTTTTGAATCACGATAATCACAAATCCAGATTCATGAAAACGAAAGCGAAAATCCCATGGGCGCCTCGCTCGATCCAATGGTTGAAAGCTTACCGAATTTCGGGGCCTTTCATCGTTTCGGCTTACTGCATTCTTCTTGCCGTTGCCGCTTGTAAAAAGGATCCTTTAAGTCCTGAGCCTGCCAACCCAGCAAATGACACCTTTTTCACAGTTAGGTTCAGGGCCATAGTGGATACTACTGGACTTGCGGGTTTTATTTTGGATAGGGAGGCGTTTTTTCCTCATCTGAATGATATCCACATTTATTTCGCATCCTTTTCGCCCGAATTTGGCAATCTACAGCCAGACGTTTATGCACCTCCCACACCCATGAACGGATCTATGTACAGGGGGGTAGTTGTTCGATGGGGTGTATATGTTTATCGCCGCGATTCGAACGGTTATATCTACGACCGCAAATATTGGCTTCTACCGGCTGATACCATCGATAGCAGGGATGATACGCTATACGTATTTAGATATCCCGAAGATACGGCTAGAGCACAAAGGCGCGATTGGTTTACGCGAAGGCCTCTTTAAATTTCATTAAATCAGTGACTTATAACTCCCGCTCCCTATTGGGCTACAAATGGTAAAGTCAGGCGGAGCGGGAGTTTTTCTCCAACTTTTGACCCAGAAATACAGAAGGGATGCATAAACTAACTAGAATAGGGTGCTTAATTTTTCTGATAATTCTTACTTTATTGGGTGCTTGTCAGAAGGATCCTATTACCTATCCAAAACCGGTTGTTTCGGCAGATACTTTCCACACTATTCGCTTCAAAGCAATAGTCGATACCAACGGAATTTCAGGCTTTGTAACAGAGAGGGTGGCTTATTTTCCACATATCAACCGCCTGTTTATCCAAACGGCTACATTTTCAAAAGCGTTCAGAAATCTGGCCCCTGAAGTTTATACGCCGCACTCACCCATGAACGACAGCATGTATCGGGGTGTCCAATACCATTTTGGTATTAATGTGGTCTATCGCGACTCAAATGGCTATCCATACGGACAAAATTACTGGGTGTTGCCCATTGATACCATTGAAAGCAAGGATGATACCCTCGTCATTTTTCGCTGGCCGGAGGATACCCTAAGAGCCGAGAAACGCGACTGGATTACTCGAAAACCCATTTAACCCAGCATGATTTATAATCATCAATAATAGTAATTATGAAAACTGCAATTGAAGGCCATCTGAGGTCTGTTTCGTTTAGAAAGATCATTGCTAACCAATTTCGATGGCTCTATGCCATTTTGGTTTGCGGCATTCTTTTTGCCGCCGCCTCATGTCAAAAAGACCCCATGAGCCCAGTACCTCCCAACTCAACAAACGATACTTTTTTTACCGTTCGGTTCAGGGCAATCGTTGACACGAACGGAATTAAGGGATTTATCACCGAGCGAGAGGCTTTTTTTCCTCATCTAAATGACTATCATATTCATACAGCATCCTTTTTACCCCAATATGGAAATGTGCAACCTGACGTTTATGCCCCACATACACTCATGAATGGATTGATGTACAGAGGGGTCCGCATCCGTTGGGGCGTATACGTTATTCGCCTTGATTCTAACGGCTATGAATACGATCGAACCTATTGGCTCCTACCTGCTGATACCATTGATAGTCGCGATGATACGCTTTATACTTTTCGTTGGCCCGAAGACACCCTGAGGGCTGTCAAGCACGATTGGATGACGAGAAGACCAGTGTAATTTCTAGCTTTTTATAGGCTGCTATTAAAATTACGCACAATTGGGCTAGAGAACGTAAATTTTATTTTCCAATCGTTTGATTTCTTGAACCAAAAGTGATATTTTAGATGCACGGACACAATGCGCTGATTAATAAGTGTCCATATGCGCTTCTACGCGGGTTTGACGAGGTAGTCGCCTGTATGCGCTAAAAATCAAAAGCCCAGCATCATTGCGAAGGTTTTTGTTTTAAACCGGATGTCTTGCCCCTCCCCAACGAACCTAAGACATCCGGTTTTTTTCGAATGTGCTTAAATCAACCATGGTTTCAAGTCTTTTTTTGCTTGCGGTCGAACATCTCCAACTCCCGTGAATGCGCGCTGACTCAGGCCCCAGCGAGTTGTAAGTAATGACCGGGCCTTACGGCCAATTTCCCCAGTATTCGACAAGCATTACGTGCGCTTTTCTGCTATTTTAGCCGCAAATTAGTTGCGATGAAAAAGATTTTGGTGGCCAATAGGGGCGAGATCGCCCTGCGAATCATGCGATCTGCAAGAGAAATGGGCATAAAAACGGTAGCGGTCTATTCAGAGGCCGATCGCCATGCGCCTTTTGTCAAATACGCCGATGAAGCCGTTTGCATTGGTCCTCCACCTTCCAATCAAAGCTATTTGCGCGGCGAAAAAATCATCGCCGCCTGTAAGGAGTTAAATGTAGATGCCATCCACCCCGGATACGGATTTCTCTCTGAAAACGCTGAATTTGCTCGCGAAGTGAGAAACAATGGGATCACTTTCATCGGCCCTTCACCCGAAGCCATGGAAATGATGGGCGACAAAATTTCTGCAAAACAAGCAGCTAAACGATTCCAAGTCCCTCTGGTTCCCGGATTAGACGAGGCGATAACCGATGTTTCGGCTGCTAAACAAATTGCAGCCGAGATTGGTTTTCCCGTTCTTATCAAGGCCTCGGCCGGCGGCGGAGGAAAAGGGATGCGTATTGTAGAGCGTATCGAGGAATTTGAAGACCAAATGAACCGTGCTGTCTCTGAGGCCATTTCAGCCTTTGGCGACGGTGCGGTATTTATCGAGCGTTACGTGGGCTCACCGCGACACATCGAAATTCAAATCCTAGCTGATCAACACGGCAATACACTTTACCTCTTCGAGCGCGAGTGCTCTATTCAGCGCCGTCACCAAAAAGTGGTCGAAGAAGCCCCCTCTTCCGTGCTCACCCCAGAAATTCGCAAAGCCATGGGCGAGGCAGCCGTACGTGTAGCGCAAGCTTGTAACTACGTGGGTGCCGGTACCGTGGAGTTCCTGCTCGACGAAAACATGAATTTCTACTTCCTCGAAATGAACACCCGACTGCAAGTAGAGCACCCCGTTACGGAATTGATTACCGGTCTCGACTTGGTAAAAGAGCAAATTAAAGTAGCTCGCAACGAAGTTCTCTCTTACCGCCAGGAAGACTTGAAAATAAACGGTCATGCGCTTGAGATTCGCGTGTATGCCGAAGATCCCAAAAACAACTTTCTACCTGATATAGGAAATCTTCAGCGCTATAGAAAACCTTCGGGTCTAGGTGTTCGCGTCGACGATGGTTTTGAGGAGGGCATGGACATCCCCATCTACTACGATCCCATGATCGCCAAACTCATCACTCATGGCAAGGACCGAAACGAGGCCATTCAACGCATGGTTCGCGCCATTGACGACTATACCATCTTTGGTATTGAGACCACGCTCGATTTCTGTTCCTGGGCCATACAGCACGAGGCTTTTGTATCTGGAAATTTCGACACTCATTTTGTCAAGCATTACTTTAAACCCGAACTTCTGGATCGATTCCAAGCCGATGAGGCAGAAGTGGCCGCTCTGGTGCTGGCCGAGGTGCTGAATGAACAAAAAACCAGTCAAACAGCCTCCCAACCCAAGGTGGAATCAAGGTGGAAGATTCGCAGAGGCCACTGATCTGTTTAGCCCCGTTTTGGCACATTTTTGCCAGTGGGTAGCCCTGCTGATGGCGGCCTGATGGCCAGCAGAATGCTTCGGCTGGATGCGATTTATTTTTGCTTTGGCATAACTTTTGTTCACTCGACTACGTTTACCTGTTAAGTAACAGTCATGGTGCGTTTAGTAGGTTTTTTGTCGATTGGTTTAATGAGCTCGTGGACGTCTGTTCAAGGGCAAGATGAACCTATTGATCCCAAGAAAACTCAGGTGTACATTGTTCCGGGTGTGATAGTAGACGGGGATACGATTCCGTATTTCTCATTGCCTGAGGTGACCGTTTTGGCCAAGTCGAAAATAGATGTAGCGAAGCTAGATTACATCACCAAATGCGTCCTCAAAGCCTATCCATACGCGAAGATTACCTCCGAAACCCTGCGTGAGATGGACGCCCAATTGGCGCTTATCGACAACAAAAAGGAGCGAAAGAAGTATATCGACTGGGCAGAGGAAGAGCTGAAAAAAGCCTTTGAAAAAGACCTGCGAAAACTAACGTTTACGCAAGGACGAATCCTAATTAAGCTGGTCAACCGAGAGACGGGACGAACGGGTTATCAATTGATCCGCGAGCTAAAAGGCGGATTCTCGGCCTTTATGTGGCAAGGTGTTGCTCGCCTTTTCGGAGCCAACCTCAAGTCTGAGTTCGATGCGGCCAAAGAGGATTATTACATCGATATCATTGTAAAACGAATCGAGAAAGGAGAGATCCCCGTAGCCCGAATTGATCGGAAAAGTGTGGTTCGCCCAGCAAAAATTACCGCAGCAAAGTAACCCGCCCGCTTACTTCTTTGATGTCGCGCGGACCAAAGTAAACTTTAATGGCGTAAACGTAAACACCGCTTTTCTGCATTTCACCGGTATTAAACAGTCTGCCGTTCCAAGGGGTACCCACTCTGTCAGTTTCGTATAGCAACGAACCCCAACGGTCGAAGATCTGCATCTCGTACGAAACAATTCCATATCCCTTGGGGATGTACTGCCCGTTTACATATTCACCGGGCGGAAAAACATCATTATAGCCACTTTCATCGGGTGTGAAGGCATTGGGAAACAGGTACTGCTGGATGGGTTCTACACACAGATCTAACTCAATGCTGTCGCGACATCCCCCTTCATTGGTAACAAATAGGCGCAAGCGATATTCTCCGGTATCCGGATATACGTGAACCGGATTGAGTTCGGGGTGATAGGGCAGGGTGTCGCCGTCGCCAAAAGACCAATAGCCTCGGTCGGCACCACTGGTTAAGTTGATGAATTCAAACTTCGGGTTGTCAATGGTAACGCAAGGCGTTTGGGGTGTCTGCAGTATGCGTGCGTTGATAAATTGATATGCGGGCAAACGCACGTCGGTAAGCACCTTGCATTGGCTCACGGTGTTTAGGATTTCAACGCGGTATTTCGCAGCTGTGGTATAAATACTATCGCCGATGGTGGGAGGTGAGGTAAACCACGTTACCTGAAAATCGTTTTGAGGAGCGGTTTGCACCTCAACTTTACCCCATGTATTCTGGCCGAAACACACCGTGTCGCCAACCGCAGAGGTGTAGGTGATTTCGGGGTAAACATCGATGAATGCGGTTTGCGTAACAGGGGTAGAGCAACCGTCCTCAACGGTTAACTGGAAGGTGGTGGGTTGAGTGGGTCTAATGTAATTGAATGGGCGATCGCCTTTATCTGGAATCCAACGGTAATGCCTGATCTGTGTCGAGTCTCCACCACTTACTGCAATGTCAATGCGCACACTGTCGCCGAAACAAAGTTTGGCGTTGTTGTAAACAAACGAGAATTGAATCGGCGACAGGACCTTGATAACAACGGTATCTCGCTCTATACAATCTCCCGTTCCTACGGTATAAATAATGGGGTGGTCGCCCGTACCGGCCTGTGTGGGATTGAAAGTAGAGCCCGTTACCCCCATTCCGGTAAAAGTGCCTCCAGTTGGAATTCCGTTCAAGGCGTATGTACTGTTATCTTGACAGTAATAAGAACGGGTACCCACTATTTTGGCATCCGTTTTTTTAAGGCTCACGATCGCTGTGTCGGAGCATCCTCCGGCACTGTAAATTACTTGGAAATCGCCTTCGGCCCCAAAACCGGCCTGCGCAGGACTAAATTCGCCCGTATTGGCATCGACAATCCCGGGTCCACTCCAAGTTCCACCTGCAGGCGTGCCAATGAGGTTGAAGTTCTGGGCAGCTGGACACGTCGTAATGTCGGGACCTGCGTTGGGTTTCGATGTGATGACAATCGGAAGAGAGTCAATGCAACCGTTGTTGTTGAATTCGTAGTAGATGTAATGTGTTCCCGGACCCAGTGCAGCCGGATCTACCGTATCGCCGTTGCGCACTCCATTTCCACTCCAAACGCCCCCACCAAAATTGGGTTGGGTAATGGCATCGTCCAAATAGAAGGGCAGATCATACTCGCAAAAACTAAGCGGCTGATTTCGCACTTGGGTGTAATACACGTACATGAGTTTGGTATCGGTACAACCGTTAAAGGAGTAGGTGAGGGTATAGGTGTTGTTCGCTGTTACCGATTGAGGATCAAATAGGTAAGTGCCATTTCCACTATCTATTACACCTGTACCTGACCATATCCCGCTTATGGGACTTCCTCCTCTCAGCGTATCGGCAGTGGTGAGTGGACAAAATAGGGCATCGGTGCCGGCATCAATGGTGTTGACCACCACAACTACCGTGTCGCTGCAGCCATTGATGGCATAGGCTATTTTATAGGTGCCCTGACCCGCTGTGGCTGGATCAAAAGTTCCGTTATTCTGGTTGGTAATACCCACTCCCGTCCATCGACCTGATCCCGGAGCAGCAGTAAATTGAAAGGCAGCCTGCTTATCGCATACCGAGATGGTGTCGGGTCCATTGATTTTTACCGAATCGACCACATTGACCACTCGAGTGGCGGTACAACCGTTGTTGGGCTCCGTGTAGGTTAGGGTAAAAGATCCCGCAACAGTGGGCGTGAACTGGCCTGCAGGGCTAACATGACTTCCGCTCCAGGTGCCACCGCCAGGTGTGCCCGTAAGGTTAAAAGGAGCGCTGCCGGTACATGCTGCCACGGTTCCCCCCGCAGACACCGGGTGAACCGTTATTAATGTGCTGTCGTAGCAGCCATTGGGTGAAACATAATACACGTAGTGATTTCCTGCCCCGGCATTGGAAGGTCTGAAGGTTCCGTTCGCTCCATTAGTTATACCAGGCCCAACCCAGTTGCCTCCTGCAGGTGTGCCAACCAAGGTTAAATCAGGTGCAAATCGGCAAAGAGCCTGATTAACACCAGCATCGGGCACGGGGAGTAGATTTACCGAATGACTTGCCGATGCAGGTTGAGAGCTACCGTCGGTAACCGTGACGGTGTAGGTTTGGGCTGCGCTGGGACAAACGCGCACCACAGCGGTGTTTCCTACATTGGGTGACCAGGTAAACTGATAATTAGAGGGATTTCCACCTTGCACCACAGCCGTAAGGTTCGTGCAAAATCCCGTACAGACATCGGTGGAACCCACAATTTGTACTTGTAGTGGACAATTTATTATTCGGAATTGTTGTCCAATCTGAAACCGGTAAACGTTTCCGCAGATATCAATGAAGTTAAAGGTGAAGACAAAGGAATAGGTGCCACTCTGACTCAATGGTGACGCAAATCCGAGAACGGCCGAAGTGGCAAATCCGTTTACACAATTAACGGGCGTTACCGAGCTAATGGCTCCACCAGCAGGACCTGTAAAATTGAAATTACCGGGTACCAATTGGCTACATGGTATGGGTTGATCAAATTGAATGGTA
>DASUEB010000073.1:0-18426 GCA_036275295.1 Luteibaculaceae bacterium | reverse complement strand
GGGATTTTTGACCAATGCCCCCGAGGAAGATTTTTTGCAGTCGAGCGAGGGCAAGGTTTATATGGCTTCTAGCATTTTTAGGGCGTTTAAGACATACAAAGAATTGACCGAATCGATCTATGGCGAGGCCAAAACTGAGGAGATAGCTAAACCAAAAGAATCTGCAAAGCATGCGGCAAAAGCCGATGAAAAGCCCACTCGGGACTCCAGTTTGGTGAGCGCTCACCCGGAGTCGGAGGCCAAAAGTCATGAATCACAAGCGATTGAGCGGGTAGATCAGAAAAATTCCCTTGAAATATCGACCCTGCACCCCCTTTTTAAGGTACAATTCTTAACTTCCCCAAAAAAATTAAGCGCCTCAGCAAAGGCCCATCGCGGACTGAAGGATGTTGAAGTACAGCGGGTTAGTGGAACCTACAAATATACCAGCGGAAGTTTTACCTCTCTCGACGAAGCCAAACAATGGCAAAAAGAGGTGCGGAAGAAGTTTCCCGACGCATTTGTGGTCGCTTGGTACAAAAACGAATTTATTCCTGTGGCCGAGGCCCTTAAATTGCAATCAAAGCTGAAATGAGTATCAGACGAGAAGTTAAAATAGGCTTTATTTTCTTGGCCGGATTGACGGTTTTTTTATTTGGACTAAACTATCTGAAGGGGAATAGTCTGATAACGGCCAGAAGAAATTATTTCGCGATCTACAGTAAGGTCGACGGATTAAAGGAGTCGAACCCCATCAACGTCAACGGTTTTAAGGTAGGTCAGGTGGCCAAAATTGAATTGCTCGACGATCAATCTGGAAAACTCCGCATCACACTTGCGTTTACAGACCGCAACCTCAAAATTACCAAAGGCTCCATTGCTCGTATTGTGAGTTCTGATCTTTTGGGCTCGAAGGCCGTTGAATTTGTGCCCGGCAAGGGTGAGGAGTTGGCGGAAGGTTCAATCCTAGATTCTGAAATTCAGCAAAGCCTTACCGAGGTCATTGGCGAGCAGATTGATCCGGTTAAAGCCAAGTTTATCCAGCTTATGACCCGCTTGGACTCGGTGTTGGGGGGTGTAAACCATGTTTTAAACGATCAAACCGTAGGTGATATCAACCAGAGTTTTGGCGATATCCGTTCTACCATTCAGTCTCTGGAGCACGCCACTGCACAACTCGACAAGCTGCTAACCGAACAGCGCTCCAATCTGGGATCGACCATTCAAAACATGAATACGGTTACCGGTTCTTTGGCATCCAGCAGTAAATCGATTGAATCGATGATTACCAACCTAGATTCCATCAGTGCGGGTATTAGAAGATCAAACGTAGAACAAACCATGGCCAAAGCCAGGGAAACGATGGCTAGTACAGCCGAAATTGTAAAATCGATCAACAGCGGTGAAGGTTCCATGGGTCTCCTGGTAAAATCAGATTCATTGCACCGCCAATTGGTGAGTACAACAAAAGAGCTCCAAAATTTGTTTGAAGATATCCAGCAGCACCCCAAGCGCTATGTGGGCATTTCCGTGTTCGGCCGCAAAGAGAAAGGACTGCAGTTGACAACCGATGAGGAGAGAAGATTAAGGGAATTATTAAAGCAAGGAAAGAGATGATTCAAAGTGCAGTGTTTATCGTGCTGCTCACCGCAGCAGTTTACTGGTTTACCAAAAATGTAAGGAAAATAGCCCGCAACATTCACTTAGGTCAGAAACGAGAAAAATACGACCAAGTAGGAGAGCGCTGGAAAAATGTATTTCTCATTGCCTTTGGACAAACCAAGATGATGGTAAGGCCTATTCCAGGCATACTGCATTTCTTTGTTTACGCTGGTTTTGTCATCATCAACCTCGAGGTTCTGGAGATCATCATCGATGGAGTGGCGGGTACTCACCGTGTTTTTGCGCCCCTTGGCTCGCTGTATGACGCTTTGATCGCCTCATTCGAAGTGCTGGCATTTCTTGTATTAGCCGCTTGTGTGGTCTTTATGATTAGACGGAATGTACTAAAAATTCAGCGATTTACCAAGCCCGAACTACAGGGTTTCCCCAGTACCGATGCCAACCTCATTTTGATTACCGAGGTACTCCTGATGAGCGCCTTTCTTTTTATGAATGCCGCTGATGGTATTTTGCAAAGCCGCGGTGTAGAACATTATATTCAGGCGGGTTCGTTCCCCATCTCTGGATTCCTTCAGCCCTTATTGCAGGGGTGGTCTGACGGTGCTCTAATTGCCTTGGAGCGTTCTACTTGGTGGTTTCACATTGTGGGCATATTGCTTTTTTTGAATTACCTACCTTATTCGAAACACCTTCACATTGTACTGGCATTTCCAGCTACGTGGTACGGTAATCTCAAGCCCAAGGGACAATTCAGCAACGACGAAAATGTGATGCGCGAGGTCCAACTGATGTTAGACCCGTCTGCAGATCCCTACGCCGCTCCGGCGAGCGATCAACCCATTGTCTTTGGTGCCAAAGACGTTCGAGATTTGAATTTCAAGAGTTTGATGGATGCGTATTCGTGCACCGAGTGTGGAAGATGTACTTCGGTCTGTCCCGCCAATCAAACCGGTAAAAAGCTATCGCCGCGGAAAATTTTAATGGATACCCGCGATCGATTGGATGAGGTAGGAAAGGGCATTGATCAACACGGTGCCGATTATAGGGATAACAAACAATTGCTCGGCGACTACATTACTGAGGAGGAACTGTGGGCTTGCACCACTTGCAACGCCTGCACCGACGCCTGCCCGATTAACCTCGATCCCCTCGCTGTGATTATGGATTTGCGACGCAACTTGGTGATGGAGGAGAGCAAGGCCCCGGGATCGTTGATGGCTATGTTCTCGAACATTGAAAACAACGCCGCACCTTGGCAATTTGCTCAAAGCGACCGATTGAATTGGAAAGACGAACAATAAGCTCTGCGAAATATGGAATTACAAGTACCTACCATGGCCGAAATGATGGCCAACGGACAAACTCCTGAAGTCCTTTTCTGGGTTGGCTGCGCGGGCAGTTTCGACGACCGAGCCAAAAAAGTAACCAAGGCATTGGTGAAAATCCTCAACCAAGCTGGCGTGCGCTTCGCCGTGTTGGGCACAGAAGAAGGTTGCACAGGCGATCCAGCTAAACGAGCTGGAAACGAATTCCTGTTCCAAATGCAAGCCATGCAGAACATCATGGTGATGAACGGCTATGAGGTGAAAAAGATCGTTACCGCCTGTCCGCATTGTTTTAATACCCTCAAAAACGAATATCCTCAATTGGGCGGAAATTACGAGGTGATCCACCATACCCAACTCATTCAAGAGCTCATTCAGACGGGCAAATTGAAGATGACTGGGGGCGGTGAGTTTAAAGGAAAACGCATTACCTATCACGACTCGTGTTACTTGGGTCGCGCCAACGATATTTACGAAGCACCCCGGGAGGTACTTGAAAAATTGGATGCCGAGTTGGTAGAAATGAAGCGCTGCAAAACAAAAGGTCTTTGTTGTGGAGCCGGTGGGGCACAGATGTTTAAAGAAGCCGAGGCCGGAAACAAGGAGGTAAATATTGAACGCACCGAGGACGTGTTAGATGCGAAGGCGCAAATTGTTGCCGTAGCCTGTCCGTTCTGCAGTACCATGATGACCGACGGGGTGAAACACTTTGAGAAGGAGAAAGAAATCAAGGTATACGACATTGCGGAAATCATCGCTTCTGCAGCCGACCTCTAATTCTTAGACACCATGAATACCCAATGGCTCGAAACATTTTCTGATCAAACCCGTATTTGGGTGTACCAGTCGAATGTAGACTTCAACGATGCGCAGTTGGCTCGGATCCAAGAACTTGGAGCTCATTTTACAAGTCAATGGAGCACCCATGGTACCCCATTGCGAGCACAGGTTCAAGTGGTAGACAAGCGATTTGTGGTGGTGGCTTCTGATCAATCGGTTACCGCGAACAGCGGCTGCAGCATGGATAAACTCACGCATTTTGTGCAGGAATTGGGTCGTGAATTCAATGTGGACTTTTTCGACCGCATGCGGGTCAATCTATGGATCGATAACCGTTGGCAAGCTGTAGATTACAGAGAATTGGCCTCCTTGGCGGCACAACGCACCTTGCAGGCAGACACCTTGGTTGCCGATCCCTTGATTGATAACAAAACAGCCTTTATTCATCATTTCATCAAACCTATTCAAGACAGTTGGCATTACAAAGCCATTGAAAGTCAGTTCATTAACAGATCTTAACATATATTTTACATACAATATATGTAGATACAAATATCTTTGTGGCAGATAAACCCAATAAAAGGAAAACCATGAAAAAAATGTTGTTAACCGGATTTGCTGCCATTTTAGTTGCTGTATCGGCCATTGCTGCTAATCCAAAAGCTGAAAACGGAAAATACACCATCGACGCCAAAGCGAGCAAGCTGAAGTGGGTAGGTAAGAAGGTAACAGGTGAGCACACCGGATACATCAGCTTCAAAAGCGGAGTGATTACTACCAAAGGGAATTCCATCGCAAGCGGCAATGCCGTGGTGGATATGACCAGCATCACCTGTACTGATTTGACCGATGCCGAATACAACGGCAAACTAGTAGGTCATCTAAAAGCGGAGGACTTCTTCGATGTGGCTAAATTTAACGAGTCGGAGTTCAAGTTGAATACCATCACCCCGATTTCAGGTGCCAAAGAAGGTGCTAACAACTACACCGTTAAAGGAACCTTGACCATTAAAGGAGTTACCCAGTCTATTGAATTCCCTGCAAAGGTTGAGATCAAAGGCAAAACATTGGTAGTTCGCGCCGACGTTACCTTTGACCGCACCAAATACGGTATCAAGTACGGTTCTAAATCATTTGTAGAAGGTATTGGCGACAAAGCGATTTCTGATGAGGTTCAATTGAGCTTTGCATTGGTTGCGAAAGCGTCGTAATAATTCAAATAGTGTATTGAAAAGCCGTTATCTCATGCGATAACGGCTTTTTGTTTTACAAGCCACATAGCCGCTAGGGGCTCTGAGGGCAATTCCTTACCTTTGTAAAAATTGAATACTATGCAAACGCTTACCATCAGTCCCATTGCAGCCAGAGCTATTGAACTCGAGGATCAGTACGGTGCTCACAATTACCATCCGCTACCTGTGGTCTTATCGAAGGGTCAGGGGGCTAAGGTTTGGGACGTAGATGGGAAGGAGTATTTTGATTTTTTATCCGCTTATTCGGCTGTCAATCAAGGTCATTGTCATCCTAAGATTGTGGCTGCCTTGGTTGAACAGGCTCAGAAATTGACGCTTACTTCAAGGGCATTCCACAACGACATTTTAGGCGAATACGAGCGTTTTGTTACCCAATACTTTGGTTTCGATAGGGTACTACCCATGAATACAGGGGTTGAAGGCGGCGAAACAGCGATTAAACTAGCTCGCCGCTGGGGTTACCGAGTTAAAGGTATTCCTTCCGAACAAGCGCGGATTGTATTTGTGGAGGGTAATTTTTGGGGAAGAACGATGAGTGCCATATCGTCATCGACTGATCCCTCCAGCTACCGAGATTTTGGTCCGTACATGCCAGGTTTCGACATCATTCCATACAACGATATACCCGCATTGGAAAGAGCACTTAGCAATCCGCTGGTGGCTGGATTTATGTTCGAACCTATTCAGGGTGAGGCCGGTGTGGTGGTTCCTCAACCAGGATACCTCAAAGCGGTACGCGACGTTTGTACCAAGTACCAAGTGTTGATGATAGCCGATGAGGTTCAAACCGGATTGGCGCGCACGGGCAAACTCCTGGCTTGCGACCACGAGCAGGTAAAACCCGATGTACTCATCTTGGGCAAGGCGCTTTCAGGTGGTGTTTTGCCTGTGAGCGCTGTTCTGGCCAGTCATGAGGTCATGTTAACGATAAAACCAGGCGAACACGGAAGCACGTATGGCGGTAACCCATTGGCCTGTAAGGTTGCCATAGCCGCCTTGGAAGTACTGCGAGACGAAAACTTGGCAGAGAAGTCAGAAAAACTGGGTGAGTTGTTTCGAGGTGAACTAAATAAACTAGCTGCGAAGTTTCCAATCATCACAGCCGTTCGCGGTAAAGGCTTGCTCAACGCTGTGGTAATTGACGACCACGAAGAAAGTGATGCCGCTTGGAATTTGTGTCTGACATTGGCCGAACTGGGGGTGCTCGCTAAGCCGACCCACGGCAACATCATTCGATTTGCCCCGCCGCTGTGTATCTCAGAAACCGAATTGATGGAGGCCGTGAGCCGCATAGAGCAGGCCTTGCAGCGACTTTAAAAGCCGCGCGAGATATCATTACTTAACTCACGAGCCCCTGCGGTTACGCATCCTACCGCGAGGTATCAACGCGCCCATGCTTCAGGGGTGTAGACCTTTTTCCTGCTTTAATTTTTTTAATTTCGAGGGGGTGTATGACTCCCCACTCGCTTTCGTTTTGAGTTTCTGCAAAACGCCTGGGCCAACATTGATGCCAAGCTCCCTTTAAAAATCGATACTAGTCTTATCTTTACGGCGAAATGAGTAGAAAAAAGAAGTCACTGCCCGTTATTGAGGGTGTTGAAATCATTGATGCTGGCGCCGAAGGCAAATCCATAGCGCGGGTTAATGATATGGTAGTCTTTGTTACCCAAGCCGTTCCGGGTGATCAAGTCGATTTGCAGATTACGCGCAAGAAATCGAGTTTTATGGAAGGATATCCGGTGAAGATTCACCGCGAGAGCAGCGACCGGGTTGAGGCATTTTGCGCCTACTTTGGGGTGTGTGGGGGCTGCAAGTGGCAGAACATGAGTTATGCCGCGCAGCTTAAATACAAACAGAAACAGGTGCTTGACCACCTCACCCGAATAGGGCACCTTGACTTGCCAGAGATTGAACCCATTGTAGAAGCTCCCGAAACCCAATATTATCGCAATAAATTAGAATTTACCTTCAGCGATAGGAAATGGCTTACCGAGTCGAATGCCGATAATGCGGGCGACTTGGATATGCGTGGACTGGGTTTTCACATTCCGGGCCGATTTGACAAAATAGTAGATATCGATCATTGTTACCTTCAGGCCGAACCCAGCAATTCGATACGCAATGCGGCGAAGAAGTTCGCTCTAGAGAATCAGTACGACTTCCAAAACCTGAAGTTTCACAAAGGCCTGCTGCGCAATATCATCATCCGAACCACATCAACCGCAGAGACGATGGTGGTAGTGGTTTTCGGTAGGGACGAGCCCGAACCGATAAGCCGCATGATGGACCATTTGGCATCGCAATTTCCTGACATAACCTCTCTGCAATACATTGTAAACACTAAAGTAAACGACAGCATCCACGATTTGGAGGTGCACCTTTGGAAGGGTAGGGAGTATATTGAAGAGCAGATGGAAGGATTGCGCTTCAAAATTGGTGTAAAATCATTTTATCAAACCAATGCTGAGCAGGCGTACCGATTGTATGATCTAGCCCGGGAATACGCCGATTTTAAGGGCGATGAGGTGGTATACGATTTGTATACCGGCACCGGCACCATTGCCAATTTTATAGCAAAAAGCGTTCGGAAAGTTGTTGGTGTGGAGTATGTTCCCGAAGCTATTGAAGATGCCAAAGAAAACAGCAGAATAAACGGGGTTGACAATGTGTTCTTTTTTGCAGGCGACATGAAGGACGTATTAACCAACGACTTTATTCGCACGCATGGTAAACCCGACGTTATTATTACCGATCCCCCCCGAAGTGGGATGCACCCTGATGTGGTAAAAACCATCTTGGATGCTTCACCCCAGAAAGTGGTTTATATATCGTGTAATCCGGCGACTCAGGCACGCGATTTGCAATTGATGGATGAGCACTACGTGGTAGAACGAGTTCGGCCCGTAGATATGTTCCCTCACACGCATCATGTTGAAAATATAGTCTTGCTAACGAAGAGAAAATGAGAAATTACCTAATCGGAGCTTTAATCGGGGTTGGCGCATGTTTATTTGCTTGCTCAAACCCAACTGAAAAATCAAGTTCATCTAACTCAAAAACACCGAGTAGTAATCCGGCTGATAGTTTGATTCGTAAAATCGACAGTCTAACCAACCTGCTGAAGGAAGATCCCAGTCAGGCAGATTGGTATATTCAACGCGCTGAATACGAGATTTTGCTCGGGAAATTTCCAGAGGCATACAATGATGGACTGGATGCATTGATTAGAGACAGCACCAACGAAAAAACATGGGTAAGATTTGGCAATATTGCTTACACCACGGGCAATTATCTGCGAGCCGAGGAGTCGTATGAGCGCGCCTTGCGCATTAACCCACAGAGCATTGATGCGCTCTCCAGATTGGCCGAGTTTTATTTGATTCAGAAGAAATACACGGAGTCGATGTCGTATGCCAATAAAATCATCGAGATTGATGATCAGACTGCCAAGGCGTATTTTGTAAAAGGCTGGATTTACAAAGAAAATGGCGATACAGGAAAAGCATCGACCTCGTTCCAAACCGCGGTTGAACTCGACCCCAATTATTACGATGCTTTTATTCAGCTGGGTGAATTGAGCTTTAATGCTAAACTTCCGGTTGCGCTCGACTATTTCAATTCGGCCTTGGCCATTGATCCCAAGAGCACAGAGGCGCTCTATTTCAAAGGAACCTTTCTTCAAGGCCGCAATCGCTTCGATGAGGCGTTGGAAGTTTACAAGCAGATCAGCGCCATCAATCCCAACTTCGAACAAGCTTATTTCAACAGCGGATACATCAAACTTACGGCCGAAAATAAACCAGATAGCGCAATCACTTGGTTCACCAAGGCGATTGAGGTCAATCCGCAATATGCTGAGGCGTATTACAACCGCGGCTATTGTAAAGAACTTCTGGGCCAGCGCACACAGGCTTCGGCCGACTACAAGTTGGCTTTAGGCATTAAACCCAGTTATTCGCTCGCCTCCGAAGCTTTGAAGCGAGTTCAGTAACGAGTTTGCGCTATACGGGATTGACGCAGGGCGACAATCCACCCTGTGATGGACCCGCACCGGATCAATGACCAGTGCGTTTCCGAATTGCAAAGCCTGCCCTGTGTGTTGATAGGGGCTTCATATGGCGATTACTGAGCTTAGTATTTAGCTCGAATACATAAAAAAGGCTGTTTACCTTGAGGTAGACCGCCTTTTTTGGTTTTGGTTTACGGTTACCTATTTACGCTTATACATTGAATCGGAAGTGCATCACGTCGCCGTCTTGCACCACGTATTCTTTGCCTTCAACCCCTAGTTTCCCGTTATCGCGGCAGGCCGATTCAGATCCAAAGTGAACAAAATCACTGAATTTAATAACCTCGGCCCGAATAAAGCCTTTTTCGAAATCGGTGTGAATTACACCGGCTGCTTTTGGGGCTGTCCAGCCTTTTTGAATGGTCCACGCGCGCACTTCTTTAACGCCCGCGGTAAAGTAGGTTTGAAGGTTGAGCAGCTGATAAGCCGCCTTGATGAGTTTGGCAACGCCGGCCTCTTTGAGTCCGAGGTCTTCCAAAAACAGTTGGCGCTCTTCGTAGCTCTCCAATTCGGCTATATCCGCTTCAATGGCTGCGCCTACAATGGTGATTTGAGCACCTTCGCCAGCGGCCATTTCGGCTACCTTTTGTGTCCATTGGTTTCCGTTAACGACTGCTTTCTCGTCGACGTTGCACACATACAAGACGGGCTTTACGGTGAGTAGACACAGGTCTTCAATTTCTGCGAGCTCCTCATCAGAAAGTTGCAGGCTGCGGGCATTTTGGCCCTTGAGAAGGGATTCTTTGACCTTAACCAGCACGTCGAGTTTGTTGCGGGCGTCTTTATCTCCACTCTTGGCAGAGCGTTCAACTGTGCCAATTTTTTTATCGATGGTCTCGAGGTCTTTCAGTTGAAGCTCGATATCAATGACCTCTTTGTCTCTTATGGGGTTCACCGAGCCGTCTACGTGAACGATGTTGTCGTCGTCGAAGCAGCGAAGCACGTGTAAGATGGCGTCGCACTCGCGGATGTTGGCTAAGAATTTGTTGCCCAATCCTTCGCCTTTGCTAGCGCCTTTCACCAAACCCGCGATATCGACGATTTCAACGGTTGTGGGGACCACGCGCTCGGGTTTCACCAGGTTTTCCAATTGGTTCAGTCGCTCGTCGGGTACCGTGATCACCCCGATATTGGGTTCGATGGTGCAAAACGGGAAGTTGGCCGATTGCGCCTTGGCATTGCTCAAGCAATTAAATAAAGTTGATTTTCCTACGTTGGGCAAGCCAACGATACCGCATTTTAAACCCATGGTTCTGTGAAATAGGACGCGAAAGTAGGAAAAATGTAGGTGTTTCTGATCACATAGGGGTGTGGATATCTTGCAAACTTTGCCGCGGGGTATTCGATGAAAGCGTTACTTTTGCCCCTCAATATTCTTTTGGAATGACTTCGATTGATCAACTCGAAAAAACAGCATCGCAGGTGCGTCGCGACATTGTGCGCATGGTGCACGCGGTAAATTCTGGTCACCCCGGCGGATCGTTGGGTTGCACCGATTTTCTCGTAGCTCTTTACTTCCGGATCATGCGCCGCCAAGCGGGGTTTGCCATGGATGGAGTGGGAGAGGACCTGTTCTTTCTTTCTAACGGCCATATATCCCCGGTTTTTTACAGTGTTCTGGCGCGAGCTGGCTATTTCGAAGTGAGTGAATTAGCCACCTTCCGAAAAATCAATACTCGCTTACAAGGACATCCCACTACTCACGAGGGTTTGCCAGGGGTTCGCGTGGCGTCGGGGTCGCTAGGGCAAGGTCTTTCTGTGGCCTTGGGTGCGGCTCAGGCCAAAAAGCTAAACGCCGACTCGAACCTGATTTTCACCTTGCACGGCGACGGTGAATTGCAGGAGGGCCAAATCTGGGAAGCCGCTATGTATGCCGCTCACCACAAGGTTGATAATCTGATCGCAACAATTGATTACAACGGAAGACAAATTGACGGAGACGTAGATGAAGTTCTTTCGCTCGGCGATTTGAAGGGTAAATTTGAGGCTTTTGGCTGGAGTGTGCTGGTTTGTGAAAATGGCAACCACATGGCCACGGTAGTAAGCGACTTGGAAAAAGCCATTTCCATGTCAGGCCACCAAAAACCGGTAGTTATGATTATGAGAACCGAAATGGGTTGGCCAGTCGATTATATGGTGGGTTCGCACAAATGGCACGGGGTAGCGCCAAACGACAGCGAGCTTCAGCGCGCATTGGATCAACTGCCCGAAACCCTTGGAGATTATTAATTCACCCCTCATTTGACATGAAATACACTATTTTAGGTAATAACGATACACGTTCTGGTTTTGGAGCAGGACTTTTGGAGGCTGGAAAGAAAAATCCAAACGTGGTGGCGCTTTGCGCCGATCTGACCGGCTCCCTGAAAATGGATGCCTTTCAGAAGACCTTCCCCGAACGCTTTTTTCAGGTTGGTATTGCCGAAGCCAACATGATGGGGGTTGCAGCTGGCATGACCATTGGTGGAAAAATACCCTTTACCGGTACTTTTGCCAATTTCTCAACGGGCCGTGTGTACGACCAAATACGCCAGTCGATTGCCTACAGCGATAAAAACGTTAAAATTTGCGCCTCGCACGCCGGTCTTACCTTAGGCGAGGACGGCGCCACCCACCAGATCCTGGAGGACATCGGTTTGATGAAGATGTTGCCTGGAATGACGGTAATCAATCCCTGCGATTATAATCAAACCAAGGCGGCCACGCTAGCCATTGCTGAGCACCACGGTCCTGTTTATCTCCGCTTTGGACGTCCCAAGGTGCCTATTTTTATTCCAGAAGATCAGCCTTTCATTATCGGCAAGGCCCTTACCCTGGAGGAAGGCAGCGATGTGACCATTTTTGCCACTGGACACCTGGTTTGGCCTGCTCTGCTGGCAGCCGAAAAATTGAGTGCCGAAGGCATTTCAGCCGAAGTGGTAAACATCCATACCATCAAGCCTTTGGATGAAGAAGCTGTTTTGAGATCTATTGCAAAAACACGCTGTGCCGTAACGGCTGAGGAGCACAATTTCATGGGTGGACTTGGGGAAAGTATTGCCGGATTATTGGCGAGAAAGCATCCAACGCCCGTTGAATTCATTGCGGTAAACGATAGCTTTGGAGAGAGCGGAACGCCAGAGCAGCTGATGACAAAATACGGTCTCGACGAGCACCACATTGCCACCGCAGCTAAAAAAGCTATTCAGCGCAAAGGTTAATTGAATTTACCTGGTGATACCAAATGCTGTAGTCCCGTTTTAGCCTGAAATGCCACCCGTTTGGGTGCTGTAATATTCAGGTGTAAATCACTGCGGTGACCCAGTGAATCTGGGCAAATGCATTTTGGCCCTACCGAATACGGGAGACCTGCCGCCAAAACGACATGCGGGCATGCCTTGATGGGGTAAAATCAATTGCAACGACTTTGTGGATTAAACCTACTGAAGCCCTGAATTCTGGTCCTATTGGGTTTTAAGCGGATTTGACAAGCCTGATTCCGGCCGATTCCAGGATGACAATCTTTTGCTTGTAAAGCGCACCCAAGGACTTCTTGAAGTTTTTTTTGCTCATGCCAAGCAGCAAACGTATCTCTTCGGGATCGCTGTGATCGGTGAGGGCTAAAAATCCTTGGTGTCGTTCCAAGGCCTCGAGTAAGGCCTGGGTGTATTGATCGATATTTTCATAACCCGAAGCCTCTAATCGAACGTCAACCTTGCCATCGGTGCGAAGTTTTTTAACGTAACCCCTTACCATCTGTCCCATTTTGATGGGTCTAAACAACTCGTTGTGGTAAATTAAACCCAGAAATCGTTGGTCAATGATACAAGAGTACCCCAAGTCGCTTCTTTCGCCAATGAGCAGTTCTACTGCTTGACCTTCTACTAAATCGCCTTCGTTGGCTGGTTGTAAACGGCTTTTGATTTTGGTGGTGGCAGCTAATCGGTTGGTTTTTTCGTCGAGGTAAACAAACACGATATACCAATAACCCACCTGCATTTCGGTCTTTTGCTCGCGATAGGGTACAAGTATATCCTTTTCTAAACCCACATCGAGAAAGGCTCCAGCGGGCCCCAAATCTTTAACGCGCAAGCTAGCGAATGAGCCAGCTACAGCAAGGGGCTTAAGGGTAGTGGCGATAGGTCTGTCGTCGCTATCTGTGTACACGAATACGTTGATTTTTGATCCCACACTCAGGTGTTCGGGCAAGTATTTATTCGGCAGTAACACCTCCGCGTGCTCATTACCTAAAAATGCGCCAACACTGGTAAAACGCAAAACCTCTAATTCGTTGTAAGCCCCTAAAATCATTTTGCAAAGGTATAGGAAACCTGAGCGACTTACATAACGGCTTATTTTTATTGTAGTTTATCAAAAAGCGGCACAAGGTTTTTACTTTTACCAAAAACCAATTGCCACATGAGCAACACCAACCCCAGCAAGAAACTCAACCTACTAGATTCGTCCATGTTAATCATGGGCTCCATGATTGGTTCAGGGATTTTCCTTGTTACCTCAGCCATCGCTAGAGATGTTCAGACACCGGGTATGGTGCTGTTGGTATGGTTGATAACCGCCGTTATGACGGTGTTTGGGGCCCTTTGTTATGGTGAACTGGCAGCGGCTTTCCCCAATGCAGGTGGTCAGTACGTGTTTTTGAGCAAGATTTATCACAAAATATTTGGATTCCTATACGGATGGACGGTTTTCACCATCATACAAACCGGAACCATTGCTGCAGTTGGTATTGCCTTTGCCCGATTTACTGGGGTCTTTGTGCCTGTTATCTCATCCAAAAACATGGTGCTAGGCCTAGTTAGTACCGAACAATTGCTGGGTATTGCGGCCATTGTGCTATTGACGTTAAGCAATTTCAGGGCCGTAAAATCGAGTGCGTTGGTTCAGAACATCTTTACCATCGGCAAGGTGGGATCGTTGGTTTTAATTGTTGTTTTTGGCCTTTGGGCCGGATTTACCGGGGCTGGTTCTGTGGAAAATTTTGAACCCATGTGGCCCGATACATTTACCTTGATTTCTTGGGGGGTTTTTGGAGCAGCCATGGTAGGCAGTTTGTTTTCAGCTGATGCATGGAACAACATCACCTATATTGCCGGAGAAGTTGAGAATCCCAAGCGAAACCTGCCGCTAAGTATGCTACTGGGAACGGGCGGAGTGATGTTGATCTATTTTCTGGTTAATGTAGTTTACCTTTACATCTTGCCCATTGCCAAAATTCAAACAGCGCCTGAGGACAGAGTTGGCACACTGCTTATGGAGACGATGGCTGGCAACTACGGTTTGTACCTGATGGCCATTTTGATCATGATTTCCACTTTTGGCTGTCTCAATGGTATTATCCTCACCGGTGCGAGAGTGTATTACGCTATGGCCAAGGATGGATTGTTTTTCAAACCTGCTTCGAAACTCAATAAACACGATGTTCCCGCCAATTCTCTCATGATGCAGGGAGCTTGGGCCATCGTTCTTATTCTATCAGGTTCATACAACTCGCTGCTTGATTATGTGATTTTCGCGGTACTGCTGTTTTATTTGTTAACCGTGGGCGGAGTCATTGTATTACGCCGCACACAACCCGACCTACCTCGACCATACAAGGTATTTGCTTATCCATTTACACCACTTATCTATCTTGTTTTGGGTCTTTTTGTGACGATAAGTCTGGTTATCAATAAATTCGAAAACACCTATCCCGGGCTAATCTTGGTGTTCCTAGGAGTGCCGTTTTATTTTCTGTTTCGTTACCTTTATCGGGAAAATAAGCCATCGTAATGCAAAACAAAGAGCGGGTCTGGGTACTGGGAGCCTCCGAAAATCCCGAGCGATATAGCCACCGTGCCGTTCAGCAGCTACATGCCAAAGGTCACGAGGTTGTTGCCTTGGGTGCCCGGAAGGGTTGGGTGGATTCTATACCCATCCTGACCGATCCCGCCGATTTGCCTTCTGATATCGATACAGTGACTTTGTATATTAATCCTCAAGTTCAAAAGAGTTGGTATAACACACTGTTGAATAGCCGGATAAAACGAATCATTTTTAATCCCGGAACCGAGAACCCAGAGTTGGCTCAAATGGCTACAGAAAAGGGTATTCAAACTACCGAGGCCTGCACGCTGGTTTTGCTGGCTACTGATCAATTCTAGGTCGCTAAAGAAGGAAATACGACTTGGTCTGTTGGGTTGCCATCGTTTCTGCTTCGCTGAGGTTATACGGTTCATTAGATCGCCGCAAGCATAAGCTTACGTTGGTCAAATTCGATACGTTGTAAGTAGAAAACGCGCGGGATCTTAAAGGCGCGACCTTTTGGTTTCAGCTATCGGTTGTAAATCGCAGTTGTTCCAGGTACATCAACCACAAGGCGGCATCGGGCGGACAAAGTTCATGTTGTTGCAGTTCCATTGGCGATACCCACTTCGCTTGGACGTGTTCGTGAAGTTGAATGGAGCCTGACAACAGGCGACAGGTAACCAGTTCCAACTGCAGGGGCGCGAGGGTTTTTGAAATATTGATTTGCGGACCTGTTTTTTCCAAGGCTTCGATCTGAAGATTTAACTCTTCTCTGATCTCGCGTTCAGCGCATTGCATAAGGGTTTCGTCTGGTTCTTGCTTACCACCAGGGAACTCCCAAAGGCCATCGCTTTTTTGTGCCAGCAAAACCTCACCTTGATCATTCCAGATCAGACAAACCGCTACTGCTCTCATGTTGATTGAATAGCAGTCATTGCCTCGTTAATGATTGCTGCCGCAGCGTCTAATTCTTCATAGGTTACCACCAGCGGTGGCGCCAATCGGAAACTCTCCGGGCAACTTAAAAACCAAAAGGTAATCAAGTGTTTGGATAAACAGTATTGAACTACTTGTTGAACTACATTTGCATCGGCCATCTCAATCGCAAACATTAGCCCTTTGCGTCTTATTTCAACGATATGTGGCGATTGGAGCTTGCTTTGGAAGTATGTTCCTTTCTGCTCGCATTCCTCTAAATGTCCTTCATCGATCATGGCGTTTAAGGCCGCTAATCCGGCGGCACAGGCTACGGGATGCCCCCCAAATGTGGTAATATGTCCTAGTATCGGATCGGCCTTGAGCAGGGCCATGTGTTGAGCGCTGCTTATAAATGCTCCCAGGTGCATTCCGCCGCCAAGGGCTTTTCCCAGCACCAGAATATCGGGTTCGATGCCAAAATGTTCAAAGGCGAACAATTTGCCCGTTCTACCCATTCCGGTTTGAATTTCGTCGAGAATGAGCATAACGCCATGTTGGGAACATACCTGGCGAAGTTTTTTCATGAACGTCAGGGAAGGTATGCGGACTCCTGCGTCGCCTTGTATGGTTTCAACAATAACCCCCGCATACGAGGAGTCAATGCGATTTAGATCATCCTCGTTGTTAAATCGGATAAATTGAACTCCCGGCAATAGGGGTCTGTATCGGTACTTCTTGGTTTCGTTACCGGTTACACTCAGGGCTCCGTGTGTGCTGCCGTGGTAACTTTTTTCAAACGACATCAGCTTGTGACGCCCTGTAATACGCTTGGCGAGTTTGAGCGCGCCTTCTACGGCCTCAGCTCCGCTGTTGACAAAATAGGTACTTTGAAGTTGTGGAGGCAATAATTGGGCCAGCCTGGCAGCAAATGCCACTTGCGCCGTTTGAATAAACTCGCCATACGCCATGACGTGCATGTGTTTCTGCACTTGTGCAACCGTGGCTTCCACAATTTTAGGATGCCCATGCCCCATATTGGCGACTGCAATGCCCGAGATGAAGTCGAGGTAACCGTTGCCATCGGTGTCATAAACATAGGATCCCTTTGCGCGGTCAATTTCGATACCCAAGGGGTACGGACTGGTTTGGGCTTGATGTTTGAAGAAGTTCTCTTTGGGAGTCACAGGAAGTCTTTACTGGAGCTAATGTCGCAAAATTCGCAATAAATGCTGATCTTGCCACCCATGAACCCCACACAAATTCAACACCGCGAGCAGATGTTGCGGCTGATTCGTCAGAATGCGGTGGCTGCCATCAGTATTAATCTGGCGCTGGCCTGCATCAAAATTGGCGCCGGTTGGGTGGGTCATAGTTTTGCATTGATTTCAGATGGTATTGAATCGTCGGTTGACATTTTTTCGTCGCTGTTGCTTTGGATGGGAATGGTCATCTCGGTAAAACCCGCCGATTCTAATCACCCCTACGGACACGGCAGAATTGAACCCATGTTAACCTTTGTAATTGTGGGGCTTTTATTGATTGGTTCTGGGGTAATTGCGTACCAAAGTGTTTACAATATCCGGAATCCCCACGCCTTGCCCGCTCCCTTCACGTTGTTGGTGCTTTTGGCGGTCATTTTGACCAAGGAGGTGATGTATCGCATTCAAGTAAAAAGGGCAAGGTTGACAAAAAGTTCGGCGGTTGAGGCCGATGCCTGGCACCACAGAAGCGATGCCGTGACTTCGTTGACCGCTTTTGTGGGTATTTCCATTGCCCTGTATTTGGGGCCCGGTTATGAGGCAGCCGATGATTGGGCGGCTTTATTAGCGGCGTTGATCATTGCCTTCAATGCCTTGCGATTGGCTAGGCCTGCACTCGGGGAAATGATGGACGAGCATCAGTACGAGGAGCTTGTAAATCAGGTTAAATCGCTGGCTGTGCGGGTGAATGGCGTTCTGGATACCGAGAAATGTTTCATTCGCAAAAGCGGTCTGCATTTCTATGTCGACTTGCACGTGGTGGTCGATGGCAGCTTAACCGTGGCTGAAGGCCATGACATTGCCCATGCCGCTAAAGATGAGATTTTGGAGCAACTCCCATTTGTGGCTGATGTATTGATTCACATAGAGCCCAATGCTCCGGTCAGCTCATCACAGGGTGGATAAGCTGAATGATCTTGGTACGGAGTTCTTCTGGATCAAAAGGTTTTGATACAAATTCATTCATGCCCATGGCAGAGCAACGCTCCCATTCGCCACTAAACACATGTGCAGACATGGCCATAATGGGCGTGTATCGCGCATCAGTGTCCATAGAACGAATGTAGCGGGTGGTTTCATAGCCGTCCATTTCAGGCATTTGCAGATCCATGATAATCAAATCAAATGCCTCGCGGCTTAACGCTAACACCACCTCTTTACCGTTTTCAACCACTTCCACCTTGAAACCCTGTTTGCTCAGAACTTTGCTGATCAAAAGTTGGTTAATACGATTGTCTTCTGCTACCAGGATTTTGATGTCCGTCTGATGGGAGTGGGCTACTGGGTGTGCCGTTTCGGGCTCAGTATCCGGGCTTTCTTGCGATATTACTCTATCAAATGGCATGGAGAAATGGAAGGTTGAACCAACTCCAGGCGTACTTTCGACCCATATGGTGCCTTGCTGACCGTCGACCAATTGTTTGACAATGCTCAAT
>DASUEB010000072.1:0-24999 GCA_036275295.1 Luteibaculaceae bacterium | reverse complement strand
GGAGTCGAATGGCAAACTAGATATGGCCAACTTCAACCTCAACGGGGCGAACCGCAGAGCAGGTCAGATCTTCGTAGACAACAACGGGGTTTTAAGTTTATCTACTGCAACCAATTTTCCCGCTCATTTGGTATCGGGAGCTTACGCGGCAACCATGGCGCCATCGGCTATTGTGGAGTACCGTCTTACCGCAAATTCAAGCGTAATGACTGCGGCGTTTAATTATCCCATTGTGAAACTATACGGCAATGTCACCAAAACGGTGGGAGCTATCAACAACACTACTATCAAGGTGAATGAAATACAGCTCTTAGAAGGCACCATGCAGTTTTCGCCGGGAGTGCCTTTGGTGATGAATAATGCGCTTTCTAAGCGAGTAATCATCTCAGCAGGCACTTTTGTTGAGGTTCAACAGGACTTCTCAGCGCTCGATGCTAATTTCTCCATTCACCCCACATCTACGTTCAGCTACACCGAGAATGGAAGCGATCAGCGGGTATACGGCCTGAAAAACACCAGCGGCCAATTTGAACCGTATGGCAACCTTACCTTTCTAAGGAGAGACGGCTTAGGGAATTACAAAAGAGACATCGCTGCCAACGACATCGTTAAAATTTTGGGCAAGTTGAGTGTAGCTTCCAACGGCCGACTCAACGTCAATCAAAATGCCATCCTCGAGTTCTCCTCGAACGCGACCTATACCGGATACCTGGCTGCTGTGCCTACCAGTTTTCAATTCAACTATTTGGGCAACCCCGTTGGCAAAGCAGTAGTGCGTAAGTACATCGCGCTTCCTGCGGCAAACTACCGCGATTTTACCTCGCCTATCAAAGGGGTTACGTTGAGGTCGTTTCAGAATGCCGGCTTGCGAATGACGGGTTTCCCAGGCAGTCAATTTCCCACTTTTAGTTTCAAAAACGCCTATAAGTACAACGAGGCGGTTGCAGGTCATTTCAACCAAGGCTTCTACCCAGCCACTTCCATCGACAACCCCATTGTAACCATGGAGGGCACCAAGCTCACTTCCGCAGGCTGGAGGGTTTATGCGGGATCCAATGCCGGTGTGCAATTCACCCTCAGCGATACGGGCCTTTTTAACATTGGGGATATTGTGTACAAACTAGGTTTTACTGCCGGCGGAACAGACCGACTCAACGACGACGGATGGAATTTTATTGGAAACCCTTATCCTTGCCCCATCTCGTGGACCAAGATTGCCAACGATCCGTCAAATGCGCTGTTGTTTACCAACAAGTCATTGCGCCCTGCGGTTTATATGTGGCGCCCAGCTGACACCGGTGTTCCCAATGACCCGGAAGACAGTTACTCTTTCTTCAACTCATTCACTGGCGTTTCTTCGCATGCCTTTGAGACCAATATCATACCCGCCAATCAAGGTTTTTGGCTCAAGGCTTACAGTGCCACCAGCAACAACACTTCTTTCGACCTTACCATCAAAGAGTCGCACAAAGTAGATCAACAGGCCTCAGCGTTTTACAAGAGCCAGGGCGTTGATTACAACAAGCTCAAATTGTCGCTCAAACTAACCCAAGGCAATCGCACCGATCAGATTTGGGCACACCCCTTTCCCGAGGCCAACGAAGGACATGATGTTTTGTTCGACATTGCTCGATTCGGCGAAATCACCGACGGCCCGAACCTCAACTTTACGTTGAATGCCGAATCCATGAATTGTTGGGTGAATGCCTTCTCTGACAAACAAGCCGAGACGCAATTGCCTTTGGAGGTGTTCACTCCCAAGGCCGGTACGGCAACCTTTGCGATTAGCAACGTTGCCCAATTGCTCGAAACCTTTGGATGCATTTCAATTACCGATGTCTTTACCGGCCTTACCTTCCCAGTTGTGGCCGACACGGCAATTGAGTTTGAGAGCACACCCGCTTTCCGCGGCGTTCGATTTATTCTAAACATCAAGCGATCGCTGGTGAGTGCGGTTGAAACCAGTGACGCCATTTGTTTCGACGACAACAACGGCAAGTTGGAAATTGACCTTACCGGCTTGGCCAACGAAGTTGATTTTACTTTGTTGCGCAACGGAGTTGTGTTTGACTCCATAGTGGGTCCTGCCATTCCGGTGAGCCTCAACCTAGGCCGAGGAAACTACACCTTGGTAAATAACCGCGGGTTGATCAGCTGTTTATCGAATTCGTTTAATTTCACCATCGAGTCATATCCTGAAGTCATTTCCAGCTTTAGCGCCCCCGCAGAGTGGCGTCAGAACCAATTTATTCCAATTGAAAACACATCGATTGGTGCCAGCTCGCAACTGTGGAGGTTTAGCGATGGTTTTGTAACGGCGGCCAAAAACCCACTTTATTTCTTCGACACTCCAGGCTTGTACACCATTAGCCTAGAGTCAAAAAATGAGTTTGAATGTTCAGGTGGAGAGGTGACCCGTGAAATCCAAATCCTGAATACCACTGGTATTGGAAATCAAGCCGCTCCTGAAAATACCAGCGTGAACAGCGCTAGTGATGGCATTCAGGTTTTTATTGGGGGCGCTGATCAGACGTGGAATACAACGGTAACCGATGCAGCTGGCCGAATGCTTTGGAGTGGAAAATTGAGCAGTGGCGTTCACAATACCTTGCCAGTTTATCCAAATCAGCAAATCCTTATTCTTTCTGCCAAAGGCAGTGAAAAATCTTGGGCTATCAGGCTTATGCACTAATCTAAGGCACTCAGATTTGAAAGCCGCTGATCCTTCGGGTGACGCGGCTTTTTTGTTTACAGGGGTGGTTTAGATTGCGGGGCGATGCAGATCGAGTTTTAACCGCAGGCAAGCAGCACAGTGGAGAGGCGTATTTAAAACCAAAGGGCCGATCAACCCAATCTGGCAATAAGTTGTCATGGTTGATTCATCGAATGGGACTGTATTCGCCTCCATTGCAGTTGTAGTTTTTGTTGCAATCGCTCTATACGCCCGGCCAACAGTCCATCGTACATTTCAATGAAATCGGCGGTAATGAATAGAATGGCCAACGCAAAACTCATGTCGAGATACAAATTGTGCTCGGCCAGAAAATATATGACCAAGCCAGAAAGAATTACACCTTGAATGAGCTGAACCACCCGCATAAGGAGTTGAGCGCTCTGTCGATACCGCTCGCCAAACCAGATGAAAACACCTGCATTAAAAAGGCAAAGTACAAACCCCAAGATGTAATCGACTGAAGTAGGAACCTCCGTTATGTAGCTTTGATCGAGGATCATGGCCAGAATATTGGCGTGAACCACAATGCCATACATATCGGGCACCGATCTACCGCCCAACTCGGGGTTCAGGGGGGTGTAAAAACAGTCCTCTAGCGTGGACTGCCCCATACGGTCGCCTAAATAACCCATCAGAACCAATTTGGAGCGCAAAAAAGAAAGATCGGTGTTTGTGTCGAGCACCTCCGTAAAATCCAATCGCTGGAACGAATTCAGATTGCCGCGGTAATTGATGATTTCATTGGCGTTGGAGCGCTGCTCGAGTTGACGAAATGCCGTGGAGTCATAAGCGCGAACAATCTCGGCGCAAAAGGAATAATGAACACTATCGGCCACTCGCTCACGCCATGAGAATCGGCGGGTGGTGAGGTAACCCTCTTCGCCGTCGGTAATGAAGTTTGCAAATCCACTGCGACCCGACAAAAACTTAGGAGCCGATTGGCGAACGGTTCGAAAGACAGAGCTTTTTTCGTCCAGATGATCCAGCTTACTGGCCATGACCAGCTGATGGGTCTTTCCCAAGGCCGAAGCCAAAAGGCGATCCGAATCCGGATCAGACAGCTTAAAGAAAAACGCATCAACCGCCACCACAGCGGGGTCTTGTTGATTGATGCGATCGAGTAAGGCGGCAAAACCCTCTCTTCCCAATGCGGCCGGACCAATATTGATCAACACAATGTTCTCATTTGGCGGAACAGGGTCCTTAAAATCGCTGTACACCACATCGGTCATGCGATAGTCTTCTAAGGCCCTTACGAGTGGATTGAAAAAATCAATGTTCACTGCAATAAAAGACAGCAAAACCCCGGCTAGTAGCACAAATAACGAGCCGGTAAACGGGTGGATGGTTTTGAATGGATTTTGTCGACGCATATCCGGTGTAAGAAAGGTAGTGAATGTGTTGGAGATTTTGTATATTCATGTAAAATATTGGCTATGAACTATCTAATCATTGCCTTACTATGCCTCTTTTCAGGGGCTTCTATGGCTCAATCGCCCGTTTTTCTGGTCCTTGCGGTAAAAGGAAAGGTGAGTAGCGCTGGCAAACCTGTTGGCGTAGGGCAAAAATTATCCAGCAAGCAGTCTCTTATCTTGGAGGACCAAGCCCAGGTGGGTTTGATGTTGTCTAACGGAAAGACGGCAGAGCTTAATCAACCCGGAACCTACGCGCTAGATGAGATGGCCGCGCGTTTAAGTGCCCAAAAAGATTTCAAAGACAAGTATACCGACTACGTAGTCAAGGGCATCACCCAGAAAACAACCGACTCTAAGCATCAAAAATTCATGGCACTAACCGGTTCTGTTGAGCGAGGGTTCAACAAGAGCGACATTGCGATTCAGCTGCCTTTCAAATCCGATTTATTGCTTCCTGAGATGCAGGTATGGTGGTCTGATGAACATCCTTCAACCACCTATCACCTGGTGGTAATGAACATGAAAGAGGAAGTGGTGCATCACCAAAACATTTCTCAAGCGAATGCCAGCATCGATTGGTCGAATATTCATCCCGCTCCCGATCAGTACTACTTGCTTTGTGTGATCGACAGTGTGGCCCGGCGCAAATCAGAATATGCCTATGTATACATTCCTGAATCGAAAGAACGCGAAAAGCGCATGGCAGAAGAACAGGAATTTAAAAGCGCGCTCGACATCGATCAGCCCGTATCTCATTTGGCGTTGGCTGCCTTTTATAAATCGCACCGTTCATATGCTGAGATGGTTTCGGCCATGAAAAAAGCCATGGAACAATTTCCCAACCACGCCTTGCTATCAGAGGCCATGGAAAACATGATAGCCGAGATGCGTGAAGACCGTTAATGGCCTACCAAAACAAACGAGCCCCAGATCCGAGGTTCCGGGTGTACAACCTTAAATTCTCTCTTTGCCTCGTAAATGGCCAGCTGTTTATCCCCCCGAAGCAACCATTTTTCGTAGAACAAGGACATAAACTCGGCTGTTAGCTGATCATCAACCTTAAACAAGGTCATGAGAACCGCTTTTGCGCCTGCATCCTGAAAGGCGTATTGAAGCCCCAACACCCCATTTCCTGAAGTAATGGCACCCAATCCGGTTTCACAGGCACTGAGAACTACCAAGTCGGTGCCGCTCAAATTAAGATCTTGAACCTCTAAAGCCGTTAGCAAACCGTTTGTGGCGTATTTATTGGCACCTGGATCAAACAAGGGTCCGCCATCGCTCATCAACAAACCCGATTGAAGTAGGGGGTTGGGACCCACCGTTAGCTCAGCCGCTACGGCATTAAAGGCGGCATCCGACTCGTCTTCAAAATAACCGTGTGTGGCCAGATGCAAAATCCCTGGACTGGCAGATTGTTTGACAAGGTCTTCTGTGGCTTCGTTTTTCAGGCGCACAGACGATTCTACGCCACTTTTGGTAAGCAGTTGGCTTACATTTTGAATTTCGGCTTCGGTAGCCGGCAAATCGCTAACCCGCTTGCTACTTCGCTGATCGCTGTAAAACGACGGGTTTCCAAACATTTCCGCTCTGCTGGGAACTTTTCCTTTTTCGCCAGTGGGGCGGAAATCAGCGGGATTATTGATGGTGATGAGCTGGTATTGATCAATCATCAGCGAATCGCCTCGGAATAACTCGGGATTCATTAAACCGTAGACTCCATCCGGAGAGAAGTAAACCTGCGCGCTTTGTCGAACCAAGGTATCAATGCCCTCCCAGAATAAGGTGTAAGAATAGAGGTCGTTGGCATCCAGCTTAATAGCGTTGCGATAGTATTTGTAGCCTTCACGTTCCATTTCTGGGGCACTCCCCAAGTCGATAACCGTTGGTTTTTTGCTGGTTCCTTGCACCACAATAGCTGAGTAGTGAAACGATGAGGGGTGGATCAGATCCCGATGGCGAACGATTTCAACCAGCGATTCATGGTCTTTCAGATTGCGCCAGAAGGACTTTTCGCTGCGATCCATTTTTTTCTTTTCCGCGCCAAGGGCATTCTTCAATATCTTTTCCAGATCGTTAATTTCCAAAGCAAGCGAGTTGAGGTCGACGCCTTTTTCGCGGAGCTCCTCTGCCGACAAGCCAACGGAAGAGGCATAAAACCGTTTCAGGGCAAGCCATTCGGAAAAGGTTATACCCAAGGCCGTGTCGGTCGACGATCGGATTTCCTTGGCGAACTCAACTGCATTTCGAAGTATGGCTTGTTTCACAGCTCCGCGCATCTGCAACACGGCCGATGCCCGTTTGCTATCATCCGGATGCTGGAGCATAAATCCAACAGATCGATCAAAGTCAATTTGCATACGTTGCCAATAGCCCGCTTTTTCTTTCTCGGTTAAATAGGGCAAAACCTCTTCCACAAAGGCGACGTGTTTTTTTACGAGTTGGGCGGTCAACTTTTCGGCTCGATCAAACTGTTGGGTGTGAATTAACGCCCCGGCCAATTTGCTTTGAACTTGTGTATACAGCGGATGCGACTGTCCTCCGCGTCTATTGACCCATTCTAGCGCCTCTTCATAGGCGTCGATGGCTTTTTGAGTGCTGTCGAGCATCAGCCAACTATCGCCTTCCTCGCTGGTAATCTTGGCCCAAGCCAATCCCTTCCTGCCGGTTTCATTTTGCACGATGGTTTTAGCCAAGCTCAAACTTTCGATTGCAGCACGTGGCTCTTGTGCAGCAATTTCAAGGGTAGCTTGTGCCAAAAGCGCATCAGCATAGGCCGAGGATTGATCTCCTTGCTCGGCCTTGATCAGCATACATTGCTCACGCAGCAGTGTGAGCTGTTTTTGAGCCTCGCCATAGGCCAGAAAATGGGCCAGGCACCTTTTAATTTCAGTTGATGCCGCAATGCTGTTTTTGCTGCCAAGCAATTTTACTTGTGCTTGGTGAAGCTCCTGATACCGGGTGGCTGCCGATTGATAATCGCCCAGCGATAGATCGATATCGGCAACCAGTCGAGAAACCCGCATTCCTACCAGGGTGCGTTCCTGTTGCGAGCTCACGGCCGCTTTCCAGGCGCGCTCACCCCATTGCTGGGCCTCGAGCAAATTGCCTTTTGCAAACAAACACTCCGTCTTTTGAAGATAGGGCACGATGAGGTCTGATGGCCTAGATGATGTGTTATTGGCAAGTATTCGATCAACCAGACGCTCGGCCCGGCTTATTTCACCGCGGGCAAGCAACATGGCAATCCATTGGTCAGACCGATTAAAAACGGCGTGATCGATGTGATAATCGGCTCTGGCAACGTCTTTCGATGCACGTTTGAAACGGGTTTCGGCTTCTTTGAGCTTTCCGGTGTTTTGAAACACTTCGGCTTCAATTCTATTCGCCGTCGCCGAGTAAAACCCTTTTCGCGACTCCAGTTGTTCAAGGACAGGTTGGGTCTCAGTTATCAGTTGTTGGGCTTTTTGGTATTCACCTTGATACAAATAGGCATCAGCTAATACCAACTGTTGACGAGCCCAGTCGGTTTTTTTGCCCATCAGCTGCTCACATTCGGCAATACTGCTTTGTAACCAGCTAACCTGATCTTGCAATCGATTGTTGAGTTGCATGCTCGTTCCGATGCCATTGAGAATGTAGAAATAGGTTCGGCTTTTAAGCTGGTAATTGCTCTGGAAGGCCTTCCAAGCCTCGTTTTGTTCGGGAAAGGCCAAGGCTTCGCGGTCGCTGAAGTGGTATGTTTGAAATGCAGCGGTTTCCATAATCGTCCGCCAATACGCTGGGTGTTGCTTTCCCCATTTCTGATGGGCTCGGCGATTGATTCCAGCCACCAAGGTACTGGCCTGAGCGTGCTCGTCTTGCTCAATGAGCTGCCAAAAGACCCTGCTGGCGACCCCGTCGACTATGGGCGAGTAGAGACTGTCGTAATGCAACAGCCATTCCATGATATCTGCGCTTTTTTTGCGGGCAGCCCGATCAAAACCATCTCGGCAATCGCGCTCATATTCACCCACCAGAAGAGGCATTAGCCCTGAACTTCGGCGCTGTCGATCAAAATACCTCAGCTTATCGAAGTAATACGTTTTTTGCTTGAGCAGATTTCCAAATTCTTTATCTAAGTGATAGTTGTCGAGTAATTTATCAATCAACATCACCATTTGTGGGTGATGGAAAGACCTCTTCCGCTTGCTTTTGCTTAAGGTGGTGCGGCAAATTCGCTGGGCCTCATCGTATTGGCCAAGCTCCTGATGAGCACCGGCAAGTACGTATGCCAAATTGAGTTTGCGGTCGAAATCGGCACTCCTACGCCCCCTTTTTTGAAGTCGTTTAGATTGGGTGGCTAAACTGTCATAGAGGCCTTGCATGTAAAGGCCTTCAGCCGCTTGTTGGTCAAGGGCAATGGCGCAACGCGCCCAAGCTTTTCGATCCTTTCGGGTGGTATTTTTAGAGGTATCTGCAGCGGCATATGCTTGGCGCCAATCGGCTTCCCATTGGGTCGCCCACTCCAATTCACCCAGTTTAACGGCTAGCCCATGTCGCTTTATTTGCCAATCCAAACTAAGGCTGTCTGGCAACCACTGAAAAGCGAGTCCGTATCGCTCGGTCTCAAAAAGGGCGTGATAAAGTGCTTCTCGCTGTAACTCACTTAGCGAGTCGCCCCCTGCTGCGAGCCGATCTTCCAGCAACAGGCTGTATCGATTTTGTTTGGCCACAAAGCCGCCCAGCCAGCTCAATCGATTAAGGTAAATAAGCCCCGTCAGGGTGCTGTCCCTTTTAAATCGGCGCTCCGCCTTTCGAAGGCATTTGGCATAATTGCCCTTTTTCAGCGCCTTTTTGTGTAGCGAGCCGTATCTGTCGCGACTGATAGCTTCTGAAGGCTGCACCCAGGTGAGTATTGCAAGAAAGATCAGCAGCCGACTAATAGACATACCTAGATTTTTTGGGACGTTAGAGAATGAGGAAGGTAACAAAAGATTTTGATTCAATGGATTAGCGTTGGCGAAAAATTTATTTTTACCAAAACAGCTTCTCATGATCGAATGTGACTTTTGTGTGATCGGCGGAGGGCCGTCGGGTTATGCCGCGGCAATGCGGGCCATTGACTTTGGCCAAAAAACGGTTTTAATTGAACGAGGCCGATTGGGCGGGGCAGGCCTGTTTAACGGAGCCCTTTCGTCGAAGACCATGTGGGAGCTTGCCGATTACTACAACCAGATGCGGTCTAATGCGTTTGGCTATGAAGTGGAGCGGTACTCTTTCAGTTACGAATCGCTGGTTCATCAAGTCAATCAAGCCACTGCTGAACGACACGCCCAACTGCAGCAGCAGATCGAGGTGATGCAGGCTGAGCAAAAACTGATCTACATTAAAGGACAGGCCTCCCTGAAAAGCCAAACCGAGATTCAGGTTATCACCGCAGAAGGCATAGAGGAGGTAAAGGCCAAGTTCATTTTGTTGGCTACGGGCAGCAGGCCCCGACAACTGCCTCACATTCCGATCGATGAGTACACCATTGTCACTAGCGATGGCATCAGTAATTGGGAGACCTTTCCAGAAAGTGTGGTGATCTTGGGCGCGGGTGTCATTGGATGCGAATTCGCCACCATCTGGGCTAATTTTAGGCGGACCCGTGTTTTTTTAATAGATAAACAATCGAAGATCCTGCCCTTTGAAGACGACGACATCGGCGCTGCGGTTTCCAAAAACCTCGAAAACATTGGGGTTACCATCCACCGTGAAAGCGAATTGGTTTCCATGCGAGTCTTGAACGGCAAAGTGGTTTACGAGTTAAAGTACCGCGACGGTTCAACAAAGTCGTTTGAGGTGGAGAAAGCCCTTATTGCGGTGGGGCGCGTTCCCAATGTAGAGGGACTCGGTTTGGAGCGGGCGGGCATTGCGCTTCAAAACGGCGCCCTCGTCACCACAGCCGATTGCGAAACTCAGGTGCCCCATATTTTTGCCATTGGCGACCTAACCGCAGACATCGCCCTGGTGAACATAGCTGAACTGGAGGGTCGGCATGCCGTTGAAAAAGCCGTTGGAGTGAGCACAGCCCCTATTACGTATAAAAACATAAGCACCATTATGTTTCTCAACCCAGAGGTGGCGGCCGTTGGCATGAACGAGCAAATGGCGCGCAAGGCGGGGATTACCTATCGCGTAGCGAGCATTCAATACAGCTGCATTCCTCGGGCCATTGCCAAACGGGTGAAGGAAGGGTTTTTTAAAATTATCGTAAGCGACGACCCCGCCATGAAAATTTTGGGAATTCGGGCCATTGGTCCGCAAGCCTCAAGCAATATCCAAGCCATTGCCTTGCTCATTCATCTTGGATTGGGTGTTGATGCCTTGACCGAGATGGTGCATGCGCACCCGTCTATGCCTGAGGGTGTTCAGGAATGTGTGAGGGTGTTGAAGGGCACCTCCATCATGAAACCCAATGCCCTTGGCAACGGGATTTCTTGTAAGCGAGTGGATGAACGGGGCAACGAATACCCCATCTTTGCTGATATTTTCTGATTGATCATGTCGTTTTTGGATATCGTTAGCAAGCTTAATCCTAAGCCCATTTTGGGTTTTAACCTCACCGCAGAGAACACGCAACTGTTGGACCTATCGGCTCAAAATCAACTTATGCAGGCAGTAGATTTGAGAGATACGGACCAGTTTCAGGCCCTTATTGACGAGCTAATGGCAGGAAAAACAGTAGGAAGGGGAGGGTATATGGAGAACCGACTCGTATACAGTCAAAGCCACGTTTTCAAGGGCGAGTCGCGCAGTCGATCGCTGCACCTGGGGGTAGACTTGTGGACGGCAGCGCTGACCCCAGTCTATGCTCCCATTGGCGGCAAAGTGCACAGTTTTGAGTTCAACGATCGCTTCGGCGATTACGGCGCTACCCTTATCCTGGAACATCAAGTAGACCAGCAAGTTTTCCACACGTTATATGGTCATTTAAGTCTGGCATCGATTGAGGGTCAACAAGTGGGGCGTGAAATACAGGCAGGAGAGCGGGTAGCTTGGATTGGTGAGCCCCACGAAAACGGTCATTGGCCGCCTCATTTGCATTTTCAGATCATCATCGACATGCAAGGCAAAAGAGGAGACTATCCGGGGGTGGCATATCCCGACGAGCAATCCTTTTACCAGCAGAACTGTCCCGACGGCAGTTTACTCATTGTTTGAGTGCTTCGGCATACCGGTAAAGCCAGGCTGTGCGAAGCTGTTTAACTCCTGATAGCGAGCAGATATTCCCTTGTAAAACTCGGTAATCTCCAACAAATCTTTGGCCATGTCGCCACTTGGGTAGATGATCTTGCCAACGCCAGCTTCCTTCTTGGCATAATCTAAATAACCCAGCGCAATGGGAACCCCCGCATTGACGGCTACGTGATAGAACCCGGTTTTCAGGGCGGGAACGGCCTTGCGCGTTCCTTCTGGTGTAACTACCAAGGCCATGCGCTTGTGCGATTTGAGGAGGTTGGTCATGGCCTCAACCATGCTGAGGCGCACCTTGCCTCCTTTTGGAGACCGGTCAATAGCCACACCACCAAGGGGAGCAACAAACAAAGACAGCGGAAAACGCATCCACTCCTTTTTAATGGTGAATCGCAGCGGTATGTTCATCACTTCGAACGCGATGATGCAGTATACAAAGTCCCAATTAGAAGTGTGAGGAGCGCCAATCATGACGCAATGCTGGCACTGATCCAACAGCGGATTATTCACCGTCCATCCGTTCTTGGCAAAAAGCCATCTGAATATAAATCGAAGCATGTAATGCGTGTATTAGTGGCCGCTGAGTTCTTGTTCGTAACCCACGTCAACAGCCAAGTCTCTAGATTCAGAAGCCATTACAGCCAGCCGATCGCAGCGTTCGTTTTCGGGATGCCCAGCATGTCCTTTGACCCAAGTAAAGGCAATCTGATGACGGGGATATACAGTTAAGAACCTACGCCAAAGGTCGGCATTTTTTTTGTCTTTGAATCCCTTCTTAACCCAGCCAAAGACCCATCCTTTGTCAACGGAGTCGACAACGTATTTAGAGTCTGACACCACAGTTACCTTGGCTCCGGGGGCTTTTATCGCCTCTAGACCCACAATTACGGCAAGTAACTCCATTCGGTTATTGGTGGTCAGGCGGTATCCGGCCGACAATTCTTTTCGATGGTGACCCGAGATCAAGACAACGCCATAGCCACCAGGACCGGGATTTCCCTTGGCTGCTCCGTCGGTATACAGGAAGATCTCAACGGCCATGTAACAGATAGTTTTCAATGGCGGGAGCAAAATGCAGGTGCTCCAGCTGTTGGACTCGAAGGGCGAGTGTTTCGGGGCTATCGTTGGGCAAAACAGGACAAGAAACCTGGTCAATGACGCGGCCCTCGTCGTAGTGGCCGTCTACCAGGTGAATGGTAATGCCAGACTGCGTTTCGCCCGCTTCCAACACAGCCCTGTGAACGTGTATGCCATACATCCCTTTACCGCCAAACTTGGGCAGAAGGGAAGGGTGTATGTTGACCATCTTCTCGGGGAATTGCTCGATTAGACTGTCGGGTATTTTGAGTAGAAAACCAGCCAAGACAATAAAGTCAATGCTATTCTCGCGCAGCAATTCTCCCACAACGTTGGATTCGTAATCGCTTCTGTTTTGGAGCAGAACGGCAGGGATTTGCGCTTTTTTGGCGTGATCGAACACCCCAGCGCCAGCTTTGTTACAGACCACAAGGGCGATGGAAATGCGGTTGTGATTGGCGAAATAGGCCATCAACCGCTGGGCATTGCTACCCGAACCGGAGGCGAAGATGGCTAGGCGAATGGGCTTCAAATTTATGGGCGATACTTAAATTCCTTACGAAAGTACTAATATCCCGCAACTGACTGGGACGGCAACAAAAAATTGTACCTTTCCTATATAAGATTGCCTACCCCATGAATCCAAGTGCTACCTTCATCCCGTATGAGGCTGAGTTGCGCTCAGAGCGCGACTTAATGAGCCATGCTCAGAGCCACTATCAGTTTATGAACAAGCGGCGCAGCGTACGCCACTTTTCCGATCAACCCATACCCCGCGAAGTTATCGACGATCTGATCAGAACCGCATCAACGGCGCCATCAGGGGCCAATAAACAACCGTGGACGTTCTGCGTGGTGTCGAACCCCGAACTCAAAAGCCGCATTCGAAAAGGCGCTGAAGAGGAGGAGTTCATATCCTACACCGGTCGAATGGGTGAGCGCTGGATCAAAGACTTGGAACCCTTTGGAACCAATCACGAAAAGGAGTTCATTGAAACCTGTCCTTATATAATCGTTGTCTTCAAGCGCATGTACGAGGTGGATGAGGCAGGCAACAAACACAACAACTACTACGTGAACGAATCTGTTGGGATTGCCGTGGGGTTTTTGCTCAACGCGATACATCAAGTAGGACTAACCAGTCTAACCCATACGCCCAGCCCAATGAACTTCTTGCAAAAGATCTTGGGCCGACCCGACAACGAGCGGCCATACCTGCTGATTCCCGTGGGTTACCCCGCCAAACACTCCACAGTGCCCGATATCAGCCGAAAGGACCTTTCGCAGGTGGCGGTGTTCTTTGATTAAATTTTGTTTTTCCGATTTGTTGTTTTTTATTTGCACACTGTTAAATCAAAAAAACAAAAATCATGTCTGATATTAAGTCAAAAGTAATAGCGATTATCGTTGACAAACTTGGTGTTGATGAAAGTGAAGTAAACACTGAGGCTAGCTTCACCAACGATTTGGGCGCTGATTCTCTAGACACGGTTGAACTAATCATGGAGTTCGAGAAAGAGTTTAACATCGCTATTCCAGACGATCAAGCAGAAAAGATTGGAACCGTTGGTCAAGCCATCGAGTACATCCAAAACCACGTTAAGTAATCTATCGGGTTTAACCCGCCTAACTCCCACTTCATGCAGTTAAAAAGAGTAGTTGTTACAGGCTTGGGTGCGTTGACACCAATCGGAAATACCGTCTCAGCTTACTGGGAAGGATTAATGAATGGAACCAGCGGTGCTCAGCCCATTACTCATTTTGACGCGTCGAAATTCAAAACCCGCTTCGCCTGTGAGGTTAAGGGGTTTGATGCCGGCGCCCATTTTGATCGCAAGGAGGCGCGCAAACTCGATTTGTTTGCTCAATATGCGATGGTTGTTGCTCACGAAGCTTATCTAGACGCTGGTTTCGATAAAGCTACCTTGAACCACGACCGGGTAGGAGTTATATGGGGCTCCGGCATCGGGGGGCTGCAAACATTCCAAGAAGAGTGCTTTGAGTTCGCAAAAGGCGACGGAACCCCTCGATTTAACCCTTTCTTTATCCCGAAAATGATTGCCGATATCGCCTCAGGCCATATCTCGATCAGATACGGATTCAGAGGACCCAATTTTACCACCGTATCAGCTTGTGCCTCGGCGAACAATGCCATGATCGACGCGTTTAACTACATCCGTTTGGGCAAGGCCGACGCCATCGTCACCGGAGGCTCAGAGGCTGCAGTTAATGAGGCCGGTATCGGTGGTTTCAACGCGCTGCACGCGCTGTCGGTTAACAACGACAATTACGCTTCGGCCTCTCGTCCATTCGACAAAGATCGCGACGGATTTGTACTCGGAGAAGGGGGTGCTTGCATCATCCTAGAAGAGTATGAACACGCTATCAAACGCGGGGCCAACATCTACGCTGAAATTGTAGGCGGAGGCCTGTCAGCAGATGCTTACCATATCACCGCTCCTCACCCCGAAGGCCTTGGAGCCCTCAACGTAATGAGAGCGGCGTTGGAAGACGCGCATCTGACCCCTGCCGACATCGACTACATCAACGTACACGGAACGTCTACCCCTCTAGGTGACATTGCCGAGACCAAGGCCATCAAGACCGTTTTTGGCGAACACGCCTATCAGCTCAACATCAGTTCCACTAAATCGATGACCGGCCACTTGCTCGGTGCTGCTGGCGCTGTGGAGGCCGTGGCCTCTATTCTCGCTGTGAAAAACGGAATGGTTCCACCTACCATCAATCACTTCACCGATGATCCTGAAATTGACCAAAAACTCAATTTCACCTTCAACAAACCTCAGAAACGCGAGATCAGAGCGGCATTGAGCAACACGTTTGGTTTTGGCGGGCACAATACTTCTGTGATCTTCAAAGCTTACAAGGGCTAAATAACCATGCGTTGGGGCATCGGAAAACAGGAGTCGTTCTTCGATCGCAAGATAAAGTTCGTAGCTAAAAAGTACTTTGGCTTCGTACCGCATCGCCTTGATTTTTATCACGAGGCCCTGATTCACCGGTCTATCATTGATCGCAATTCACCTTACTCCAGGAGCAATGAGCGACTGGAGTTCTTGGGCGACAGTATGTTGGGGGCATTTACAGCAGCTTATCTCTTCGAGCAATTGCCCGATGCCGATGAAGGCGAATTGACCAAGTTGCGCTCGCGAATTGTATCGCGTTCACATCTCAACAAATTGGCGTTCGACCTGCATATCAATGTACTGGTTAAACGCAGCTTGAATCGCGGCCAAGAGGCCAACACCATCTACGGCAATGCCTTAGAAGCATTCATTGGGGCCATTTACCTCGAAAAAGGGATGCCTTTTTTGAACCACGTACTCAAAACCATCTTTCACAAACACATCGACCTCAGGGCCATACAGGAAACCGATACCGACTACAAAAGTCGACTCTTTGAATGGGCCCAGCGCGAACGAAAGCCTATTCGTTTCGTTACCCAAAAGGAAGAGATGGTTCACAACCGAAAGTTCTATACCTTAGAGCTCGTTTACGACAACCAAGTGCTGGCCATTGGCAAAGGATTCAGTAAAAAGAAAGCTGAGCAGGAAGCCGCCAGACAGGTACTCGTGGAACGCGAATTGACTCATGGCGAAAATATTACCCTTTGAAGTAGAGTACGATTACGACTTCCAGCTGCTGGGGATTATTTGTCATTTGCCCGATTATCGATTGTGTTGGACCATCAACAAAACCCTAGAGCTTCAAATGAGCCTCCGGGAAGACACCTTGCAATCGTTACAAAAAGATAAGGCTACGGTTATACCGTTTAACGTCTTTTGCACCGTCGTTGAGGACCTTCACGTGGAATTATATCTCATCGACAACATCAATGAAGGTCATCGGCTTATTCCCGAACTCAAAAATATTGACTACCTTTTTATGGTAAAAGGGGGGTCATCGTCATATATAAAACACTGTAAAAACGCACTTCAAAAGGCCGATCACATTCTGGGTGTAATAGATATACCGGTGGAAAGCCTGAAATCAAAAGAAAAACTATTGTTCTAATGGAAACAAAAACCAATATAGTGGTTGAACATAAAACCAAAATTGTAGCCACCCTAGGCCCCGCCAGCGATAACCGCGAGGTATTGCGCGAAATGATGTTGAGTGGACTGGATGTGTGCAGGCTGAATTTCTCGCACGGGCTGCATGAAGTTTACGCTCAAACCATCCAACTGATTCGAGATCTCAGTGCCGAGTTGAATCACCCCATTGCCATTTTGGCCGACTTACAAGGCCCCAAACTGCGGGTTGGCGAGGTTGAAAACAACGGAGTGGAATTGATCAACGGCAACCTAATCACGTTTACCACTGAGAAAATGGTGGGCACCGCCGAACGCGTGTATATGACCTACACCAATTTCCCGAAGGACGTTAAGGTGGGCGAAAAGATCTTGATGGACGACGGCAAGTTGCAATGTGAGGTAGTGTCGACTAACCGCGAAAACGAGGTGGTTGCCAAAATTACACACGGAGGTATTTTGGGCTCCAAAAAGGGCGTAAACCTCCCTAATACCAATGTTTCCCTGCCCTGTTTGACGGAGAAAGACCTGGCTGACTTAGAATTTGTACTGCAGCAAGAAGTAGATTGGATTGGGCTCTCATTTGTGAGAAGAGCCGATGATATTCGCGAATTGCGAGCCATATTAAAGGAGCGCAAAAGCTTGGCCAGAATAGTGGCTAAGATTGAAAAACCCGAAGCATTGCGCGAGATTGATGAGATCATTGAAGAAACCGATGCCATTATGGTGGCTCGGGGCGACTTGGGCGTTGAAATTCCGATGCAACAAGTGCCATTGATGCAAAAGATGCTGATTAAAAAAGCCCGCAAGAGCGCCAAACCAGTTATTGTGGCTACCCAGATGATGGAAAGCATGATCACCAACATCACCCCCACCCGAGCGGAGGTGAACGACGTGGCTAATGCCGTAATGGATGGTGCAGATGCCGTTATGCTTAGCGGTGAGACCAGCGTGGGCAAATTCCCTGTTGAGGTTATCCGAACCATGGGCGAGATCATTACAGAGGTCGAAAAAAAGGTCTCTGATATTTACCACAAGGAAACTCGCCCAGTCGATGTATACGACGAGCGTTTTATCACCAACAGCATCTGTCACCAAGCGGTGAAGTTGGCTGCTCGGGTAGACGCTAAGGCCATTGTTACCATGACGCATTCAGGTTATACGGCCTTTAAACTGTCGAGTTTTCGCCCCAAATCGGCAGTTTATGCTTTTTCAAGCAACCGCAGATTGTTGTCTTCGCTGAGTTTGGTTTGGGGCGTTCGATGCTTTTACTACGATAAATACGTGGGCACCGATCAGACCATCTCCGACATTAAACACATCCTTCAAAAGAGTCAATTGCTGGAAAAAGGAGATTATCTAATCAATATTGCCTCTATGCCGATTACCGAACGGGGTATGGCAAATATGATGAAGCTTTCAGAGATCTAAGGAGAGAGGCGCAGTGCCCAAATCAATTCGCTGAGGAAGGACATAGCCATTCAACGAATCGGTTAGGCGTGTGTACAAACACCATATGGTGTTGGTTTTGATCGAACGACAGGGTAATGGCTGATTACATTTTGGTGGCAATCATTCAGTATGGCCGAAAGGATGTAACCTAGTTGTAATTCGCTTTGTTTACTTTTGCACCTCGGCCCCGTAGTTCAATGGATAGAATAGAAGTTTCCTAAACTTTTGATATGGGTTCGATTCCCGTCGGGGCTACTAATAATCAACAAGGAGGGGCTGCTCACAACGACAGCCCCTTTTTATTCTCAGCATATCCAACTCACCATTTGACCACCGAAGCAGGTGATGTGTGAAAAGTGGATGAACCTCTGTTTGAAGCTTGAATAATGCAGTTGCAGTATGATGGCAACTCAAGAAAGCGCCTGTTGAAGCGTGCTTGCCCAAATCAATTTAGACACAACAACTCCAGAATAGGCCGTTTGGTTTTGACGTGATTGAAGTAGATCTTAAAACACTCCATGGGTAGGGCATCAAAATGGTAGATGCCTACTTTCTTCACCGTTATAAAGGGTTTTCGTCGCATGATTAGTGGATTTCGGGATCTAATAGCGGGTGTTGCACTTTCGGCAACAGAACCATTGGTCTGCATTTTTTGGAGAATAATTACCAGCGGTGCGCTCTGAGCAGCTAACAAAATGACTCTGTAAAAATCCAAATGAGCCAAGCTGTCGTAATTGTCATAAAATTGTCAAAACATGAAAGCAATCTATTGGGTACTTGGTTTTGTGGGAGCGGCCTTTATTGCGCTCTTTATATATGCCAATGTACGTCAGGTGAATCCATCGGCTTCTCTTAAGTCGGTTGAACTGCTTCGATTTTCGACTAAAGACAAAATAGATCCGCTCGTTGCTGAGCGGGCCATTGAAAAGTTAAGAGGCATTTCATCAATCGCCACCATTGCTGTTAACCCCAAAACAGGCTGGGTCACGGTGATGAGCCATCCAGAAGACATCAGTGCCGACTACGTTGAGAAGTTGGTCAATGATGAGCTTGGAGTGCGTTTTACACGCCACGACCTCAGTGCAAACACCGCCGGAAGTGGCCCCAAATGCCCGGCGGTTGGTCCTTTGTCTTATGCCGAGCTTATTTTAAACAAGCTCAACCTTCGCAATTCGTAAATTTTAAACCAACATAAACATGAGAAAATCAACTATCTTAGTTTTGGCGGCGCTTGCAGGTTTTAGCGCTGTTAACTACTCTTGTGCAAAAGAAGAAGTAGTAGAGAAAACAGTTACCGAGTTCCGTCAAGTAGACCCAAACTCTCTTTACGCTCGCTTGGGTGGAATCGACGCCATTACATTAGTTACCAACCAGTTCATCACGAACGTGGTAAACGATAACCGTATCAATGGAGATTTCGCTGCCACTGTGTCTAGCGAGTCACGCGCCACTTTGTTCACCAACAACCTGATTGACCAAATTTGCCAAGGTTCAGGTGGTCCATGTATCTACAAAGGAAAAACCATGTTAGAAGCTCACACCGGTATGAACATTACTGATGCTGAATTCAACGCTCTTGTAGAGGATCTAGTAGCTGCTTTGAATCAATTTGAAGTACCAGCTAAGGAGCAAAACGATTTGCTAGCGATCCTAGGGCCAATGCGCTCTGATATCGTGGGTAAATAATTTCTCCCAACGTATAAAAACTAGCGGCTCCAGAGTAATCGGGAGCCGCTTTTGTTTTATTGGTTTCAAAGCAAATAACCCACCCAAAGTGGTGCGAGATTTAGCTCAATCAAAATGAACGGCCAAGCGGGACTTGTAACCGCGTAACACCTCAATTATACCGCATCGCTTTTATCTCAAACTAACCGAATACCATGGGCACCGCAAAAGCGTTTTAATGAAAGTCTTTGACGGAAAGCCGGCGTCGAAACTCAGCGATGATTTCCTCGGTTTTGCTAATAAATGCGTGTAGTTCATGAACCACTGATTCTGTATCGGGGGCGGTTTTTTGATGTTGTAATTTTTCGGCCAGCTCTACCATATCCATTCGACCTGTAAATCCGAGTGAGCTTTTCAAGGTATGCGCCGTTTTGGCAATGGTTTCCCAATCAGAGCTCGAAAGGGCTTGACGCATGGTGTCTAAATAGTTTGGCACATCTTCACAGAAAATTTGAAGCATTTCCTCTATGACCTCTGGTTCATCACCTACCAGACTTTTTAAATAGCTTAAATCAATTGTCATATCACTGTATTTTATTCACCGCGAGAGAGGGGTTGGCCAGAGCGGTGATCGTTATCATAAGTTCTTCTTTTTGAAAGGGTTTGGTAACACAGGCATTCATACCAGCCTCAATGTAACGGAGCTGCTCTTCCTGCAGCGCGTGGGCTGTCAAAGCAATAATGGGCACTTGGCCCAAAACTCCCGGAAATTGCCTGATTTGTTTGGTGGCCTCCACGCCATCTAAGATCGGCATCTGTATATCCATTAAAATCACATCGTAGAGGTTCTGACGCGCCAAGTCAACCGCTTGTTGACCGTTTTCAGCCAATTCTACGTTACAACCGCAGAGCGAGAGCACTTTTTTGGCTAGGACCTGATTGGTTCGATTGTCTTCTACCAATAATACAGTTAATCCAAGATTGGTGTGCAATACATCGCGCGACCCTGCAGCGGCAGGTTTGACCCGCTCCAAACTGATTTGGAACGTAAACTCGCTTCCCTGTCCGGTTTCAGAGCGCAGCAAGATATTACCCCCCATAGCCTCGGCGTATTGCTTGGCCAACGCCAGCCCTAGACCAGTGCCCCCATAAGGTCGGGTTGAATGGCCTATCGTTTGATGGAAGGGGTCAAAAATGGCGTTGTGCTGATCCTGTGCTATACCAATACCGGTATCTTTAACTATAAATAACAAGGAGGCCGACTCATCGGCAACTGTGGTCACCTGCCAGGATAAGCTTACCTGTCCCTGAGGAGTGAATTTAATGGCATTCGACACCAAATGCTGTATGATGACCCGAATCTTTTCTAAATCGCCCCAAACCATACCCAGGTCCTCCTTGGGGTGCGAAACGGTAAACAACAATCCTTTGGCTCGCCATTCTTCCTCAAATTGAGCCGATACCCCTTGAACCAAGGATTCGACGTCGAAGGTAACCCTATTGATGGCCGTTTGTCCAGAAGACAATTCCGAAAAACCCAAGACGTCGTTTATGATGCTGAGCAAATCGCTGGCAGCCCCTTTTATGCTTTGCAGGTATTCAGATTGTTCAGTGTTGAGTCCGCTGGAATCGATCAATAGGTGAGTAAAACCTACGATCGCATTCATGGGTGTTCGGAGCTCATGACTCATGTTGGTGAGGAACTCTTGTTTTACCCGCGCAGATTCCTTGGCCTCTGCCAGAGATTTTTCCAGGAGTAGCTCTCTTTCACGGTCGCCAGTAATGTCTGATACCAAGTGCGCCGCGCCGATGATGGAACCTCTCTCATTGAAAACCGGACTGAAGCTAAAACGCAAATACTGCCAGTCGTCGTGAAATTTACATTTTTCAACCAAGTCAAATTGCTCTCCAGAGAGGGCTCGTTCCCAGTGATCGATAAAAACCGACCGGTCGCCCGTAAGAGCGGGAGATAACGCAGACAAGGAAGATCCTATGCGCAATACGTTAGGTGCGACCGACTCAATCAGTTCGGCATAGGTTTTATTGAAGGCTACAAATCGCCTTTGGGTATCAATCCCGGCGATATAACTGCTGCTGCTATCGATGATGCCCTGCAGCCACTTATACAGTGTTTTAACGTTGTTGTTGGCCTCTCGGAGGTCTTGATTGAGTTTGAGCCGATGGGTAATGTCGCGCAAAGCACACGAAATGAATTCTTCATTTGCCGACACCACCTTTTTCAATGTGATTTCGCCGTTAAATATGTGTCCAGCCTTGGTCACGAACTCCATTTGACGGGTAAGAACCTCATTAGACTGTGAGAAATGACTTCTCCAGTAGGCCATCTCGCGGTCGGCCCAGCTGGGTTCGCGAAATAAATCGGTCACTTGGCAACCCAATAGGGAAGGGTATTCGTACCCGAACAAGACATTGCATTTAACGTTGGCCAGTCCGACAATCCCGTGGTTGTCAATTAAAAATAAGGCGTCTGGTGCGTTTTCAACCAAACTGCGATACTTACTTTCCGCCAATTTACGTGCGGTGAGGTCGCGCAAAACCACACCAAACCCAACTTTTCCGTCCGTATCTCGAAACGAGCTGTAGGTCGATTGAGTCCAAATGCGCTCCAGTTTGGGGGTAAGTCGGATGCCAAAGTGTTCGCTATGGCCAGTCTCCTCAGCGCGATCCAGTTGCGTTCGCTCATTTTCGTAGGGATCTCCCTCGCTCGCCGGACAAATATCGCTCCATACAAGCCCCACATGACCGTTGTCAAGGCCCAACATGCGCTGAGCACCCAAATTGTAATACACCATTCGCCCTTCCGAATCCAATTCAATGATTGCATACTCCCCGATGGAGTCGATCAAATGGATGTTATGTGAAAAGGTTCCCAAACGCGGTAGTGTTGATGATCAGGCTTTTGCCAGTTGTCGGGATGGTGCAAACCCTTTGCGCGCCAGTTTATCCCACGACTTCTTCCCTCGAATGTAATCAATATTCCCTCGAATAGCAGAGTAAACCACAAAGGGATGGAAGAAGAAAGGCTCTAACATGGCGGCCAAAAGCAGGCGCAAAATATCTCGCTTGCGATGGTACGCATGATAAGTGATCTCCTCTAAAAGCAAGGCAAAAACCGAGAAAAACACGGCGAATGTGTACACCAAAACACACATTAAGAAGAAAAATTGCCAGTTTATTAAACCGAATAAGGCCAGTAGAACGGTGTAAACGATGCCGACAAACTCTATTAAAGGGGCCATCCATTCAAAAAAGAACCAAAAAGGATAACTAATCAACCCAATTTTGCCGTATCGCGGATTGAAGAATACGCCTCGGTGCATACGGAGGGTCTCAATGGTTCCTCGCGTCCAACGGTTGCGCTGTTTTTGCAGCGCATCCCACTTCTCAGGGACTTCAGTCCAACACAGGGGATCGGGCACAAAAGCAACCTGGTATTTCTGTTTTTGCTTGTGCATATACCTGCGCATGCGCACTACCAGCTCCATGTCCTCGCCAACCGTCTTGTGGTTATAACCACCCGCGGCGATCGTAATTTCGCGATCAAAGATCCCCAAGGCCCCTGAAATAATCAGCAAACCGTCGAGATAGGCCCAAGCCATTCGGCCCAGCAAAAACGCACGAATGTATTCTACGGCTTGGTATCGAGCAACCCAACTTTTTGGGGCAACCACTTTTAGCAATTTACCCGATTCAATGTTGCAGCTGTTTACAATCCGAACCACCCCACCTGTCGCAATTACCCGCTTGTCGGTCTGATCCTCAAAAGGTTTCATGAGTTTCAGCAAGGCATCTTGCTCCAGAATGCAATCGGCATCAATACAAGTTACATACGGATTGGAAGCGATGTTAAGCCCCACATTGAGCGCATCGGCCTTACCGCCGTTTAATTTATCAACGACCACCAGGTTATCGAAGGCCTTATTGGTCGATTTGTACACCGCCAACACCTCCTTTGTTTCGATCTGATAATTAACCACATAAGGAATCTTTACCATCGAAAACGCTTCGATAATCTTGGCAAGTGTATCGTCTTTGCTACCGTCGTTGATCACAATAAGCTCCAGTTTGGGGTAGTGAATAGATAGCAGCGAACGAATATTCTCAACAATGGTAATTCCCTCGTTGTAGGCAGGTGCCAAAATGCTTACCCCAGGTGTGATGGTTGAAGTGAGCAGCGAGTCGTAGTCGGTGAAAACGTTTTTGTGTATGTATTTTTTCACCGCTACCAAACTCAGAATGGATAGTATGGCGTATGCCGACATGATGGCCACCGCGTAGTAGAAAACCGAGGTTTCGTAGAAGGCCACCAAATAACGCCCCAGTTCGTATTTAACGGATGAGCTCATAACGGGCGTGTTTGTAGAGTTCTTTCACAAACTCAGGTTGTTTACTGGAAGGCGACAAGATAAATCCCAGTTGTATCATCGAACGCAAGGCGGACATTACCACCGTGTAATCGCTGTAGACCAAGAACTCGCTCAACCATTCAATGTGATCTGGACTCCCCAGTTTACCCACTGCAGCCAAGAATTGCGGCCAATGCTCTTTGGGTTGCTCTTTGGTTTTGGCTGTAATCCGATCCACCCCTTCGTAATAATCGATTTCAACCAAGGTCTGTAAAGCGGTTAGTCGAATATTTTCTCTGGGGTCGCTCAAAAGTTCAACCAGCAATTCGGGTTGGTCCAACTGCCGATATTTCGCTATCAGTTTAAGGGCAAATACCTTAACCGTTGGGTTTCTGGCGTCGAGGAGGTAATAAAAGGAGGGGATTTGATCGAGTGGAAAATTATCCAACTCCTGCATGATGCGGGTTTGCTGCCAGTGGGAAATAGGCCGGCGAACTTTTACCAGGAACTGCATGTTCTGAACGCCACCCATTTTGATCGCTGCAAATTGGGCTTCTTCGCGCAAAATTTTATTGTAATGGTCAATGTATTCCACCGCAAAGGGCAGGCTATTTTCAATCTGCATTTGGCCCAATTCAGCTAGTACTGCGGCCTTCTCGTACCACGAGCTATAGCGAAATTTCCGCTGCGCAAAAGTCTCCAAAGACAAGTCTTTGTAGAGCAATTCCAATCGTTTAGCCGGCAATCCTTTGAAATCGCGGTGTAAACGCATTACGACTTTAACAAAAGCTTCCCTTTTCCAACTGCTTCGCTGTACGCCGCGAAGTTGGTTGAGCAGTCCGGTGTATGGGTCGCTGCCCACTTCGTAAACATCCTCTTCAAAGATGAATTCAGTTAAAACATCTTCAAACTCCTTCAAGTATTTATTGATCTTCCTGATCTTGAGTGTTTTCCGGATTCGACTGACCATGATTATGGTGAGTAAAATCGCAACAATAAAGGTCAAAATCACGATG
>DASUEB010000071.1:0-18051 GCA_036275295.1 Luteibaculaceae bacterium | reverse complement strand
TGAAACGTTCACCGTTCGCAAAATGTCAGGAAACATCGGTGTTGAGCGTATCTTCCCCGTGAACTCTCCATTTATCGAGAATATCGAAGTGAACAAAAGAGGTTCAGTTCGTCGCGCACGTATCTTCTATCTTCGCGATCTGCGCGGTAAAGCAGCTAGAATCAAGGAGAGAAAATACACTTCTGCAAACGCATAAGCACTGCTTTTTCTATACCAAGGCCGACGAATTCGTCGGCCTTTTTTTTGCCTATAACTACCGCGCATTGCGGCCCAATCCATACCCTTGTTCCAATCGAACTAACCCAATGCGGGTATCGCCATGCCATGAAAAGGCACTCCCCTGTGCATGGTCGTCATGAGTAAAAACCCTACCCACCAGCTGCACATTAAAAAGGCCATTTCAAACCTCCCTCGATCTGCATCACTCTCATCCTACCTGGTCAGCTCGATATCCGTTAAGCCTACTATAAAACCTCTGTGTGTGCTGCCATAGAGACCAGTCCGATTTCAGCTCCACGTATGCCATCGCATATAATCCCATACGCCGCGGCTATAAGCCAAAAAAAATGGGTTACCTGCGGAAGCAGATAACCCATTTTGGTTAAAAAGCGGCGTATTACTTACTGATGTCTTGTGCTTTGCGCTGACGCTGCATGGGGTTTTCTCCCCCTGCAGGACGCTGGCGATCTTTGAACATCTCAAAGCGACTGGGTTGCGATTGACTGGGCCAGTAGTTGTTGCCGGTATCCACATCGGCAATCTCCAACATCGGATCGAGAGCCACCGAAACGGCAGGGCGATCTAACACAAATACTTTGGTGAATGTCTTATCGTCGTAGCGCCAAATTTCAGCTGGCAACTCGCGACGCTCCTTGGTACCATCCTCAAAAGTGAACTCAACCGGAACAGGAGTAGGCATTCCCGTCAGGTTTTCGATCTTAACCTGGTAATAGTGTTTTTTACTGTTTAACAACGCTTTTTCCTTCTCGTTGAGTTTGTCGAAATACTGGCGGTACTCTTGCTCATCGAGGGCGTTGTATTTGAAATTATCGTAGTTAGTGTAGAAATCAACCAATTCGGGATCGCGCTCTTCGGCGGTTTGAGGCACGGCTGTTCTGTTTCTCAGGTGAGTAATATCCTCGGGTTCCGCATCGGCGATTTTTTTCTTGGCGGCATTGTCCACTTGCGGGTTTTTGGTATCCAACTCGTACCACTTAACCTCCTTCAAGGCTACATCTACGTGATCGGTAGAATAGAACCAAGATCTCCAGAACCAGTCGAGATCAACACCTGATGCATCCTCCATCGTTCTGAAGAAATCGGCGGGGGTTGGGTGCTTGAACTTCCAGCGCTGCGCATACTCCTTGAAGGCAAAATCAAATAATTCGCGGCCCATCACCGTCTCGCGAAGGATATTTAAGGCCGTAGCGGGCTTCGAATACCCGTTATTGCCAAACTGAAGAACGCTCTCTGAGTTGGTCATAATGGGATTCTGGCCATTTTTATCGCCTTTCATGTAGTCGGTAATTCGTTTGGCTGGACCTCTGCGCGAAGGATAGTTGCGTTCAAACTCCTGTTCGGTGAGGAATTGCACAAAGGTGTTCAAACCCTCGTCCATCCACGTCCACTGGCGTTCATCCGAGTTAACGATCATGGGGAAGAAGTTATGTCCCACCTCGTGAATAATTACGCCGATCATACCGTATTTGAGCTGTGCGCTGTAGGTTCCGTCTTTTTCGGGTCGACCGAAATTGAAACAGATCATGGGATATTCCATACCAATATCGTTCGCATGCACCGAATAAGCCACTGGATATGGGTAGTCGATGGTAAACTTCGAATAGGTTTTCAGCGTGTGTGCAACCACCTTGGTGGAATATTGCTCCCATAGCGGATTTCCCTCCTTGGGATATAGGGACATGGCCATGGTGGTATTGTTGCCAATTTTCACGGCCATGGCATCCCAAATAAATTTACGCGAGCTGGCAAAGGCAAAATCGCGAACATTAACGGCTTTGAATCGCCAGGTTTTAGTAGTATTAGCGCGGTTGGGCTCGCGATCGCGGGCTTCTTTCTCGTTGAAAATGATAACCGGTTTGTCAAAAGCCGAGCGCGCTTGGTTGTAGCGCTTGAGGTTTTCGCCCGACAACACGGCTGATGCATTCACCAACTCACCAGTGGCTCCTACTACGTGATCAGAAGGAACGGTGATAGAAACATCAAAATTTCCGAAGTCGAGTGTAAATTCTCCTGAACCCAGGAATTGCTTGTGTTGCCAACCTTGGTAGTCCATGTAGGCACACATTCTGGGATAAAACTGAGCAATGGTGTAGAGGTAGTTTTTGTCTTCCTCAAAATATTCATACCCACTGCGACCACCCAGTTTCATGCGGTCATTGATGTTGTAATGCCATTTGATTTTGAACGAGTACGACTGGCCTGGCTTGAGCGAACTGGGCAAATCAACGCGCATCATGGTTTTATTTACGGTGTAAGGCAGTTTTTTACCGCCTGCATCCGTCACTTCGTCGAGCTTAAAGCCCCCATCGAACCAAGGCTCTAGGTTGACAATTGAGCTAAACGCCATTTTGTTGTCCAAGGACGTTTGACGGGACTTATACGTATCTGAATTTTTGTCGTAGATGTTCTGATCTAGCTGCAACCAGAGGTAATCAAGCGCGTCGGGCGAATTGTTGGTGTAGGTAATCACTTCCGAGCCTTTGATCTCCTGCGTACTGTCAACGAGTTCAATGTTCATCACGTAGTCAGCTCGCTGCTGCCAGTATTGATGGCCGGGAGCACCTGAAGCCGTGCGATAGTTGTTGGGGGTGGGCAACAACTCGTCGAGCTGTTTGAAACTGTCGCCCCGATGCTGCGCCAAACTCGCCAAAGGCAACGCAAGCAATCCGATGAGTAATCGTTTATTCATTCTACCAAAATTTAGTTTGCAACATTAGTAATAGTGCCATTCCAAGGCACATCCCATTGATATAAGTATCTGTTTTTTTCTCGTTCCATTTCTGCGCAATGAGCGACTTTGCAACGACCAAAAAGGTCAAAACAACCAACTGTCCCGCTTCTAGTCCGATGTTAAAGGAAAACAGCGGCCAAATCAAACTCTCCTCTGCTCCCAGGGTTTGTCTCAAAAAATTGCTAAAACCCAGACCGTGCACCAAACCAAATACCGCGGTAAGCCCGTAAAGTAGTCCTTTGGGGATGCGCTGTATGCCGTGCAAAAAGCAAGACAACGCAATCGTGGTGGGGATGAGGAATTCGATGATCGACGAGTCAAAAGCCACCCATTGCAGAGTAGCCAAAGCGAGGGTTATGGAGTGACCCAGGGTGAAGGCAGTGGCCAACAGGGCGAGTGAACGCCAATGGCTCCAATTTTTCTGAAGCGTGAGGGTGAGGATAAATACCAGATGGTCAACCGCAACCCAGCTGACAATATGGTCCCAACCCAAGTGAAAGTAAGCTTCGAACAAATTTTATTCTTTTGCCGCGCAATATACAACGCAGCAAGGAACAAACGACTCATAAAAAGTAAGAACGGTATTTCAAAAGCTGTCAGATTTTATGGATATTTGGATATCCAAACTGCGCGCTGTGTTAACAAAAAAAGCATTTTATGCCCTCAAAGCACTCATATACCTGAGCAAAAATGAGGCAAACCACCCCATTCTCATCGCATCCATTGCCGAAGAAGAAAGGATCCCTAGAAAATTTCTCGAGGCCATTCTGTTGGAATTGAGGCACGGCGGATTCTTGGCCAGCAAAAAGGGCGTTAACGGCGGTTATTATTTGGCCAAAGACCCCAGACAGCTCAGTGTAGCCGAGGTACTTCAGGTTATCGATGGCACTTTCGACTACCTTCCTTGTATTGCAAAAGAAAAAGCATTTCGTTGCGAGGACTGTATTTCGACCAAAGTTTGCAGTATTCGCGAATTGTTTGCGAAATTGCAGAACATTACGGTCTCTACCTTGGCTTCGGCTTCCTTGTCGGATTTGGTAGTGGCTGAGCACTCTATTTGAAGTTAAAACATGATTTTGTATTCGCTTATCGGCTGGCTCCTTGTTGCAGCCCACCCTTTCCATGTCGCTGTATGCGAAATCAACCACAATTCTAGCTCTCAGAAATTGGAGATCACGCAAAAAGTTTTCATCGACGATCTAGAAACCGCGGTGAACAAGGCTTATGATGTCAAATTACTGCTGGGAAATCCCAAGCAACACGCATCGGCCAAAGAGCTGATCGGTCGGTATGCCACCGAGCGCTTCAACGTGGTGTCAGACAATAAAAAGATGGAGTTGGCTTACCTCGGTTTTGAGTTAGAGAGCGATCAGGCATTTTTGTATTTCGAGAGTAAAAAGATCAAAAAACCAGCTGAGTTGCGCATTACGTTCACCGTTCTTTTGGAGCAATTTGCCGATCAGAGCAACTTGGTTCATTTAAAGGGTTGGGGCGATCGAAAGACCCTCTATTTAAGCGGGAAAAAAGGCGCTGATAATTGGATCTTGCCATGACCAAAAAAGAAAAGGCCAAATTTATTCTAGACTACCTCGAAAATCGATATCCAGAGACACCCGTACCTTTGGACCACAGCGATCCCTTTACCCTATTGATTGCTGTGTTGCTCTCCGCACAATGTACCGATGAGCGAGTAAATCAAATCACCCCTGCCTTATTCAAACGAGCCAATAATCCGTTTGACATGGTCAAGTTGAGTATCGAGGAAATTCGGGAAATCATCAGACCTTGTGGACTTAGTCCTGCCAAATCGAAGGCCATTTGGAATTTGTCACACATTCTCATCGATAAATATGCTGGTGAGGTACCTGCCTCATTTGAAGCATTGGAAGAACTGCCTGGGGTAGGCCACAAAACCGCGTCGGTGGTTATGGCACAGGCTTTTGGTGTGCCTGCATTTCCGGTAGATACGCACATACATCGATTGGCGCACCGATGGGGACTCAGTTCGGGAAAAAATGTAGAGACCACCGAGCTCGACTGTAAAAAGCTATTTCCCCGCGAAAAGTGGAACAGCTTGCACCTTCAGATTATTTTCTTTGGTAGAGAGTTTTGCACAGCAAGAGGCCATGTTAATGAGTCATGCCCGATTTGCGCCGTGGTGGGGAACAAACGCGACAAAAAAACGTCGGCTAAGCCAAGCCCAAAAAAGGTCAAGTAAGCAAATTACAAAAAGCAAGTCTACACCGCTCGAAGCAGCACATACCGACCTGTAATTTACAGAAGGTAATTGCCCATGACACTAGCAAAAGAGTGCTGGGCCATGAACAATTGTACCCATCTGTAATCGTTGCATTAATTCAATAAAATGAACTTGCTTCCAACGCTGAGTTTAACTACCTCAAGCGATTTGGAGTAATTGAGTAAAAAATCGATGCGGCTTTTTGATGGTACGAGCCCTTCTTGAAGCACATTACTCAGTAAAATAGCATTGCGTTTAGGAGTAGAATATTTCATAGGCGGTTGTTATACCCCTAAAACGCAATTCTTTTTTCTAAAGTATTTAGATCCGAAAAATTTACTTCACCTATACGCAACTGTCCGTTATATATCCGAGGTGCTTACCATACGGATCTCCCTGCAAGTGGTCGAAAACGTTAGGATTTGGTCACAAAGCCTCTGGCCTCAGAAAGGTGTTTCCAGGGCCATTGACTAATTGTGAGATCAATCGTTTAAAATCATTTGGTGTTTATCAACCAACTTGCGCAGGTTTATTAGGGCATATCTCATGCGACCTAGGGCGGTATTGATGCTGACCCCGGTAGCTTCGCTGATTTCCTTGAAGCTCAGATCCTGATACATGCGCATAACTACCACCTCACGCTGGTCGTCGGGCAAAAAATTCACAAGCTTTCTCACATCGGCTTCAATCTGGTTGCGAACCATTTCGTCTTGAATGTTTTCATCTTTTAGCCGAAGTACTTTGAAGATGTCGAAATCATCGGTCGGGGCAACCGTTTTCATCTTCTTCTCGCGTCGGAAGTGATCGATTACTAGGTTGTGAGCAATGCGCTGAACCCAGGGGAGAAACTTCCCTTCGTCGTTGTACTTACCGGCTTTAAGGGTCTGGATAACCTTAATAAACGTGTCCTGAAAAAGGTCTTCAGCCAACTCGCGGTCATTCACCATAAAGTAAATGGTGGAGAAAATTTTGCTTTTGTGTCTTTCGATGAGTAAGCGTAACGCGTTCTCGTTACCTGTAACATAAGCATCAACCAGTTGTTGATCATTCAGCACTGCAATAGACATGGTACCTCCTTTGGATTAGTTGAACAAAAAAGAGTAGATGTCTAGGCTATAGGCTTATGTTTTTTTAAGGTTTGACTTGGTGAGCAAAGAACTATCTTTGCGTACAGCACCAAATATAAAGAATTTTTATTGGATAAAACCAAGAATTCGATAGATAATTTAACAAATTTTGATGACTAACATGGCAATACCCTTAAAAAAAGGACGAGAATTTATAGAGATCAGGGGCGCAAGGGTGCACAATTTAAAGAACATCGATGTTAAAATCCCGAGGAATAAATTGGTGGTAGTTACTGGGGTTTCAGGGTCAGGGAAATCATCATTGGCCTTTGACACCCTTTATGCAGAAGGCCAACGTCGATACGTGGAGAGTTTGTCGTCGTACGCCCGTCAGTTCCTCGGGAAACTCGATAAACCCGATGTAGATCAAATCATAGGCATCTCACCGGCCATTGCCATTGAGCAGAAAGTGATCTCCCGAAACTCCCGATCCACAGTGGGTACCTCAACCGAGATTTACGACTACCTCAAGTTGTTGTATGCGCGGATTGGAAAAACCTATTCACCCATTAGCGGTGCGGTGGTAAAACGACATCACGTAACCGATGTGGTGAACTACATTACGGCACTGCCCAGCGGCAGTCGGGTAGCCATTTATGCCCCAGTAATTGCATCAAAGGATCGATCTATCGGTCAACAACTCGCGCTGTTCATTCAACAAGGTTATGTTAGGGTGAAGATCGATGACGAGATTGCAAACCTCGAAGAGATACAAGAACAGTCGATAGATAAAAAAGCCGTGGTGCGTTTGATCATCGACCGTATTTCTGTGGGCGACGATCACGAAACAGCGCGCATTGCCGATTCCGTTCAAGCCGCTTTTTTCGAGGGACATGGGGAATGTGAAATAGAAGTTTTTGATCCCAGCCAATCCAACACCCTGGTGTCGTTCTCCAACCGATTCGAACTCGATGGAATGACCTTCGAAGAACCGAATGAACACTTTTTCAGCTTTAACAACCCTGTGGGTGCTTGTAAAACCTGCGAGGGCTATGGCAGTGTGATTGGCATTGATCCGGATGCGGTGATACCAAACAAAGAGCTTTCGGTGTACGAGGATGCTATTGTTTGCTGGAAAGGCGATAAGATGAGTGAGTGGAAACACCAATTTGTGAAAAGCGCCCACAAATTCGACTTCCCTGTCCATAGGAGCATCTCGGAGTTGAGCCCAGAGGAATACGAAATCTTATGGACCGGTAACAAGTATGTAGATGGTTTGAACCAATTTTTCACATTCCTGGAAGAAAACACCTACAAAATTCAATATCGGGTGATGCTCAGCCGCTATCGTGGTAAAACCACATGCCCCGATTGTAAAGGAACCCGACTGCGCAAGGATGCCGATTACGTTAAGATCAACGGGAAATCAATTCTCGACATTGTCCGCATGTCTATTGACGAGGCACATCGCTTTTTTAATGGAATCGAACTGAGCGATTACGAAGAAAAAGTGGCGGGTAGACTGCTTATTGAAATTAAAAACCGTTTGGCTTTCTTATTGGATGTGGGTTTGAGCTATCTCACGCTGAATCGATTATCGAACACCCTATCGGGAGGCGAAAGTCAGCGCATCAACCTAGCCACTTCATTGGGAAGTTCGCTGGTGGGTTCGATGTATATTCTAGATGAACCTAGCATTGGATTGCACAGCAGAGACACCGAGCGATTGATTCGCGTTCTACAGGGGTTGAAGAAAGTGGGCAACACCGTTATTGTTGTGGAGCACGATGAAGACGTGATGCGCGCCGCCGATGAAATCATTGACATGGGGCCACAAGCGGGATCCCAGGGCGGAACGGTTATTTTTCAAGGCGATCACAGTGCCCTCATTCAAGGAAAAAAGAGCTTGACGGCCCAATACCTCACCGGCGATCGAAAAATTGAAGTGCCAACCTCCCGAAGACCGTGGCGCCGAGCCATCAAAATTGACAAGGCGGCCGAGAATAACCTAAACGAGCTGAGTGTTGAGATACCTCTAGATGTGTTAACCGTTATCACCGGCGTATCTGGCTCTGGGAAATCGACCTTGATCAAAAAGATTCTGCTGCCCGCTATTACCCGCCGCCTGGGAGGTCAGTCGGATGAAATGACGGGAAAAGTAGGCGGCATTAGTGGCGATCTTGACCACGTAGGTCAAATTGAATACATCGATCAAAATCCCATTGGAAAATCGTCGCGTTCAAACCCCGCCACCTACATGAAAGCCTTCGACGAGATCAGGAACCTGATGGCTGCCCAACCGGCTGCCAAGGCTTTGCTCTGCAAACCATCGACATTCAGCTTTAACGTAGCGGGTGGGCGATGCGACGAATGTGAAGGAGAAGGTCAAATCAAGGTAGAAATGCAATTCATTGCCGACGTATACCTGACCTGTGAATCCTGCCAAGGTAAACGTTTCAAAGACGACGTATTATCGATTAAATACCGGGGTAAGAACATCTATGACATTCTGGAGCTGACGGTTGACGATGCCATTGAGTTTTTTGGCGCTGATCAAAAGAATAAGATCTGTGAAAAATTGATCAAACGCTTACTTCCGCTGCAGCAGGTAGGGCTTGGTTATGTTCAATTGGGCCAATCGAGCAGTACCCTAAGCGGCGGTGAAGCGCAACGCATCAAATTGGCCTCCTTCTTAACCAAAGGCGATTACGACAAACCCATTTGGTTTGTATTCGACGAGCCTACCACGGGCCTGCACTTTGAAGACATTAAAAAACTGCTCAAAGCGTTTGATGAACTTTTGGCAATGGGTCACAGCTTGCTGGTGATTGAACACAATATGGATATCATCAAAATGGCCGACTGGATTATTGATCTTGGACCCGAAGGCGGCGACAAAGGCGGCAATTTGGTGGCCCAAGGTACACCCGAGCAGGTTGCCAAAAACCCAGCGTCTTTCACAGGTAAATACCTATTGCAAAAACTTTGAAGTAACACACAAACTCACGGGAGAACAAAGCATACCCCATGCCTCGCGCTGAGGTTCAAATACCCACTGGCAATCCGTATTTTGTACCTTGCTATACATGATGTCAGGCCCCACCCGGTTGGGTTAGGGCTTGGCATATATGGTAGCTCCTAGTTTTTTAAAGTCGATACCGTCGAATGTTCCTGAGGTCATCATCAATAGGTTGGTCTCATCCCATGTTGTGCCTAGAATTTGATCCATTAGCGCCTCGCGATCGGTGAACACTTGCACGTTTTGAGTGCCAAAGGCTTGGGCAACCTCCTCAGGCTGGATGTCGGGTAATTTTTTGTGAGCAAGCGTTTTCGGACTGTAATATATCCAAGCTTGATCGGCAAGCTCCATGGTTCCGCTATAGTGCTGTAAAAAGGCTTTGTTCAAACTGCTAAACGTGTGAAGTTCCATACAAGCCACCAATTTTCGATTGGGGTATTGTTGCTTTAACGCCGATGTAGTGGCCCGAAGTTTGGAAGGACTGTGCGCAAAATCCTTGTAAAAAACAGATCTTTCACCGCGCGCAACGAGTTCCAGACGTTTGGATGCTCCTGCGAACGATGCAATGGCTTTGTAAAATTGTTCTGCATCGATTCCCAACTCCAAACAAACCGCCTTAGCAGCGCTCAAGTTTTGAAGATTATGCTGTCCAAAAACTTGAATGGGATAAGATTTACCGCTGTCTGTGAGAATAGTCACCCCTTCTTCAATACGATGTGGGTGTGTTGAATAGGCCTCGATAACGGGTTGGTTGGCGAATGATTCACCGGCGAGATCTGCGAGCGACGTATCATCCTTACTGTAAAAAAGCTTGCCATGAGATTGAATCAGAGCAATAAATTGACGAAACTGATCCACGTAAATATCAAAAGTGGGGAACACATTGATATGATCCCAGGCAATACCGCTTAATACCGCTATGTGCGGGAGATACAAATGAAACTTAGGCCTTCGATCGTCAGGGGAACTGAGGTATTCATCGCCCTCCAAAATGACAACCGGAGCGCTTTCCGAAAGCTTGACCATGCAGTCAAAACCCTCCAGTTGGGCACCAACCATAAAATCAACCTCCATGCGCACCTGCTTACAAACATGTAAAATCATCGATGTGATGGTTGTTTTACCATGGCTGCCTCCGATGACCACGCGTTTTTTGTTCTTCGTTTGCTCGTAGATAAATTCAGGGTACGAGTAAACTTTTATGCCCAACTCCTTAGCTCGGGCCAACTCCGGATTGTCTGCGCGAGCATGCATACCCAGGATAACCGCATCGATTTCGGGGGTGATTTTATCCGGGTACCAGCCCATCGATTCTGGCAAAAGGCCTAGTTGCTGGAGTCGACTACGCGAAGGTTCAAAGATTTCGTCGTCAGAGCCTGTAATGATATATCCCTTGTGGTGAAGAGCGATGGCAAGGTTGTGCATGGCGCTTCCGCCAATGGCTATGAAATGAATTTGCATGGCAGTATGTCGGGTTAAACGTGATTTGCAGACGGTTAAGCACATCGCAAATACAGGCAATAATACATCGGTTTAGAAACCTTTTTGCAACCTCTTGTCGGCTTTTTCAACAAAGAGGAGTTACTTTTTTGGAATTTAATACCTTGGAGCACCTAAAAACCCAACATGAATCTGTATACCATCGATACCGGTCGTTTTAAATTAGACGGAGGAGCTATGTTTGGCGTGGTACCCAAAACCCTGTGGAGCCGCAATTACCCCGCCGACGATAACAACCTTTGTACCTGGGCCATGCGTTGCCTGCTGGTTGAGAATGGCAATCGCCTGATTTTGATCGATACCGGTATTGGTAACAAACAAAGCGACAAATTCTTTGGACACTATCATCTTCACCAGATGAAGACCCTGGAGTCCTGTTTACATGAAAAAGGGTTTTCTTCAGATCAAATAACCGATGTTTTTCTCACCCATTTGCACTTTGATCACTGCGGAGGTGCGGTTTATCGCGATGCAGCCTCGGGGCTTTTGGTGCCGACTTTCAAAAATGCAACCTATTGGAGCAATGAGGCTCACTGGAATTGGGCCATTCAACCTAATGCTCGCGAAAAGGCGTCGTTTTTGAGTGAAAACATTTTGCCCATTCAGGAGAGCGGGCAACTTAAGTTCATTCAAACCCAAGACTGGATTACCACGGAGGTGCTCCCGGGTATCGATGTGATCACCGTTAACGGTCATACCGAGGCTCAGATGTTACCGGTAATCAACAAAAACGGTCGCAAAATCGTTTTTTGCGCTGATTTACTGCCGTCTCCGCACCACATACCACTTGCTTGGATCATGGGCTACGACATGCGCCCGTTGGTCACCCTAACCGAAAAAGAGCGCTTTTTAAAAGAGGCTGCAGCGAATGAATACGTATTGATGTATGAGCACGACGCCAAGGTGGAGGCCGGTTTGGTGGTAGCTACCGATCGCGGAATCGCAGCGGGAGAAACCGTTCGCTTAACCGACTTGTGATTTTGGTCGCCTTTTCAGAAGCATCTGAGAGTCGATAAAATACAGGAATCGCACCGAAAAACTGTTGGTTTGCGACTGATCGAAGACATTCTCTAAGTTGTTGCGGAATGTGCGATTTGCAATCGATTCACTGTTGAAGATAGAATTTTTCCAAACCAACCTCAACTCACTACCTGGACTGAACACCCAGCTGTAGACCATGTCGATATTAAACGCATTAAAACTGTTGTCGTGATAACTCTCACCTGCTACCGAGCGGCCCGTGTAAGGCGTTGAAACCAGAAGACCTTCCTGATTGAGTTCATAGACATCGTCATACCTTACCTTCGACCAGTAGTGTCTCAGGCGAAAGGTAAGACCCATGGTGTTGTTAAACGAATAACGGGCAGTAAGCAGGTTGGTAAATGTTTTCTGATCGCGAATTCCAAAAATGATCGCATCACCACCCGGGAATCCATTGAGTTCGCCGTTGGAGGCATCTCTGAACCAAGTAGCATTGGGCACGGCATAACCCACATCGTTTTTCCAATCGGAATAACTCCAGCTGTAAATAAAAGAAAGCTTGTTGTTTACACGGAAACGAGGAGAGAAGTTGATGTTATAGCGATTTCGTCCCGGTTCATCAAATACGCGGTAATTGGCGGTAATATCAAGAGCAAACCGACGGCGGTAGTCGCTCGAAATCCAACCTCCCACATTGTGATTCACAGGAAAGGTATAATACCGCCCAAACCGTCGCGTTTCGAAATAATCATACGTAGTAATGGGTTCGGTGTTGAAGTTAACCCCAAATGCGTCGAATGTTTTAAGGATAAAAAATGAACTCACACCTGTTCCCAAGTTGTTAAATGCCCTTGGGTTGTAAATCTGCGTGTGATCCAGAAACGCATTGATTCCAAAACGATTGAAGATACCTACGGGTTTAAATTGATTGAAACCCACATTCACGAACTTGTTAATGATGTTGTTAAAGAGGTTAAAGCCAAGGTCGTTGGGATCATATCGATCGGTCATCAAGTTATAACCCGCACGTGCAGTGAAATTACCTGATACTTTGGCAATGCTCATCCGGTGATTGCTTCCAAACACATCGTTTCCTGGACCGTTTTTACCGTACTGCTGTGAAAGCGCAGCAAAACCTTCTAGCTGATATCGAATTTTTTTGTCTTGTAACTGATATTGTACCCCGGTTACTCCAGCGTCGTAGAAAGATCCATTCCGACTGACATTGGTATTTATCAGGGTAACGTATGAGTTATTGGGGAGATTTTGATCGAGAACCAACACGTTGTAATTGGTCAGCGGTTCAGTAAGGATTTGCTCTTCTTCGCCGCTTGCTCGCCTTAATCGCGCGAAGGTGTTTCTCGAAACGGCATTAAAAACACCAATTCCCAGGCCACTGCTGGTGCGTCCCGATACCTTGGTTGCGTTCAACAGTCTTGTTTCAGAAGGATTCTCAAGCAGGGTGTCTCCTTCGTTAAGTTGTCCTTGAACCCCAAAATAACCGGAAGGAGTCTCCCCTATTCGCCGGGAGTAAAACAAATCACCTTTGTTGAATAACTCGGTACCCTCGGTGAAAAACTGACGATTTTCTTGAAACCTGACTTCAAAAGGACTGAGGTTTAATACGTTATTGTCACTCTGAACCTGTCCGAAATCAGGTATCAGTGTCATATCCAATGTAAAAGCGTCGTTTAGACCGTACTTGATGTCCATGCCCCCATTCAAGGATGTGGCTTGTTGGCGGCCGCTCACATTGTAATAGGCAGAGAGGTAAGGAAAAAGTTGAAGTCGAAGTGGTGGTTTAATGCCCTTGATACCATTGATGTATCCACTTTGGTTTAAAAAACCATTGATAGCAGGATTGATGGGATTCCAGGTCGATTTTTCGCGATTTCCTCTTCGATAGCGGATAAAATTGACATGCCATTGTTGTATGTCAACCTCAGGGAATCGAAGCGATGAATAGGGTATCTTGATTTCGGCGGTCCATTTGCCCTCGCCTATGAATACCTCGCTCTGCCAAATCGCATTCCAAGTTTCATCTTCACCAAACACCGAGTATTTCACATCGGTTTGCACACCCGATGCGGTTACCACAAAACCCACTCCGTTGTTGCCGTCTTTGTAGGCATCGATGATCACGGCACACCAATCGGCATTACCAATTTGATCGCGCGGGGAAAGCTCTTTCAAAACGCTGTCTGTATTGGGTTCGAACATTTCAAAACCCACATAGATCGCGTCGTCATCGTAAACCATTTTTACAATGGTCTCTTTGGTAGCAGAAACACCAGGGTTGGGCTCCTGCTGCGTAAATTGAGTCATGGGGCTGGCTAGAGCCCAAAACGATTCCGTTAATTTTCCGTCGATGTCGGGTTTTGCCTCTATTCTCAGGGCCTCACCCTCTTTTTTGGTGGCTTGTGTCTGGGCGCTTACCCCAACTACGGCCAGCGAAAAAACGAATACGGTTGACAGAAAATTTTGAATCATGCGGCAAAAATAAGAAACACAATACCCTTCAGCCCCAAAATTCGGCAACAAACCAAAAAACAGGACGAACCAAATTTCGAAACAAATGCTGATTGTTCTCGGGTCATTTCCACCAAGCAACGGTTAAACGAGGTAACTGGATTTTTTTCAGGCTAAATGGTAAAGCGGTGGGAAAGTGTCGCAGATCGCGAAGCAGGTCGAATACCACCAAAAACAAAGACCAGATACCCAAGGCCACCCAACCACTGGAAATGGACCAAAACACTTGTTGATAGGGCATCAAGCAGACCCATTCCATACTAAGTCTCAACACCGCAGTAACCCATTCAAAAATCAGAATCAAAAGCTTGGGATCAATTCCCAGAACGGCAGAGAACAGTACGGTAAAACCGAGAACCATTTGCGCAGTGGAAATGGGTATCAGCAACAAATTGGCAAGCAAAGCATATACGGGATATTGACCAAAGAAATGAAGAACAATAGGTGCCGTCATCAGTTGGGCTGAGATGCCAACGGTAGTTATCTCCCAGAGGTATTTACCTACTTGAGTGCGCGGCTCCCAGCATTTTTTAAGTATGGGGTTGATCAGCAAAATACCGAGAACGGCGGAATAACTGAGCAAAAAACCCACAGAATAGACAATAAGCGGGTCGTAGATGATTTGAATGACGGCTGCAAAAAAGACAATATTGAGCGAACTAGACCGCTTTTGAATCGCCGAACCCATCTGAAGTAAACTGAACATAAGGGCTGAGCGCGCTACACTGGGCTCAAAACCACACAAAAGCGCATAATATCCTATACACACAATGGATATGAGAGTTTTTACCTTCGGTTGTTGATTCAACCCGATCTGGTTGCAAGCAAACTGCAACAAAAAGAACAACATACCCACGTGCATTCCACTTACCGCAAGGATATGCATGGCGCCATTCACCGTGAAAAGATGAACATCTTTTGGATCCAGATACTCGCGCTCACCCAAAAACATGGCTGCAAAAAGCGCGTAGTTGCTGGCAGAGTTAAATCGCGATTTGACCGTTGCGAGTAACTTAACCTTGATCTGATCAAAATAGACCAAATATCCTTGACTCCTTGCGACCTGAACGGTATGGCAGCCTGATTGAATCACACCTACACACCCCTTCTGCCTGATCCACTGACGAAATCCCTGCGGGTTCAGATGTTTATCCGACTTGAAAAATCCAACCGATTTAACCACAGTTCCGTAACCCATGGAGGCCGAATCAGCCATGTTCCTGCTGTACCAGATAAATGTTTGTTGATGAAGAACCGCGGGCTGAATCAACTTCAACACCACCCGGGTCTTGCCCTTTTTTACCCCTAGATTCTCGATCACCACACCGCTGAATGCCATGCGTTTTTCTGGGAATGAAACGGGTAATCGCACGGGGATTACCAGCACGGCCACCAACAATAAAACCAGTAGCCCATTGACCCACCGAAATAGATAAACCCTGTCAAAACCCATGGCTAGTATCGCCAATAGTAACACGAACACGGCTTCGAAATACCATTTGGGCGCGATAGCCAAGGGTGGATAGTACAAACCCAGTAGGGTAGCAATAACGACTGCTAAGAAAAATTTAAAGGCGGGTAACGACCACATGCCCCCTAAGGTCGGGCGTAGTCTTTGAGCAAGAAAAGTTGATTTTTCGGAATGACAAAAACGTCGGTGAAATAATGGTGCAAAATATCGCTAAAACTATAAGCCAATCGCGCCATTTTCATAGCTCCTTCCTGGCATAATCCAACCCCGTGACCAAAACCTCTACCCTCCAGATAAAGTACCCCGCTTTCCTCGCGAATACTGAAGAATGTCGACCTTAAATTCCAGTCGGATCGGATCCGTCGGACCGCTATTTTGTAGGTGGGGTCGAACAGGTATTTGGTGCGTTTTGGTTCGTTGAGATTACAAGCTTGGTAGAGGAAGTCACTTTGATCAATTGGGAACTTAAAATTTCCATAGAGGTACCTCAACCACTGTTCTTTGTCGAGCGATAACCGCCATTTGAATTGCCTACCCTCGCTGCAAAAGCTATCTGTAACCGAACGCAAATAGGGTATGGTATCTACCCAATAATCCTCTGAATTATGGGTTACCCCTCCACAATTGGCATGAAAAACAGCGTCGATAAGTTGCAAATTCCGGTCAACCAAAATCAAACCAGCCGATTCAGCCACAGCCTTGATTATAGATGGATTGTTGTGAGGGCGGCCCTTGTAAACCTGGCAGTGTACTTGATCGCACAAATTAAACCCCTCCAGGGCGTGTTTCTGCAAATTGGCCAGCGCAAAAGTACGGGTAATGCATGCCTGCACCTTGTAAAACTCTTGAACCTGCTCTGACCCTGTTTCGGCTTCTACTACTCCTGCTATGTAGGCTTCTAAATCGACCGTATTGATGATGCGAATTCGATCCAGTCCGTGAATGAATGAAATTTTCCCGTTGTACCACAGCTCAGATCGGGCGGGCTGTTGACATAGTAGTTTGACAAATGAATTATCGGTTACGGGTTTGAGCTGCAACCGCTGATAAACGCCTTTTATTTCGCTACCCACCCTCAGCTGTAAACCCTCTGCAGCGTGAGAAAGGGTGATGGCATCGCCGGGTTTGACTACTTGTAATTCTGTCGAATCGACCATTATAGCCACCAAACCCTCACCAATACCCACTAAAATCTGAGTGGTTTTCTGCTGATTAAATAATCCAATATTTACCTCTTGACCCTTGCCAATTAGACTGATGCAAAGGCAACCCAGTATCGCTAAAACCAGCCTCATAAGTCGTTGACTATGATTTTTGACGCCCGTTCAGAGGCTCCTACCCCACCCAACCGCAGGGCTAATTCGCGGTAATTCGATTTCATTTGCTGTGCGCCCTTTTCATCCAGGATTCCGTTGAGGGCCCTCTTTAAATTTGGTGCGTTAAGTTCGCTTTGAATTAGCTCGGTAACAACCGGGGCATCCATGATTAGGTTAACCAATGAAATATACTTGACTTTAATCAGTCGCTTGGCAATTTGATAAGAAATAGCGCTGCCTTTGTAACAAACCACTTGCGGAACCTCAAAAAGGGCCGTTTCTAGTGTAGCTGTTCCAGAGGTTACGCAGGCCGCAACACTGTTTTTAAGTAACGCGTAGGTCTGGTTTTCGACCCATCGAACTCCTGATCCATTGAGCCATTGTTGGTAAAAGGAGACTGGCTGTGAAGGAGCTTTGGCCACCACAAACTGGTACTGCGGAAAATGCTTGCTAACCTCCAACATAATGGGCAATTTAACGGCAATCTCCTGTGCCCGGCTTCCAGGAAGCAAAGCCACAATGGGTCTGTCATCCAAACCATTACCGGTGCGCCAATCGCTTGGATTGGCTAGCTCGTATTGGGCAATGGCATCCAGCAAAGGGTGACCCACAAAATTCACTTCAAAATGATGCTTTTGGTAAAATGCAGCTTCAAAAGGCAGAATGACCAGCATCTTATCGACTACCTTTTTAATTAAATGGACCCGATTTTCTTTCCAAGCCCAAATTTGAGGAGAAATGTAATAAACCACCTTAATGCCCAACTTTTTTGCATAAGGCGCAATTCGCAGGTTAAAACCGGGGTAATCCACCAAGACCAGTACATCGGGCCGTTCGCTGGCAATGGCATTTTTGGTGTTTTTGATGTTTTGTAGAATACTGGAGAGATTCCGGATCACTTCAACAAAACCCATGAAATCCATCTCGCGGTAGTGTTTGATTAGGCGTACACCTTGGG
>DASUEB010000070.1:0-19411 GCA_036275295.1 Luteibaculaceae bacterium | reverse complement strand
CGTCTACCCCGCGCAGGAGTTGGCGATACCGCGGCCGCTTGTGAGGATGAAACAGATTTTGACCTCTATACAACGCTTACTGGTAATTTCGATCGCGAAGGTCGCTGGGAATTGGCTATGCTACCTCCCTACGATGCGAATTTGAACGCCACCGTTAACGGTAACCGCACTACTTACTTCAAAGGTCCGTTGCAAAGTGACTTCGATGTGGCGGCTTTCATGACGCTTATCAACTCGTCTACAACACCGTTCTTTGCAAGCAGACCTTCATCATTCCCTCCATTTGTTAGACTTAAGTATACTGTTGAAGACACAACAAACTATGGCCCGAATCCACCGCTTTGTCGCGACTCGGTAACCTTTGCGGTGGTTCAGGTGAGTAAAATCTTCAGCACACCGTCACCCAAATCGGCTGTTTTCACAGAGGTTTGTAGGTCAGTTAGCCAGTTTAACCTCAATTCATTGGTTAATAACCTAGACTTCTTCCCATTTACAGAGGACGATCGCCTAGTGTGGACCGAGAACAGCGGAACAATTACTGCAGCCGACATTGTAAACGATAGCATCATTGCTCCATCAAGTTTACCGGCGGGTGAATATACCTTTACCTTGAGCATTCAAACGGCCGCTTGCGACCCAATCGTGGTAAACAATATCAGGTTGCGCATTGTAAGTGTACCGAATGCAGGTACTTCTAATTCTGTAACCGTTTGTACCAACAGTACTCCGGTTGATATCCGCACCATTGTAGGAGGCGAAACGGGTGGTTCAATTACCAAAGTGCAACCCACCACACCTATCAACGGACAAGGGGTAACCAGCTACAACCCAATCGATGGTCCAGGTACTTATGTATTTGAATACCGCGTCGTTAAGGCGGCGTGTCCGAACTCAACTTCTACAGCCAACGCAACTATCATTGTACAAGCTCCGCCTGTAACCAACGGTAATCAAACGGCTAACGTTTGTTTCGGCGAGCAAGTGGCCATGAGAAACGTAGTTCCAACTACTGATCCTATTGCTACCTTCTCTCCAAACTCTACCTCTGGTGATTGTGCCGTTGCTATTGCTACTAATAGTCCATACAACTCTGCGGTATTCAATGCGGGTCTCGCTGGATTTGCATTAGGTGCAACTTGTGTGGTTGATTACACAGCCGATAATGGAGTTTGTCCTGCAGTTACCAACCAAATTACTATCAATATCGCACCTCGCCCTGATGCGGGTCTTGACGTAGTTGATACCGTTTGCTCAACCAATTCAACGTATGCGCTTGTTCCTGGCGGAACCCCAACTGCTGGTGGTTCATTCTCTAGCTCGTCTCCCGCAGTTTCTGGATCTAATTTCAATGCGACTCTTGTTGCTGCTCCTGCTACTGTTACAGCATTCTATGTTGTAGGAGGTGGTGCTTGTCCAAGAGATACTGCTTTCTTCACCCTGCGTGTTGAAAAAGCACCTGAGGCTGGAACAGATGCTACTATCGAGTTGTGCGCCGAAGGAAGTCGTGTGGATATGAGAACCCTGCTGAACGGCCAAGTAGACCTTAATGGTAATTTTGTTGCACAGGTAGGCGCTCAACAGGCATTCCTCGGAGGAAGCTCTTCAGAGATTTTTGATCCTGTGGTATTCTTCAACAATTTCCCCGGTGTTTCTACATTCTCTTTCAATCATGTGGTTAGAGGAGTTAATTGTCCTGATGACATTGCGACTTTGACCATTCGTTTGGTTCCTGCTCCGCGTTCAGGTCGTGGTGACACCACCATTTTCCTTTGTCAAAACCAAGGAACATACAGCCTTTTCAATGCGTTAGGGCTTCCTGGGGATTACGATCTGGGTGGTACTTGGACCAGCGATGGTGGGCCAACTTCTAGCTTTATTGATCCTTCTTCTTACAATCCTGATACTGTTCAGTTTGTGTACTCTGTTCCTTCAGCTAAATGCGGACCAAGCAATACGGTTGTTACGGCGATCATTAGCGCTGCACCAAACAGCGGCGCTGACAGAGCGGATACCTTATTCTTGTGTGCCCAAGGCTTAACCAATCTTAACCAGTTCCTGATCAACGGATCAAACGGTGGTCGTTGGGAATTGCACAGTGGAACTGCCCCAACAGGGAACTTCGCAACAGGCCAGGTTATTCTTACCTCTGGCGACGCTGGTAAACGCGGAACATTCCGTTACATCACTTCTGCTCCTGGTTGTGCCAACGACACGGCGTTCTTCCGATTCAACATCAATGGAACCCCTTCTCCTTTGGCCGATCCTAACTTGGTGGTTTGCCGTACCGATAACCCAACAAACCTAAGTGGTGCGTATGCTAACTTCCCAGCGGGTGGCACATTTAGTTTGCAGCCTAAAGCGGGTACCAACAACCAAGCTGCTATAACAGCTGGTGCTTTGAGTGGTAACTTGTTTTATTCTGACCTAGCCGGTAACGGACGTTATGAATTTACCCTGACTACCCCAGGTAATGGATGTGTAAGTGTAACACAAACCCTTACGGTTACGGTGGTTGGTCCTGGAATCGACACTTCGTTTACCGTATGCTCTAACCAGAATCCAATTGATATTTATGACTTGACCCGCGCAGACGGTATAACCGGTGTGTGGAATACCACGGCATCCGTAGGTACTGTTCCCGCCAACTTATTGGTAGGAAACATCTTCTTCCCGAGAAGAGGTGTTGTGGGTACCACGTACACCAATACATTGACCGGAAACGCGGTAGGTTGTAATGCAATTGCAAGAATTACTATAGTTGACACCATTAGTGTTTCTAACGTGGCTGGTACAAACCCTGCTGTAGATATCCTTTGCGATAAGTCGACTAATAGCTATCAAGTTCGTTTTAGAATTCGCGGCGGTGTTGCACCGTATTTTGTAAGCGGCACTAATGGTAGCTTGGCAGGCGACATCTTTACTTCAGATCCTATTGCTTTTGGCGGTATCTACACGTTGTTTATCTCTTCAAGCACAAGCTGTGGAAGTCTAACCTTAAGAGGTTCCTCGGAATGCGGCGACGCAGATAACGATGGTATCTTCGATCAGGCTGATTTGGATGACGACAACGACGGTCTACCTGATTTGCTTGAAGCTGGTGGACTAGCCGATGCTAATGGCGATGCAGATGGGGATGGTACTCCTAATTATAAGGACGCTGATTTCTGTTCTTCTCAAGGTGGCAGCATGGCTGGCTTAGTATGTGCCCTGTACGATTTTGATGGCGATGGTATCATCAACCAATACGATTTGGATTCAGATAACGATGGTATTTCAGATCTATTCGAAGGCTTAAATGCTTCAGCAGCACTGGCACTGGAGAGTACGCCAGTTGATGGCATGGTTGTTCTTAATGAGCCTGGTGCCGTGAAAAACGGTTGGACAGATGCCGCCGAATCTTTCTTTGGACCTTTGAATTTCACTAACTTGTTCAACCGCGTTCAAAAGACTACAACTGGTGTAGCTGACTTCTTGAATTTGGATTCAGACGGTGATAGCATCGCTGATATTACTGAAGGAGCGGGTTCAATTACTGTTCTGCCAAACGATACTGATGGCGATGGAACATTTGATTTCCGTGATTTGGATTCAGACGACGACGGTGTTTCTGACTACTATGAGTCTGGTTTAGACATTAATTTTGTTGCGGTACCTAACTCTGACAACGATCTACTGCCTGATTTCCGGGATACCGACTCAGATAACGACGGTTTGCTAGATGGCATTGATTCACGCGTTGCAATGTTTGCTGGTATTCCAGAGGACTTCGACGGGGATGGCTTATTCAACTTCCAAGATGATGACTCAGATAATGATAACATCTTAGACTCAGATGAAAAAGGTCCTGACGCTACTCCTCGCATTTCGTTTGCAGGAAATACAAATCCAGACTATCTGAACTTGGATACGGATAACGACGGAATCTGCGACATCTTTGAAGGGCATTTGCCTGGACAAGGTAAATTCGACAGAGTATCTGATGTGGATAATGACGGCGACGAAGATTACAGAGACCGCGACACCGATAACGATGGCATTTTGGATGCAATTGAAGGTGGTGTAGCGCTTGGATCATGCCTTGAGCCCGTTAACACCAATGGCGGCTTGTTCCACGATTACCGTTCAATTGATTCGGATGGCGATGGTTTAGGTGACCGTTTTGAAGCGGGTGCATCTACTGCAGTACCTGCTGATTCTGACGGCGATGGGGTGTATGACTTCCAAGACTTCGACTCTGACAACGATTGTATACCTGACAGCGTTGAAGCAATCGCTCCTTACGACAGCAAGTTTACCGCTGGTCTTAATGTAGCTTACAAGTTTGACGCTAGCTCTGCGCTGCCAGATTACTTGAACACAGATTCAGACGGAGACGGCATTGACGACAATGTGGAAGCCGGTGCCAACTGTGCAAGCCCCGTTGATTCAGACGGTGATGGATTCCCTGACTTCCGCGACTTGGATTCTGATAACGATGGCGCAAGCGATCGAATTGAGAATACAGGAGACTGTGATGGCGATGGTGTTCCTAACTTCGCTGATGCTGGCGACAACTGTGAAATACTTACCGATGTACCTGAAGGTTTCTCTCCAAATGGCGATGGTGTTAACGACTTCTTTGTTATCCCTGCGATTAGCGAGTTCCCACAGGCTTCTCTGAAAGTATACAACCGCTGGGGTCAGCTTATCTTCGAGTCGAACAGTTACCAAAACAACTGGGATGGTACATTCCAGAAGTCAGGCGAAGATGTTCCTCAGGGTACTTATTTCTACCTTCTTGACCTAGGTCTTGGCGATAAAGCTCAGAAGGGAACTATTTACATCAACCGATAATTAAGGACGAACGACACATGAAAATGAAACGCAATAGTCTTTTCTCATACTTGCTTCTAGGCGCTACGCTGCTGGTATCCGGCAGAGTGGCTGCCCAGCAGGAGCCCATGGTAACGCAATACCTGCAGAACCCACTACTTCTTAACCCGGCTTACGCAGGAAGCAATGACGCCTTGACAGCGGTTGCGCTGTCTCGTCTGCAGTGGGTTGGGTTTGACGGCGCCCCTAAAACACACAGTTTGTCTGTTCATTCACCAATTCAAGACCGCAATATCGGTCTTGGGGTTACTATCATCAACGACAACATTGGGCCTATCTCGCAAACAGGTTTTTTTGCTGATGTGAGCTACAAATTGTCGCTATCGGCTGAGTCCAATCTCCGTTTTGGTTTACGAGCAGGTGGAAACGCGTTCTCTGCGCGATTAGGGGATGTTAAGACTACCGACAACAACGATATCTCGTTTAGCCAGAACATTGGAGGAAAGTTTCTACCCAACGTTGGTTTCGGTGCTTATTTTAACACCACTAAGTTCTTTGCTGGATTTTCAGTACCCCGTTTGTTAGCCAATTCAGTAAACTTTGATAATACGGTTACAACCAAACGCGCTTATCTGGAGGCCCGCCATATTTTTATCACGGCTGGAGGATTATTTCCCCTTTCGCCATCAGTTAACCTAAAACCATCTATCAATTTCCGCTACGTTGGAGGAGCCCCTCTAGGTGTTGACATCAATGCCAACTTCCAGTATGCTGAAAAGATATGGTTTGGTCTGATCTACCGCGTTAATGATGCTGTGGGTGGTATCCTGCAGATTCAAGTGAATGACCAACTTAAAGTGGGTTATTCGTATGATTTCAATACCTCATCCCTACAGAAATACAACGGTGGAAGCCATGAACTCATGTTGAGTTACGACCTCATCTACCGCAGATCTAATATCAAATCACCTCGTTACTTCTAAATTTATGAGAATGCCCACTTGGAAAAAAATTTCCGCTGTTGCACTTCTTTCGTTAACTTTAGTTACTAGCGCCCAGGCACAGCTGGGCCTTGTAGCTCGCGCTGACCAGTACTACGAATCGCTTTCATATGCAAAAGCGATTGAGCTGTACATGCAAGCAGTGCGAAAAGGCGAGGTTAATGACAAAATCATCCACAATTTAGCTAATGCCTACCGCGAAATCGGCGACACCAAAAACGCCGAAGTTTGGTATGCACAAGCAGTTCAGCTTCGCTCACGCCAGCCGATTGAGATCTATTATTATGCTCAGGCACTGATGTCGAACGAAAAATACGCCGAGGCAAACAATTGGATGCGTTTGTATAACGAACTTAATCCAACCGATACCCGCGGTGTGATGCATGTTACCGCTGGTGATTATGTAACCAAGAACAGTCCTATTGTACAGGCTTACAAAATCAGCCCGCTTTCTATCAACACACCTGCAAGCGATTTTGGAGCCACTTTCTTTAGAGGTGAAGCCATTGTATTTGCCAGTACTGAAGAAAGAGATCCCGCGGTTAAACGCGAGTACAGCTGGAGAGGTCAGCCTTACCTTGACTTGTATATATCAGATCGCGTTGCAGGCGGCGGAGTTACCACTCCACAGAGTTTCTCTAAAGCGCTGAACACCAAATTTCACGAAGGTCCCCTTAGTTTTACCAATGACGGGCTCCAAGTGTATTTCACCAGTAACAACTACAGCTACAAGAAAAAGAAAGCAAATAAGAGCTCTAGGGGAGTTACAAACCTGAAGATTTATCGCGCAACGCTTGCTGGTAATGACTTCGTAAACATCGAAGAGTTACCATTTAATAGCGATGAGTTCTCAGTGTGTTCACCCAGCCTTTCTAAAGACGGCACGAAACTGTTCTTTGCATCAGATATGCCCGGTGGGTACGGTGGATACGATCTTTATATGGTGGAGATCGATCGCGGATTCTTCACACGTCCTGTCAACCTCGGACCCGATATCAATACCGAGGGGAATGAGAACTATCCTTTTATCCACGAATCAAATACGCTGTTTTTCGCATCAGACGGTTACACCGGGCTTGGTGGATACGATATTTATAGCTCAAAACTCCGCAAAGGGGTTTGGAAGGAAAGGCTTAATTTGGGTAAACCAGTAAATTCTCCTAAAGACGATTTCTGTTTCATTCTGGATTCGGCCATGACTAGTGGTTACTTCTCCTCTAACCGCGACGGTGGAACGGGAGAAGACGATATCTACGCTTTCCTTTACGAAATGCCCTCAGAGGTTTATGCTCTTACAGGTAACGTATACGATGAGAATGAATTTGCAGTTCCCGATGTTACGGTTTTCATTAAAGATGAAGTAACCAACACTACACTTGGTAAGGCGAAAACCGATCGCGATGGCTTTTTTAGCTTTAATGTAAGCCGCTATAGCAAGTACAAATTAGTTACTCAAAGTGCTCAATATCTCCCAAGCACCGTGGATGTGCCCATCGTGCCAAATGGGGATGTTAAGTCAATTAAAATTAACCTTGAGCGCGGAGTATATAGTGTATTTGGTACGGTACGTGACTCCAAGTCTAATTTCCCATTGAGCGATGTGAAGATTTCCATCATCAAAGTGAGCTCTATGGGCGAGCAGATGTACAGCACACGACCCGATGGCAAGTTCGAATTCCAATTGGAGCCCAATAGCACGTATCGTTTTGTGGCATCTCGTAATGGCTACTTAAACAACGTTACCAGCTTCTCAACGGTTAACCGTGAGTCAGGTAATCCTATTGATCTTACGGATCTGGTTTTAACAAAGCTCGAAGTTGGGTTGGTTTTCGAAGTTCCTAAAATCTATTGGGATTTTGGAAAATGGGACCTCCGTCCTGAGTCTTCTGAGTCTTTATTGCAGGTTTACGATTTCCTATCGGCTAACCCAAATGTTGACATTGAGTTGAGTTCACACACCGATTCTCGCGGTTCAGCAATGGAAAACTTGGATTTGAGCATGAAACGTGCCGAAGCTACCAGAGCCTTCCTATTGCAACGAGGTGTTAATCCTTCACGCGTAACGGCTAAAGGCTACGGTGAGTCAATGATTCGCAACGGATGTTTTGATAACATTGAGTGCAGTGAAGAACAGCATCAATACAACCGTCGTACGGAGGTTAAAATCATTTCGATTAGATAAGGCGATTTACCATACCAATAAAAAAAGGGAGCAATTTGCTCCCTTTTTTGTTGCCCGTAAGTCAACAGTACAGAGCGGTAGAATGTATGTGGGCTTGTCTTGGTTGTCCAATTAATATCACAAACTCACCAGCCTGTGATGGTGAAAAATCCTCTATTGAAAGTGGGAAGTGAGATTGTAAGGAGGTACTTACCTCTTTTTGTATATCGGCACGGTTGAGCAGGGTTCGCCGTATAGGATACTCTGCGCTACGGGTTGGAATTTGTCAACGGCAAGGGAGTAAGTAGCTGGTTTTACGGCGTATTTTGAACAACCCTTTAAGACAATACGGGCTCCCTGTAGTTGTGATATATCGTAAGCCAGAATCGCTTTCTGTAATAAGTCGTTAAAAAGGTCGTCTGTGTTCCCCCAGGTCATGTGTGCGGCGTATGGGGCAAATCTGGAGAATACAAGCAGTGGAACCCATTTTTGAAGGATTATGTCGTCCGGGCATTGAAAGATTAAATTTTGCCCCTTTACGGCCAAATAATCATAGTTTTTCAACCATTCTTTCAGGTCGGCTTCGCGCATGACCAAGCCTTGAAACAAAACAGGGCTTAGATCGATCGCGGTATATGGGTGTATGTTTACCCATTCCTCGAAATCGATGGTGATTAAACCACTTGCAGCTACTTTATTCTCGATAGGTTCCATGATCAAAGAAAACCCAGTTCTAACATCGCTTCTTCGCTCATCATTGATTTGTCCCATGGTGGGTCAAAGGTCAACGTAACGGTCACCGTGCCCAGTTCGGTCAGCTCTTGTACCTTCGTTCGCACTTCGCCGGGTAAACTTTCTGCAACTGGGCACGAGGGCGAGGTAAGGGTCATGGTAATCTCTGTGTCTCCATTGTCTTCGATAACAATGCCATATATTAGCCCTAACTCATAGATGTCCACAGGAATCTCAGGGTCGTAAATCGATTTTAGTTTCTCGATGATGGCATTCTCCAGTTCTTTCTTTTCCATGATTCAGTTTTGGAGGGCTAATGCGTACAACTTAATTTGTTTGATCATCGATACCAATCCGTTCGAACGGTTTGGACTCAGGTGCTCCTTCAATCCGATGGCATCGACAAAACGAAAGTCATATGCCGCAATGGCTGAGGCTTCCTGATGATTGATGACGCGCAAAAGGAGTGCAATGATTCCCTTGGTGATAAGGGCGTCGCTGTCGGCTGAAAAATGGATTTCGCCATCCTTTTTCGACGGAAATAACCAAACCTGACTCTGACAGCCCTTTATTTTGTTTGATTCGGTTTTTAGGCTTTCAGCCATAGGCTCCAACTCTTTCCCGAGATCGATGATGTATTCGTACTTCTCCATCCAATCACCCAAAAACTCAAACTCTTCAATGAGTTTTTTCTCCTGCTCTTCTATTTGGTTCATGATAGTATCCTGATGGCTTGTTCTAAACCCGCAATAAGGCGATCGATGTCTTCATCGTTGTTGTAGAATGAAAAACTCGCGCGTACCGTCCCGGGTATTTCAAATTTGTCCATAATAGGCTGGGTGCAATGATGGCCTGTCCGCACCGCAATGCCTTGTTTGTCTAACAGCACTCCTATGTCGTAAGGGTGTATTCCGTCGATTAGAAATGATATTACAGATGCCTTGCGAGGGGCTGTACCGTAGATACGCAAACCGGGAAGGCCAAGCAATCTCTCGGTTGCCGCGTCCAGCAAGTATTGCTCTTTCTGTTGAATTTGGTCAAAACCAACCTTGTGCACGTAATCAATCGCCGCTTTTAAGCCAATAACACCCTCTATGTGTGGGGTTCCGGCCTCAAACTTATGTGGTAAGTCGTTGTAAGTGGTTTCGCGCAAGCTTACGGTTTTGATCATCTCACCGCCACCGTGATAAGGTGGCAATTGGTTCAACCACGATTCTTTGCCGTACAATACACCAATGCCGGTTGGGGCAAAGAGTTTGTGGCCTGAAAAGCAGTAGAAATCGGCATCCAACGCCTGAACATCTACTGGCATGTGATTAACAGCCTGGGCCCCATCGATTAGAACTGCAGCACCTACCTGCCTGGCCTTGGCAATAATTTTTTCAACCGGATTAATGGTGCCTAGGGCATTTGAAACGTGCGATATGGCTGCAATCTTCGTTTTGGTGTTGATCACCTCATCCAATTGACTCAGGTCCCATTCACCCGATTCGGTGATGTAAATAAAACGCAAGGTAGCGCCGCTTCGCTGGCATGCCATTTGCCAAGGCACAATATTGCTGTGGTGTTCTAATTCTGTAATGACCACTTCGTCGCCTGGTCGAAGTACTGCCCTCGAGAAGCAATCGGCTATCAGGTTGATAGACTCGGTTGTACCGCGGGTAAAGATAATTTCATGCTCGTGTTGGGCATGAAGAAACTGCCTAACGGTGCGTCTCGACTCTTCAAAAAGGTCAGTTGCCATCTGACTCAAGCTGTGCACCCCTCGATGCACGTTGGCATTGGTATTTTGATAGTATTGCGCAATGGAATCAATCACCTCCACAGGTTTTTGGGTGGTTGCACCATTGTCAAGGTAAACCAGCGGTTTACCGTTGACCTTTGCGGCCAGAATTGGAAAATCCTGGCGTACATCCAATAGCCTGTGTGCGGTGTGTTGCATTACATTTCCCAGTTAAATCGTTCAGATATCAATTGATCTACCATGTCGCGCAAGGGATGGATGGTAATATTTTCGAGTACCTCACCGGCAAATGCGTATAACAGCAAGTTCCGCGCGTTTCTCTCGCCAATTCCTCTCGCCCGCAAATAGAATATGGCTTCGTCGTCAAATTGTCCTGTCGTACAGCCGTGACTGCATCGCACGTCGTCGGCGTATATTTCGAGTTCGGGTTTGGTGTTTACCTGTGCGTCATCCGAAAGCACGATATTGGCATTTTGCTGGAAAGCATTGGTTTTCTGTGCACTCTGATACACGTGAACTTTGCCGTTGAAAACACCCGTGGCATTGTCGGCCAGTATGCCTTTGTACAGTTCGTAACTCTCGCAATGAGGCGCGATATGGTTCAAATGAGTGTGATTATCCACGTGTTGATGGCCCGATAGCGGATAGAGTCCGGTAAGACGGGTTTCACAGCGTTCTCCTGTAATGCTGATATTCAAATTGTTTCGCACCCAAACACCGTTGAGCGTAATGGTGTTGATCCGGAAATTCGACTGTTCGGCTTGCCAAACAAACTCACCATTCAAATGCAGGCTCTCGTCGTTTTCGTACTGGATCTTGTCCCATTCTAAGTTGGCATTTTTCTGCACCACAATCTCGGTTACCGAATTGGTGAAGGTGCGAGTAGCAACGGTCGATTTAAAAGTCTGGATCACCTTTAACTGAGCATTTTCCTCGGCAATTACCAAAAAGCGCGGTTGCGAAATACCGTTGTCGGTGGTTTGCAGATGAATGAAATGCAAGGGCTTCTCTAGAACTTTCCCTTTGGCCACTCTTACGGCGATTCCCCCTGTGGAATACACTGCGTTGATGGCGCTGAATATATTCTTCGATGTATCTGCAAGGGTGTCTAAATGCTGCACGAACGCCGAATCTGGCGCCACGTCCTTGATATCAACAACTTCTACACCAGCGGGTAGACCATCTAGTTCGGATAGGTCCTTTCTGAAAACTCCATTGAGCAAAACTGCCCGAAAAGCATCCAATCCAGGCACTTTGAATTCACTGATGTCTAAAAAGTCGTGATGTTGAGGAGCACTGAATTCGCTGTTGACAATCTTGGTCGGACGTGTGTATTTCCAATATTCGTCTTTGTGAGCGGGTAGCGACAGCAATTGCAAATGGCCTTTGGCATTTTCACGCACCGATGCAGGGAGCACGTCCGACTCCAAGAACTGATTCAGAAAACGCTGTTTAGTGTCCATTTTTTCTGTAGAAGTGCCTATCATACTTCAACTCCTTCTTTAATCCAATCGTACCCGCGTTCCTCCAATTCCAGCGCCAATTCCTTGGTGCCCGATTTAACGATTCGGCCTTTGTACAATACGTGCACATAGTCGGGAACGATGTAATCGAGTAAACGCTGGTAATGTGTAACCACTACAATGGCATTTTGGTTGCTGCGCAATTGGTTTACGCCATTGGCTACTATGCGCAAAGCATCTATGTCCAGACCAGAATCGGTCTCATCGAGGATAGCGAGCTTGGGGTCCAACATCGCCATTTGAAAAATCTCGTTTCGCTTTTTCTCACCGCCGCTAAAACCTTCGTTAACCGAACGGCTGGCGAGGTTATCGCTCAGTTCTACCAATTTGGCTTTCTCTTTTACTAAGGCCAGGAAATCCTTTGCAGCCATGGGGTCCAAGCCTTTGTACTGGCGAATCTCGTTGATCGCGGTTTTCAGAAAGTTGATGTTGCTCACACCCGGTATTTCTACGGGGTACTGAAAGGCGAGGAAAAGTCCTTCGCGAGCGCGGTCCTCCGGGCTCATGTCGAGCAGGTCCTTACCATCAAAAGTAACCGATCCAGCTGTAATTTCGTAGTCTTCCCTGCCAGCCAAAACGGAAGCCAAGGTGCTTTTGCCCGAGCCGTTGGGGCCCATTATGGCGTGAACTTCGCCAGCTTTAATATCTAGGTTTAAACCCCTTAGGATTTCTTTGTCGCCAATGCGGGCGTGCAGGTTGTTTATGTTGATCATGATGTTCAGGTTATTGAGTTATCCCACCGAGCCTTCAAGGCTTATGGCGAGTAATTTTTGAGCTTCAACGGCAAATTCCATAGGCAACTGGTTGAGTACCTCCTTGCAATATCCGTTTACAATGAGTCCGATGGCTTTCTCCGTGTCAATACCGCGCTGGTTGCAGTAGAAAAGCTGGTCCTCACCAATTTTCGATGTGGTTGCTTCGTGTTCAATTTTGGCCGTGCTGTTGTGGCATTCAATGTAAGGAAAGGTGTGGGCCCCGCATTGGTCGCCCATCAGCAGCGAGTCGCATTGCGAGAAGTTTCTGGCGCCGTGGGCGTTTTTGGAAACCTTCACCAGACCGCGGTAGCTGTTGTTGCTTTCGCCTGCCGAAATGCCTTTGGAGATGATCACACTGCGGGTGTTTTTGCCCTGGTGAATCATCTTGGTGCCTGTGTCGGCCTGCTGACGGTTGTTGGTTACCGCAACCGAATAAAATTCTCCTTCTGAGTGATCGCCTTTTAGAATGCAGCTCGGGTACTTCCATGTGATGGCCGAACCCGTCTCCACCTGTGTCCAGCTGATTTTTGAGTATTTACCCGCACAAATTCCGCGCTTGGTAACAAAGTTGTAAATGCCCCCTTTGCCTTCCTTATCGCCGGGGTACCAGTTCTGTACCGTACTGTATTTAATCTCAGCATGGTCTAAGGCAATCAGCTCAACCACTGCGGCGTGCAGCTGGTTTTCATCGCGGATTGGGGCCGTGCAACCCTCCAAGTAACTTACATAACTACTTTCATCGGCAATGAGCAAGGTGCGCTCAAACTGACCCGTGTTGGCCTCGTTGATCCTAAAGTAGGTGCTCAACTCCATCGGACAACGCACTCCTTTGGGAATATAACAGAAAGAGCCGTCGGAGAATACAGCTGAATTTAAAGCCGCGAAATAATTGTCGGTAGGGGGAACTACCGAACCCAAGTATTTTTTGACCAGCTCTGGATGTTCTTTGACGGCCTCGCTGAACGAGCAGAAGATGATGCCCTTCTCAGCCAACGTTTCTTTAAAAGTGGTTTTTACCGATACAGAGTCCATCACAAAATCAACGGCCACCCCGCTCAGACGCTTCTGTTCATCGACTGAGATACCCAATTTTTCAAATGTGGCGCGCAACTCGGGATCTACTTCGTCGAGCGAATTGAGCTGTTTTTTCGGTTTGGGTGCCGCGTAATAGTAATGATCTTGGTAATCGATCGCCGGGTATTTCAGATGGGCCCAGTGGTGAGGTTCCTCCATCGTTTTCCAGGTGCGGAAGGCTTTCAAACGCCATTCTAACAGCCACTCAGGCTCTTCTTTCTTGGCCGATATAAATCGAACCGTGTCTTCGTTTAAGCCCTTCGGCGCTTTCTCACTCTCAATGTTGGTAACAAATCCGTATTGATACTCCCTCGAGGTGATTTCGTCTAATATGTTGTCTGAATCTGACATAGTGTAGCGTACCCGGAATCCGGGTATTTAATAAACAATTAAATCGAGAAACTTTCCCCGCAACCGCAGGTGCGCGTGGCATTGGGATTGACAAATACAAATCCCTTGCCGTTTAATCCGCCCGTGTAGTCGAGCTCAGTCCCTACGAGGTACAAAAACGATTTTCGATCGACCACCACTTTCACCCCGTTGTCCTCAAATATCTGATCGCCTTCTTTGAGCTGTTGGTCGAAGGTAAGTTGATACATCAACCCTGAGCAACCACCACCTTCCACACCCACGCGAACAAAAGTTCCGGGCTCCTTGTGCTCCTCGGCAAGTAGCTTACCCACCTGCTCTTTGGCATTATCACTGACTTTTATCATATCTTTTTTATTTAGACCTAATCTAAATTTTGTGCAAAAATACCACATATACGGTACTCGAACAAAAAACGAGTGACTTAAAAAATATTAATTCGACACTCGGTGCACACCCAGCCCGAATGAACTGTAATTTTGTGCCGATGAATACACCAAACCGCACCGAAATCAATAAGTTGGGTGAATTTGGGCTAATTGCCCACCTGACAAAGCACATTGAAACCTCTCAAGCATCGACCATCAAAGGAATTGGCGACGATTGTGCGGTCATCAACAGTGGCGATCATTATACCGTTCTAGGTGCCGATATGTTGGTGGAGGGTGTGCATTTTGATCTGGCTTACGTTCCCTTGAAACATTTAGGCTACAAGGCCGTGGTGGTCAACCTGTCTGATGTATATGCGATGAACGCCACACCGAGGCAAATAACCGTTTCCATCGCCATTTCGAATCGGTTTTCGCTAGAGGCGATTGAGGAATTGTACGCGGGTATGATTCAGGCTTGCCAACTATACGGCGTTGATTTGGTGGGTGGCGATACCACCACCAGTCGCTCGGGTTTGGTGATTTCCATTTCTGCTTTGGGCGAGGTGGCCAAAGACCAAGTGGTTTACCGCAGCGGGGCCAAAGAAAAAGATATTTTGGTGGTCAGCGGTGACTTAGGCGGTGCCTACATGGGCTTGCAACTGCTAGAGCGCGAGAAGCAGATCTTTCTGGAAAATCCACAGATCCAACCCGACCTCGACGGCAACGATTACGTCTTGGAGCGCCAATTAAAACCCGAAGCGCGAAAAGACGTCATTGAGCTCTTATCTGACCTTGGAGTGAAACCCACTTCGATGATCGATGTATCCGACGGCCTGGCATCAGAGGCAATTCACCTCGCCAAGGCATCTCAATTAGGGGTGTACATTCACGAAGACAAAATACCCATAGACCCCACCACCTTTAACTTGGCTCGCGACTTCGACCTCGACCCCACCATGTGCGCCATGAACGGAGGCGAGGATTACGAGTTGCTATTCACCATCTCGCAGGACGATTTTTCAAAAATCAAAAACAATCCTAACTTTACACCTATTGGGTATATGATGGATGCGAATAGCGGTTACCAGCTGGTAACCAAACAAGGCAATATGCACCCCATCACCGCCCAAGGTTGGGATAGTTTATTGTCGACCGATGGCAACAGCGAACCAGATAACGGGTAAAAAAGGCGAGGAAGAAGCCAGAGCGCATTTGCTGAGCAAAGGCCATCAGATTTTGGCCGCAAATTGGCGCTGCGGCTCACTGGAAGTGGATTTGATCTCTCAAGTAGAAAACATCATTGTATTCAGTGAGGTTAAAACCCGCATGTATAACGCTATGGTCGATCCGGCCGAAGGCGTAAATCGAGCCAAGCAAAAACAAATCATGCGAGCCGCCGAACGCTACATGGAAAACCAGCCCGACCACCTCGAATGCCGTTTTGACATCATAGCCGTCAGTTACAAGGGTAACTCTTACACGGTGGAACACCTGGAAGACGCTTATCGCCATTTCATGAAGTGACGGTGGTACGGGGCTTTGACCATTCGCTTCGGTTCAAAATCAAATCGTACCTTTGCACCATGGATGTGGGTTTGGCTAAAAAAGACATCCGATCGCTCTCGCTTTCGGAACTGCAGGACGTCTTCAAACAAGAGGGCGAACAAGCTTTTCGCGCCAAGCAGGTGTACGAATGGCTTTGGAAAAAGTCGGCCGTCAGTTTTGATCAAATGACCAACCTGAGCAAGTCGACGCGTTCGTGGCTGGAGAATAATTTTGAGATCCGACTGCTGGCTACTTCCAACAGCCAAAAGTCGTCAGACGGCACCATCAAAAATGCGTTTCGACTACACGACCATTTCCTGGTAGAAGGGGTGCTCATACCCACCGAAAAAAGGATAACCGCCTGTATTTCCTCGCAGGTAGGGTGCTCCCTAACATGTAAGTTTTGTGCTACGGGCAAAATGAAACGCATGCGCAACCTCGAGGCCTCTGAGATTTACGATCAGGTTGTCGCCATCAAGAATCAAGCAGAATCTACTTACCAAAGGCCGCTAACCAATATCGTTTACATGGGCATGGGCGAGCCCTTGTTGAACTACAAAAACGTGCTGGAGTCGGTGCATAAAATCACAAACGACGAAGGCTTGGGTATGTCAGCAAAGCGCATTACGGTAAGTACTGCAGGCATTGCCAAGATGATTAAGCAATTGGGCGACGATCAGGTGAAGTTTAACCTCGCCCTTTCTCTGCACGCCGCCAACGACGAAAAACGCAATTCGATCATGCCCATCAATGAATCGAATTCGCTTCAAAACCTTGCCGAGTCGCTGCATTACTACTACCAAAAGACCAAGAACCCAGTGACCTTTGAATACATCATTTTCAAAGACTTCAACGATAGCCTGAAAGACGCCGCTGAGTTGGCTCAATTTTGCCGAAAAGTGCCGAGCAAGGTGAACATTATTGAATACAACAGCATCGACGAAGGTGAATTTCAGCAGGCCGATGCACAACGGGTAGACCAATTCCAGCAATACCTCGAATCGAAAGGCATCATTGCCAAGGTACGCCGAAGCAGGGGCAAAGATATCGACGCCGCCTGCGGACAGTTGGCGAACAAAAATCAAGGGCAGTAGCGGGGAAATAACCCTTTCAACCTCTTGAGATGGTCAATTCATCCGCCCCGTAATTCATCTGTTAATCTGTTTTTCCGCCCCCTATTCCTTCACAAATCGTTTGCTGTTTTGTTTACCCTCAGCCGTTAGGAGGCTGAACGTGTAGATGCCGGGTGGAAGAGCAGAAACGCCAACGTCAAAAAGCCCCACCTGGGTGCTGTTCCAAGGGCCATACATGACTATCCGGCCTTGAGAATCAAACACACGAAATTGACCGCTGCTGTGGAGAGGCACTTGGATGTACAGTTCGTTCTGGGTTGGATTGGGGTAGAGATTAAAATCTAATTTTTCTTTTGCCGACTGCAGTCCACCCAGCGTACCCAGTGAATCTACATAAATGAAAAGAGGGTCGTGCAGCAGGGTTTCGGGGTATTTATATCGATTACCCACCAACAGGCAACCGCCGTCGGGCATGGCTATCACGTCGTTGATTAAACGGAGCTCGTCGCCATCTTGAGGAAGGATGATTTGTTCCCACAGGGTTTCTCCGGTAAGCGACATTTTGGCCACCAACACCGGAGCCACGGGCGTTTCGTCGTACCACCGCATAAAGGGCACTCCTTGGCCGTGCTGCATATCTAGGGCAATGTTGTTTAAAGTGGCGCCCACACAGATGTGTTTATTGGGCAGCACGTCGATGTTCCCCGGCCCATCAAAGCGATAGTTGTATTTGCGAGTGAGGTTTACGTAGCGAATGCTGTCAATATCAGGCGTGAAAAAATACACCCCAAAATCGCTTCTGATGGAGTCATCGAGCGATGGGTAGGCCGTGTAGATTTCCGCGTAGAGGGATGAACTGACCAGAACGGAATCAGAGATTTGTGTGATTCCCTTAAAACGCATATTACTCCATGCGGGAGTTGAACTTCTAACCGTTCCATCTGAGTTGAGATCAACACGAGCTTCCAAGTGATCGGGTAGGGATCTTCCATAGTAGATGTTTCCCTCTGCATTCCAGCGGCAAAAATCATCACCAAAAAAATTACCATTTAAAATTACCTGAGTAAAAGTGGTATCCTGGGCGTAAGCATCCGAGTTGAAGTAATACCAGTCAATAACACTAAAACTCCATCTTCCCGAGCTAATCAGTTTGCTGGTGTCGCAGTTCAGGACCCGATATTCATAACTGGTTCCAAAATTTTCTCGCTGGCTCCCGACAATTCGGAAATTGTTAGGCGACATAACGGCCATTTTATCGGCCCAATAGTTTGGGAAATCGCCAATGGGGTACCAGTAAACAGTCTCCCTTTCGAATTGGGAGTTTAGTTTGATGATACCAAACGAATATTCGGGATGAGTCCGAAAAGGCACGTAAAGGTTGAGCAAGGCGTAGTAATGATCGCCGTGTTTTTTTACGTCGCTGATAAACCCGTAGAGGCTCGGATCAAAATCCATCAAATTCCTAACCACCTCGTTCTGGGCGAAATCATACACCACCAAATACGGTCGAAACTCTTCGCTGTAGGGCTCGCTAAATTCGCGGCCCGCACACAACAAAAGACCTTCTTCGCTTCGAAAAACGTGTTCTATGCTGGTGTGACTATCGGTGACAAAACTCTTGACTACTTGGGCTCTTGGAGAATGTTGATGGAAAATTAAAGTAGCTGCCACAGCAGCTACTTTAATAAAAATTGAAAAATTAACGCCTACCATAGAGAATTTGATTTTCTCTTACCAAAAAGAAACGAATCGTCGGGAAATGCTTGCCGGTTTGACTTGAATACCAAGGATTGCCCGTTCTAACAGCCACTCCAATCCAAACATAGCCCGTCTGCGATCGTGGTGTGTTGTAGTTAACAAAACCGCTAAACCGACCAATATATTCATTCCAACGACTGTTTTGCATTTGGCCATTGGCTTTAAACGGCGCATCAGAGGCGCGACCTAAACTGAATAAGGCACCGTGTTGGTAATGTTCGGCAGTAGTTGGATTAGAGTAGATTTCAGCCCAATAGAAACTTGGTATCGGGGGTTCATCCTTGAAATATTTAGTAATTATACTGTTTGCCGACCCAATAAACTTTGCTGTATGGCAGAGATTGTACCGTGTCTCAATTCCGTCAACTCCTTGCATGTAGTCAGTGCTTTGGCCGGAAGGGAATTGACAGGCTGGATTGGACGGCTCCGGAATGAAGCCAATTTGCTCTTCTGCCGTTCTTCTAATCTCCGATAGCACAGAGAACACCACATC
>DASUEB010000069.1:0-14203 GCA_036275295.1 Luteibaculaceae bacterium | reverse complement strand
TTCAATTGGAGGAGGGTTCGATCGCGGTGACTTTGGGTTACAGATTGCATCCAATCGCTTTAGCGGATTAGGAACTGATCAAACGGTGGGAATGGCACGTTTAAGAATAGGAGATTTTAGTATGAGTTATGAAAATGATGGCTTGCCATTTGGTGGATGGGCCGGTGATGGTAATGACAGTTATCGTACTGCTGCAGCCTCAATAGGGTATAAGGATTATTCACTGGGAATAAATTTATTTACTGGAAAGAGGACTGCAGCTGAATTTAGTCAAGAGGCTAAAGATAATTATGGTGATAATTGTGGACTCTACTGTGTTGGTGAATTTGGCGAAGTATATAAAAATGGATTGGTCTATGAGAAAGGACCAAGATATAGAATGGGGGCCCTATATTTAGGATATAAAGGCTATCGAGCCGGGATTGATTCAGAATGGGTTAGACACGGCTTTCAGAACTATTTCGCACATAATTTTTTCGCAAAGCAACGGATGTTTCAAATGACCAGCGATAAGGTGAAACCTTATTTTCAGTATCAATCCAAGAATATTTTTACCTCATGGTAAAACATATATCATTTTTGGGAATGATGTTGATTATTGTCTCATGCGGGGTAACAGTTTACAGTGGCCGTTTTTTTTCTGAAAAACCTTGTTTTAAACTGGATTCATTTCCTCATTCACTTGAAGATTCTTGCCTAATTGATACGAATGGAGTGTACATTGGTCGGCCGGATTATGGAAATCAAAATGTTTTCGTTATTCTCAAATTCTTTGAAGATGAATCGTTCGTCGAGATATCTAAATTCGGTCAAATAAATTTGAAACAATCGGATTTTATGTTGGACTCGTTGTCGGTTCATAGAGGCCGTTATCGCTGTGAAGGAAGAAAATTAATTGTGGAATTATTTTATCCACAACAACCGCCAATAAATAAATGGCTGCGCCATTTGAAGTATGGTGAAATCAGAGGTGATACAATTGAAATTTTTGAAATTGGTCCACCTAGGTTATTTTATATTACTTCTTCCAGAAGATTTTTAAGTGATCCGTCTAGTATACCTTGCAATCGCTTGATTAATATAACGCACAGTAATCCGCCAGGAAGTTTGTTCATTAAATCAAAGGAATATAAATTTTCCAATGGTCAATTACTGAGTTTACCTAGAGGTGTTGAATAATGATGCCAATATTTGTAAGGATTTTTCCGACCAGGTCCAATGGAGATATCAACAGCAAATGATCTATCTGGTCGTGGTTATAAAACTTTTACAAGGTTACCAAACAGAGATGTTCTTCTTGTACACATAAATTTTTAAATGACTATCCGCAACTTTTCCACACCGTAATCTATTTAGTCACCCCTTAACAACTATTCAACATGTTAATAATCAATAAATTAATTTTAATAATTATCCCAGATTATGCAGTTGACCTTATTTCTTCATGGGTTAATCCGTTTATTTATTTTACTAGATAATGAAAATCCTAATAGTTGTTGCTACGTTGTTTTTGAATTCTTGTTCTGTTTCTTTTCATCGAACAGAGAGCGATGGAGTTCGGGTTAATGACTCTAGAGTTTTTAAGTACAATAAAAATAAATACAAAAAATTTAGAGGTAGATTGCTTGATACAGCTTGTATTTATTTAAAAGTGAAAGAGTATCATAATAACTGGACACCTGATACCGGATATAATCGGAAAACTCAATTTGTCAGGTTTTTTGCAGGTGGACAAGTCTTATTTACCGCATGCGATAGTATTCCTAATGAAGAATTAATAAATAATCCTAATGTAGGTGTTCCGGGTTATTACATTATAGAGGGAACCAAAATAAAAGTAGATAGGTTTGAATTGACCAACGGAGGACAGACTGGTAAATATTTTGGTCGTGTTTTAGAGAATGGTGATTTGATTTTTTATGAAGAAAGACCTGAAACGTACTTTAATTCTTTTTTTCTGCTTGAAAAAGCTGTAGGGAAATTAAAATATTCGCTTTGGAAAAAAATAAAGTACTCGAATCGAGACAACCATACTCTTACGTGGTAGTAAGCATGGAGGCATACGTTAGCTATACACCGGCTGCAATGATTGTGCGCATTTATACAGGCTCTATGGGAATATTTTACGACGGTACTAACACAAAGGAAATTCTATACATTGAGGGGTCAACGGGCTTAATTGGGATACAGACCAAGGATCAAAATCAATCACCTGTGTTTTACTACGCGTACACCGATTATTTAGGCAGTATCACGGAGCTTACCAATGAATCAGGTGAGGTGGTTTTTGAGCAGAATTTTGATGCTTGGGGTAGAAGGCGCAATGCTTTTACTTGGGAATATGAAAACCTATCTACCTCAGCACCCTTTGGGTGGATTAGGGGCTACACCGGTCACGAACATTTGGATGAATTCGGCTTAATTAATATGAACGGCAGGATGTATGATCCTGTATTAGGCCTCATGCTCTCCCCAGACAATTTTGTTAGCGATGCCACAAGCACAGTGGCGTATAATAGGTTTTTGTATGCGAATGGGAATCCGTTGAAATATGTTGACCCTGATGGAGAATGGGTACATTTGGCAGTAGGCGCATTTATTGGTGGGTTTGTAAATTGGGCCATGAATGGAGGTCAATTCAATGCAAAGGGATTAGCTTATTTTGGTGTTGGGGCATTGGCTGGGGCTCTAGGAGCTGGAACAGGTGCAGGTTTTCTGGGAACTAGTGCAGCTTTTACGGAGACCAATAGCTTTTCCTCTGGAGCAGTAATTAGAGCAAGTAGAGGTTTTACTTCCGGCTTTGGAAACAGTATTATACAGGGAAATCAATTCAAAAAGGCATTAGGGGATGGAGTAAAGGCGGGTGCTATGGGTGACCTAGGTTGCGGATTGATAGGAGGACTTTCTGGTGGTATCGATGCCAAAATTCATGATGGTAAATTTTGGAATGGCGATGGATTCACAACAAACATAAAAGTTTCCTCAAGCTCAGGTTTGGATGAATTACTCCCTGGAGAAGTTGCCCCCGAATATTCGAATGAATATGCTGAACAATTTTGGGTTAATCATTTGCCGAATAGAAATGGCTTGGGTGTTTTAAAAGCTGATGGAAGTAAACCTAACAATCCTAATTACAAATTAATTGGTGATAAAGTTTTCTTCAAAGGCGAAGAAGTTGGTGCTAGCACAGTTTATAACATCAAATCTAGGTCCTCCGATGTGTTTCTCTATAAATCTTCCTTTACTACGAGTCGAAAGCTGTATCTGGCGATGGGTCATGAATACATTCACGTACAACATAACGCGGCTAACCTTTTTAATACAGGATACTCAGAAAATGCGGCATATACGTGGTCAAATAAACAGTCCGAATGGTTTGGTCAATGGACAGGTGTCAAAGTGGTTCATGAATCTCAATATTTGCAGCAGAAATTTTTCAATTCTAGCTATCATTCAGGTAAATTTTTTCCACCATTAAAAATATGGGTTCATTAACGAAAATCTTAATGGTATTGATAATAACTTACTTTCAACATCATGAATTATCAGGACAATTGGTGCTGGATATGTCAAGTTGTGTCGAGCTTCCCGAAAATCAGTCGCTTAAATATTCTGAAGGTTTTACCGAGGAGCAATTATTTCTATACCATGTAGTAACAATGTGTAAGAGTACTTTTTATAAGCGGTTACTGAATAGTTCGATACAATCGAAAAAAACTGATTTTGCCCCCAGTTACAAAAGAAAATTACGCAAATACGCGGATAATTCGGTAGATTACCTGAAACAAAATCCAATTGAATTCCTTGAGCTTATTAAAACGGATTGGGGTTATGACACGATAGAATCTTGCCAAGTTCTCGCTAAACTCGAAAATTTCTTACTGTTAAACATCCAGAATGAAAATTTTCTCTGCAACTTGGTTATTTCTGCCAAAGGAAAGTCGCTAAAAATATGGCTTTACAGTACTTATCATAATCAGCCGCTGCCGAGGGTTATACAGCAAAAACCTGCAGAAATTGACTCAAGTTCGCCTTAGAGACTTGTGTGCTTTTTGCAATCGTAATAGGTGTAAATTATTGGCTATCCGCAATTGTACCAGAGAGTCAGTCTGCAAATATTTAGGCGGCAATCAAATAAATACAACCCGAGCCAATTACGATTCACTTTTACGGCTAAAAGACTAACTTCATTACGAAAATTTACAGGGTGTCTGAAATCAACCCCTTTTTTCATATTTTGGCGGTTACCCTACGGGGAAGCACACCATGCGCGCTCGCATATAAGTTGATTGCTTTGCGCCATGCGAACAAAAATTCAATGGGCGGATTATATTCGCCAATGGAAGGAAAGCGGTTTAAGTCGGCGTAAATTCTGTGAGGTTCAGGGATTGAGCTATATCAGTTCTTGCACCTCCAAAAACGGGTTGCTGAGTTGTCGAACGATGAGGTAATTTTATGAGGTTATCCTAAGGATCAGAAAGCCGCGCTGGCTGCGAAAATTAACAAAAAGTCCGTATTTTAGTGATCATCGCCATGTCTTGAACTCTGTCCAATCAATACCACGCAGCGATCTCAGCAACTCCAACCACGGGTTGAGTGAGCAATTTAGCTACCACCACCGCCTAAACGAGGTGTGGAGCCGCACTGGGGTGTTATTGAACAAGTTAAACTACGACGAAGAGGGCACGTGCCCCCTGTGGATCTCCTAGTGGTTATTCTTTTAAAATAAAATTATGATGATACGTCAATTTATGTTTGTATTTCTTGGTGTGGTTTCTGTAGCTAGTAGCTGTGAAAAACCGCCCGGAGCAAGACAGGTCTACAGAATTTGGATAAAAAATAACAGTGGTGTTGGTGTCTCTTACCTAGTAGGGCAGTCTTACCCTGATACAGCCGTGCCAAATGAAGAAGAAAGTCTTTTAATGTTAGAGCCAAATGGAAGAAGACCATATGACCAAAATGAAGAGTGGGAAGATTTTTTCGCAAAGTTACCTGCGGATACGTTGAGTATATTTTTCTTTAATAATGATACGCTAGCTAAGTATGGTTTTGAGCAGGTTAGAACTGATTATAATATTCTAAAACGTAAGGATGTCAGTCTACAGGATTTGAAATCTGATAGCTTTACAGTAACTTATCCTTAGGCCAACTTTTCTTGTATGGAAGTAACCCCACGGGGAAGTACATCTTGTGCGTCCGCCTTTAAGTTGATTTACGCCATGCGTACAAAAATTCAATGGGCGAATCATATTCTCCAATGGCAGGATGCGCTTTAAGTCGGCGTAAATTCTGTGAGGTTCAGGGATTGAGCTATATCAGCCTCTTGCTCCACCAAAATCGCGCTTCTGAGTTGCCCCAAGACAGGGTTAATTTTGGGTAGTTTTTATACGCCTTAGTTAGATACATTCGTTAAGCAGAATACGAGTAAAATACGTATTTTAGTACTATCCAACATGTCTTGAACTCCGCCCAATCCATACCACGTAACGATCACATCCAACTCAACCGAGTAATGAATAAAAAAGGAAAGTTATGATGAGAATTTATTTTATTCTGCTGTTGCTTCCTTTCGTTTCCTGTGGGCAAGCTAATCAGGAATTTAATCTGCAAAATTCCTTTCAGGTTAATCTGCAAAATTCTGTTTGCATTACCAATAATGATTGTTTTTGTTTTAGCAGCGACAGCAGTTTGTTTCATTTAATCATGCACTATTCAGATGCAAAATGCAAAAAGAAAAAGCTGATTGATACCGTAGAGTTTAGCCCTTACGAATCAAGGCTTCACACTTTTAAGTCAGAGAAAAATACTTCTTATGTTATTTTGTGGGAAACGGAATATGAGTACATTCCTGTAATTCTTGCCTATTATGTAGCAGGCGGAAATATAGTAAAAATAAGCGAATTGGAAATTTCTTTGCCTTGCCAATCCTGTGAAAGCCTTGATTACCCAATAAAAGATATACGAGTGGTGCAGGAAAAGAATGAAATAGAAATTTCTTTTTTGAAAGATGTAAACTATCGTTCCGAAGGAAATAATGAATGGAAGTTGCACAAAGCGGGGACTTTGAAATATCGTTTCAATACAGAAACAAACGAGTTAAGGCATATTACTTTGTCGAATTAATTTGAGTTTTGTAAATATCAAAAGCCCTCTTAACCGAGGCTTTGTTATTTACGGGAATACGGCTTTTTTAAAGTTGACGAGACCGTAATTGGCGGAGCGTAAACAGGAAAGTCAGGTCGAAGTCCTAATTTTAAAACCAACCTAAAATGGGAGGGTTAAAAAGTATACGATCGCAGGTTTGGAGGCTGATCGCATACTGATGCTTATATCTATCAAAAATGAATTCAGACTATCTGTTGCCGGTTAAAAATATGAGTCTTGAATCCGTATGGCTCCTCAGGCCCAATCGGATAGCCTACATTACCCGGCATTGCTTTCGAAACATGATAGTCACCCCAACAAAATAAAAGGCCCAAGCGAGTGGTGCTTGGGCCTTTTGCGCTGAGGAGGATAGAGGTATTATCTTACCCCAATCACATCGGGAGTGTTGTCGCGGTCTCCGGTGATGAAACCGCCGGCAGCTGGTTTTCCGCCGCGAAGCAAGATCAAGCCCGCTGCGTGAGGAGCGGCCATAGATGTTCCACTCAAGGTGGAGTATCCGCCATTGCGGTAGGTAGAGTAGATGCTCGATCCAGGTTCAGCAAAGTCGATGGGTGGGTTGGCAAAATTAGAGAACGAAGAAAGTCGATCTTGCGAATCCATAGATGAAATGGTCAGAATATAGGTTCCGTTGGCGCGTGCGGGTGAGCTGTTGTTGGCGTTGGCACTGCTGTTGCCCGCGGCCAATACAAACCAGATGCCGCGATTAGACGCATTGATTACGGCGTTGTCGAGACTGGTGTTTACACCACCTCCCAAGCTCATGTTGGCCACTTCGCCCGGACGTGCATTGGCGGCTACATAGTCTACTCCCTGAATAATCACAGAGGTTGAACCCGAGCCGTTTGAGCCAAGAACCTGAACAGCTACCACTTCCGCCCCGTAAGCTACTCCTTTCGAGCCAATGGTGTTGTCAAGAGCGCCAATGATACCCGCACAATGGGTGCCGTGACCGTTTTGATCGTCAGGTGAAGCGCTTCCACCGCCGCCGCCGAATAGACCGCCGCCTAGTAAGCCACCGCCGCCGCTGCTTATGAACGATTTGCTCAGGGTGCGGTTTACGTTTAAGTCGGGGTGATCCAAGTCAATACCGGTGTCGAGAACCCATGCGCGTTTGCCAGTTCCCGATCCAGATCCCACGCGAGTTACTCCGTAATTTACCGTTTGGGCTTTTAGGTTCGCAGGTGCCGCTTTTGCATCTACTTGGCCCAATACCCGCATCACTTGGTCTTGCTCAATAAACGATACCAAAGGCGATGCGGCTAATCGGTTGATTTGCTCAGCAGTTGCTTTTACAGAAAATCCAAAAAATACGGTGTTGTATACAGAACCGATGTTTTTACTATCGATGCCCGCAACGTCTAATACTTGAGTAATGAAAGGCACCAAGGCTTCATTGCGCAGGTCGTAATTCGTAATTCCATCAATAGCGGTTTTGATCAGCGGACTATTCATGGTTACAATGTACTGATCAGCTATGTATTCGTTGCCCAAAGTGGGGTTTTGGATTTTCGAAGCGCTGCTGGTGGAGGTGCTCACCGGATCAGTAGCCAGATTGTCTTTTGAACAAGACCCGAAGGAAAGGGCTGCTCCGGCGATGAGGAGCGGGGCGATTAAATGCGTTCTCTTTTTCATAGTTCTTATTGTTTTCTGATGTAATAACGCGGGCTTTTCAGACGAGATGCCTCTGTTTATCGTCGAGATGCACCAACTTTAGACGAATGGCGATTTGGTTTCGCCTAATTTTACATTGAAACGGCTAAATCGTCTAATTATTTTTGCAAATCAGCCTGCGTCAAGTAACGTACCGTTGATTTTTGAGCCCAAATCCGGCTGTTCAAAAGCGTCTTTTTGGATTTTTTAAACGCTTGGGAGAGATTTTTTTTCTTTTTCACCCCTTCTTTGATGGGTAAAAAAGAAAAAAGCGCCCAAAGGCGCTTGTAGTTCGTGCAGTGCTGCTGTACAGGGATGAGAATGAAGCGTGTCTATTAGCGGGAAGTCCATGGGTCTTTCCGTCACGCTCCATAGGGCCTATACTTTCATGATGTCTTGTTCTTTGGCATCTGTTAAAGTGTCCACTTTGGCAACCCATTCATCGGTGAGTTTTTGGATCTTTCCTTCCGCTGCTTTGGCTTCATCTTCCGACAAGCCGTCTTTCTGCAGTTTTTTGATCAATTCGTTGCCGTCTTTTCGGGCGTTGCGAATGGCCACCTTGGCGGTTTCACCTTCGCCTTTGGCTTTTTTCACAAACTCCTTGCGGCGCTCTTCGGTAAGAGGGGGCAGAGAGATGATGAGGATTTCACCGTTGTTCTGCGGATTAAAGCCCAAGTTGCTGTTGAGAATAGCCGTGCCAATGGCCTGTAGCATGTGTTTTTCCCAAGGCTGTATGGTCAATGTTTTGGCATCGGTCGCCGTAATGTTGGCTACCTGATTGATGGGAGTCATGGTTCCGTAGTAGTCAACTGAAACCGATTCGAGCATCGTGGGATTGGCTTTACCTGCTCTGATTTTGGTCAATTCATCTTCAAGGCGGCTAATGGCCTTGTTCATCGCATCTTTAGTTGCGTTAAATACGGTGTTTACGTCGCTCATATTCTTTTAAAATTCAACAAGGGTACCTATTTCTTGTCCGGCAATCAATTTGGCTAGGTTGCCGGTTTTATTCATATCAAAAACTACGATGGGCAGTTTGTTCTCGTTGCACAAGGTAAAGGCAGTCATGTCCATTACATTGAGACCTTTTTCGTAGACTTCACTGAAGGTAACAGTACTGTATTTGGTAGCGTTGGGATCCTTTTCGGGATCAGCGCTATAAATACCGTCTACTCGGGTCCCTTTCAAGATCACGTCGGCCTCAATTTCTATAGCTCGCAATGAGGCAGCGGTATCGGTGGTAAAATAAGGATTTCCGGTACCTGCTCCGAAGATCACTACGCGTCCTTTTTCCATGTGACGAATGGCACGGCGGCGAATAAACGGTTCAGCAACCTGCTCCATCTTGATAGCCGACATAAGGCGGGTATTCATGCCAATGGATTCCAAGGCCGATTGTAAGGCCATGCTGTTGATCATGGTGGCCAACATACCCATGTGATCCCCTTGAACGCGGTCAAATCCAGCCGCTACGGCTTGCACACCGCGGAATATATTGCCACCGCCTATAACAATGGCGATTTCAATGCCGCTTTGTGCTACCTGCTTGATTTCTTCGGCGTATTGCATGATACGCTGCTGATCGATGCCGTATTCTTGCTCGCCCATCAGCGATTCACCGCTTAATTTGAGGAGTATTCTTTTGTATTTCATGTGTTGATTTCGGGTCTCTGCCGACAAATTAAGGCAAAAAAAAGAGAGAACTTTCATTCTCTCTTTTAAAATGCGGAAGTCGATTTACGATAAAGAAATTCGCTTGAACGTACTCACGGTAAGCTCTTTTTCAACACCGTTAAGGAATTGAGCGATGCTTAGTTTGTTGTCGTTCATATATTCTTGCTCTAGAAGCGCGGCTTCTTTGAAGAATTTGTTCAAGCGACCTTGAGCAATTTTCTCAGCCATGTCGGCAGGTTTACCTTCTTGAATAGCAAGGTCTTTACCTACTTCTAGTTCGCGGTCGATTGTAGCTTGTGGGATTTCGTCGCGGGTAAGAGCGATAGGAGCCATAGCTGCAACGTGCATAGCTACTTCCTTACCAGCTTCAACGATTTTCTCGCCGGCTTTGTTGAAAGCCACTACAGAAGCGAGGCGATTGCCTGGGTGATTGTAAACGATAACGGTATCGCCGCTGATCAATGCGTACTCAGAAAGATCAATTTTCTCTCCGATTACACCGGTTTGCTCGGTCACTTTTTCGGCGATGGTCAAGCCATCTCCAAATGGAAGCGCCTTGAGAGCGTCTAGCGATGCAGCACCGTTTTCGATAGCGATATCGGCCATTTTCTGAGCTACGGCTACAAAGCTGTCGTTTTTAGCTACGAAGTCGGTTTCGCAATTAAGCACTAGGATTACCCCTTTGTTGCCAGCTGCGTTGGCTTTCGCCAATACTACGCCTTCTGTTGCGTCGCGATCTTCGCGTTTCGCAGCGATTTTTTGTCCTTTTTTGCGAAGGATGTCGATGGCTTTTTCAAAATCGCCTTCGGCTTCAACCAAAGCGTTTTTGCAGTCCATCATACCGGCATTTGTTTTCTGGCGAAGTTCGTTCACCATCGATGCAGTAATTGCCATTGTTGTGCAGTATTTGTTTTGTTATTAAGCTTCTTGAGTATCTCCAGCGGCTTCAACCTTTGCTTCAACCGCAGTTTCTTCGGTTTCTTCCTCACCGCCTTTTACGTCTTTGTCGGCTTTTCTCTCTGAAAGACCTTCTGCGATACATGCGCAAACGTATTCTAGGATTTTGTCAATGCTCTTCGTTGCATCATCGTTAGCTGGGATGGCGAAGTCAACTACGTTTGGATTCGAGTTGGTATCAACCATACCGAAAGTGGTGATGCCTAGGCGCTGAGCCTCAGCTACCGCTATGTGTTCTTTGCTTACGTCAACGATGAAGATAGCAGCTGGAATGCGGCTAAGATCGGCAATAGAACCCAAGTTTTTCTCCAATTTAGCGCGAAGACGAGATACTTGTAGACGCTCGCGTTTCGACATATTGGCAAAAGTACCGTCGGTTTCCATCTTGTCAATGGTAGTCATTTTGCGCACCGCTTTGCGGATGGTGGCAAAGTTGGTCAACATACCACCTGACCAGCGCTCCGTTACATAAGGCATATTGATTGATTTCGCGCGCTCGGCAACGATTTCTTTGGCCTGCTTTTTGGTAGCTACAAAAAGGATCTTTTTGCCCGATTTAGCAATTTGCTTCATCGCTTGGGCAGCCTCGTCCAATTTGATAACGGTTTTGTTGAGGTCAATTACGTGGATTCCCTTTTTCTCGCCGAAGATGTACGGCGCCATGTTGGGGTTCCACTTTCTTTTTAAGTGTCCGAAGTGAACACCGGCTTGAAGTAATTCTTCAAAGTTTGGTTTGGCCATTTTACTGGTTTTTTTGTGTTGTTTACCTTCCTTTTTCTTAAGTGTTAGTTAAGCAATCAGCCGGTAGCCACTGCTGAGTAAACAGGAGTGAGTCCGGCTAATTTGGATACTAAACGCTTCAGCAGCGCAAGGAAAATTAACGCTTGCTGAACTGGAAACGCTTACGAGCTTTCTTCTGACCGGGCTTCTTACGCTCAACCATACGAGGGTCGCGAGTCATAAGTCCTTCTGCCTTCAAAGCGGGTTTGTCTTCGGGGTTGATTTCCACCAACGCACGAGAAATACCAAGGCGAACTGCTTCTGCTTGACCGGTAATACCACCGCCGTCTACATTCACCAGAATGTCGTACTTGCCGGCGTTGTTGGTAAGGGCAAGAGGTTGATTCACTTTATATTGAAGAACCAGACCGGGGAAATACTCGGTGTAGTCTTTTGAGTTTACGGTAATCTTACCGCTGCCTGGACGCAAAATAACGCGAGCAACAGCAGTCTTTCTTCTACCTAGGGCATTTACTGACTCCATTTGTCTTATTTGATATCGTTAAGATTGATCACACGTGGCTTCTGAGCCTCTTGGTTGTGGTTCGCACCCTCGTAAACGTAAAGGTTGGTGTACAAGGTGTTGCCTAGTTTGTTCTTGGGCAACATGCCTTTAACAGCCTTCTCTACTAAAGCGATAGGCTTGCGATTGAGCAATTGTCTTGCAGTCAACTCGCGCTGACCACCTGGATAGCCCGTGTGGCGGATGTACAATTTGTCATCCATCTTGTTGCCAGAAAGTCTTACTTTCTCTGCATTGATTACCACAACGTTATCACCGCAATCAGCATGAGGGGTGAAGTTGGTTTTGTGCTTGCCACGAATCAACTTAGCCACTTTGCTAGCCAAACGACCCAAGGTCTCATTTTCTGCATCAACCAAAAGCCATTCTTTGTTTGCGTTCTCTTTGGTGGCTGATAGGGTCTTATAACTTAAAGTATCCACAGGTTTTGAATTAAAAATTCGATGTTAGTTCCAAAATTGGGGTGCAAATGTAGGAAAATGTTTTTAACTCCAAAAATATCAACAACTTATTTGTTGATAACGCCCAATTCCTTGCCAACCTTGATGAATGCCGCTATGGCTTTATCCAAGTGATGCAATTCGTGGGCCGCTGAAATCTGGGTTCGGATCCGCGCTTTTCCTTTGGCAACAACCGGATAGAAGAATCCAACCGCATAAACCCCTTCTTGAAGAAGTTTTTCGGCAAATTGTTGTGCCAAGGGCGCGTCGTACAACATCACCGGAACGATGGGCGAATCGCCTTTTACAATATCGAATCCGGCTGCCATCATTTTCTCTTTGAAGTACAGGGTGTTGCGTTCCAGTTTGTCGCGCAGTTCGGTAGTCGACGACAGAATTTCAAATACTTTGTTGGCCGCACCTACAATAGAAGGCGCCAATGAGTTACTGAAAAGATACGGTCTGGAACGCTGACGAAGCAGCTCGATAATTTCCTTTTTACCCGTTGTATAACCGCCCATGGCTCCGCCAAGTGCCTTGCCCAGCGTACCGGTTATGATATCTACCCGGCCCATAACATTGCAGTATTCCGGCGTTCCACGGCCTGTTTTTCCGATAAATCCAGCCGCGTGGCATTCGTCGATCATTACCAGCGCGTCGTATTTATCGGCCAGATCGCAGATTTGATCCAGTTTGGCGATATCGCCATCCATCGAAAATACGCCGTCGGTGACAATAATACGGTGGCGCTGCGCCATGGCTTGTTTGAGTTGTTCTTCCAAATCGGCCATGTCGCTGTGTTTGTAGCGATAGCGGTGCGCTTTCGATAAACGAACTCCGTCGATGATCGAGGCGTGGTTTAGCTCGTCGGATATGATGGCATCTTCAGCTAGAAATAGGGGTTCAAAAACTCCGCCGTTGGCATCGAAGGCCGCAGCGTAGAGGATAGTGTCTTCGGTGCCGTAAAAATCGGCAATGCGCTTCTCTAGTTCCTTGTGTATGTCTTGTGTACCGCAAATAAAACGAACCGATGACATCCCAAAACCGTGGGTGTCGAGGGCGTCTTTAGCCGCTTTGATAACCTCGGGATGCGAGCTTAATCCCAAGTAGTTGTTGGCGCACATGATGACCATGTCATCCGCCGAACCCTCAATTTGTACATCCGCTCCCTGTGGCGTGGTGATCACGCGCTCTTTTTTGTAAAGTCCAGCCTTTTTGATCTCCTCGAGTTCATTGGCCAAGAAATGTTGCATTTTTCCGTACATCGTCAGCACTTTAGGCCGCGAATATACTTCAAAATGCAACATGCCGTGCCGGAACTAAGTTGACCTAAACGGAGCATTTGGCGCGAGCTCGCTGTCGCTGTCGCGGTGATGATTAGCCAATGCTTGGTTCCTTTGGCAGTCTGTGATACAGGCCGTCTTGATGCGTTTTTAATTGCAGACCACGCACGACTGACCGGCGGTTACACAAACCCGAATGGTTACGCAGGCGTCAACGGCCGAACAGTTGTATGGCATAGTTGGAAGTTCAGGAGCTTCAAGTGCACCACCCAACAGGTTTTTGCGCTGCTGGTCTTCGTAAATCTGGGTAACAAAACTGGAGATTCGAAGGTCGTGAAGAGATAATTTTACTTTTTTCATGGGTTGTTTTTTGAAGGAAATATAACCCATTTTTTACTCATTTTCCACCCAAAACTGTGGATGGCGACGATCGCTGTTCACCGGATCTGTTGTCTATTGCAATATACCACGGACGTTGGATTACCACATTCCGAAGACTTCGCCAATAAGCATTTTGCCCCACTCTTCTTTCCCAAAGTCTTTCTCTAACTTGGTGCGGAGTTCGACCTTGGTAAACTTTTTTCCTTTGATTTTAGAAGGGGTAAGTTGAGCGGTGTCAACCCGTTCGAGCAGCACTTGACGGGCAAAATAAATCACACCCCCATCTTCGGTGGCAAGACCCAGGATAAGTCCCGGCAGTCCGTTGAAAGTCTCAGGTCCCGCCGTGGTGA
>DASUEB010000068.1:0-6494 GCA_036275295.1 Luteibaculaceae bacterium | reverse complement strand
GAGTTCAAGCATCGGTCAGCGATTTACCTTTTCCAATCTTCAGAATGGTTCTCACGCACAAAGAGCACGAGCCTTTCCACTCGTCGATGGTTCCTTGTACATTTCAGGTAGTAGCCTACTTTTGCTCCACCATGAAAGTTGACGACAATACCTTACTCGGACTTAAAGGCTTTTTTGATCAGTCGCTCAGGACGCATTACGATGCTCGTGAATTGGCTAACATCTTTGCGATACTGTGTGAGCAAGCGCTGAATATTCCTTATCAAAAACGAAGGTATGACGGCATGCGAGTATCAGAAAGTGATCTGCTTTACTTTTTTGGGGCCATCAAGCGCCTGCAGAAAAACGAACCCATTCAATATGTAGTGGGTCACACCTATTTCTACGGCTTAAAGATGGATTGCTCCCCAGCGGCTTTAATACCGCGACCCGAGACGGAGGAGCTGGTTCATTGGGTTCTTCAAGATGCTCCCAGGCAAGCTAGAATCATAGATTACTGCACGGGAAGCGGATGCATTGCCCTTGCGATCAAGCAACATTTGCCATCGGCTATGGTGCAGGGCATCGACCTATCCGAACAAGCGATTACCCTCGCCAAACACAACGCAGCACAACTCAATTTGGACGTATCGTTCAAATGTGCCGATATTTTTGGCCCCGTTCTGGAATCAGCCATATTTGATGTGATTGTTTCTAATCCGCCTTATATTGGCAAGGAGGAAGCTGCTGGTATGAGGCCACACGTGCTCGATTTTGAGCCTAAAATGGCTCTGTTTGTCGAGGATAGTGATGTGCTGATATTCTACCGTCGACTGGCTGATTTGGCTGCCTCTCAGCTCGTTTCAGGAGGATATATAGCGGTTGAAATAAATGCCGGGTTAGGAAACGAAACCTTGGGGTGCTTTCCCGAGGAATTTTTTAGAGATATCGAGTTAAAAGCCGACCTTAGCGGACGTCCTAGAATGATTAAAGCCATACGGAGATAATATGGATCCCAAGCATCGAATAGAAGAGTTAACTCAACTGCTTAATCAAGCCAATCACGAGTATTACGTGAATGCCAACTCAGTCATGAGCGACTTCGATTTTGATCAGCTGCTGAAGGAATTAGAGGTTCTGGAAAAACAATTTCCAGAATGGGCCAGCGACCACTCACCCACAAAACGTGTGGGAGGGGACATAACGAAAAAATTTGAATCGGTAGCCCATCGATTTCCCATGTTGAGCCTCTCCAATACCTATTCCATTCAAGAGCTTACTGATTTCTATGAGCGAGTTGTAAAAACCTTGGGTGAAGATGCAGATTTAGTAGCTGAATTGAAGTACGATGGGGTTGCCATTAGTATTCAATACGAAAACGGTTTCTTAAAAAGAGCATTAACTCGCGGGGATGGTGAATTTGGAGAGGACGTTACAGCCAACGTAAAAACAATTGGCTCTATTCCCTTGAAATTAAGAGGTGCATTTCCGAGCGATTTCGAAATTCGGGGTGAGATCTTTATGCCGCGTGAGGTATTCAACGAGCTAAACCAACGGCGTCAGGAACAGGGCGAAGCATTGCTGGCTAATCCGCGAAATACAGCCGCAGGTACACTGAAACTGCAAGACTCAGCCGTAGTCGCTCAGCGAAAATTAGATTCATTTCTTTACGGATTTTACAGTATCGAAATGCCTTTCCAATCGCATACCCAAAGTTTGGAGATGTGCAGGGAATGGGGATTTAAAACACCGCTGATTCACCCAACATATCTCGCCAAATCAAAGGGACTTTCTGGTATTCTTGATTTTATAAATTATTGGGATCAAGCTCGTTATGAATTGCCTTTTGATATCGACGGTGTGGTAATCAAGGTCGATCGATTTGATCATCAAAAAGCGCTCGGCTTTACGGCCAAATCGCCGAGGTGGGCAGTGGCATATAAATTTACTTCGCAAAAGGTAAAGACTCGACTGTTGTCAATTGATTATCAGGTAGGAAGAACCGGGGCCATTACCCCTGTAGCCAACTTGGAACCTGTTTTGTTGGGCGGTACTACCGTTCGCCGGGCATCGCTTCACAACGCAGATCAAATTAGAAAACTCGACCTTCATTACAGCGATTATGTATATGTTGAAAAAGGCGGCGAAATCATCCCTAAAATTGTTGGGGTAGAGGTGGCCGAGCGAATTTCAAGCACTGAATCCGTTGAGTTTATCGATCATTGTCCGGTTTGTCAAACTAAATTGGTTAAAGAGGAGGGATTGGCCCAGCATCTTTGCCCCAATGCCGATGGATGTATGCCTCAAATCAAAGGCAGAATCATTCATTTCATATCCCGAAAAGCAATGGGGATCGAAGGTATCGGGGAGGAGACGGTAGAGGCGTTAGTGGATAAGGGATTGGTGAAAAATGCGGCGGATTTGTATGATCTAAACAAAGAAGACCTGCTCTCACTGGAACGTTTCGGCGAGAAATCCGCTGACAACTTGCTAGCGGGTTTGCAAGAGAGTAAAACAATACCCTTTGAGAGAACCCTTTTTGCATTGGGAATCAAAATGGTCGGCGAAACGGTTGCCAAAAAGCTAGCTAGGCATTTTGGTTCCATTCAAGCCCTTGCAACGGCTTCATTCGAGGATTTAGTCCATATCCATGAGATAGGTGATCGGATTGCAGAGAGTGTGATTCAGTTTTTCGCAAACCCCGAGAACCGAGAAATGATCAGGCGCTTGGAACAGGCTGGGTTGATTTTTGAACGAAATGAAACCGAAGTCATTGCCGGCTCTCAAAAATTGAGTCAACTTAGTTTTGTGATTTCAGGTGTTTTTGAAACCTTCGATCGGGACGAACTCAAAACCATCATTGAGCGCAATGGCGGTGAGGTAAAAAGTGGGGTCTCGAAAAACGTCAATTACCTGTTGGCGGGCTCAGGAGTTGGTCCGACGAAATTGGAAAAGGCAAAGGCACTTGGGGTAGCCTTGGTGTCGGAAAGTGAATTCAAACAACTAATGGATTTGTCGTGATACGCAGCATTAAAAAAACCATAGCCGATCGACAGATCAAACGGCACTTGAATGAGCCGCGAAAAGTGAAGTCGGTTAACCTGCGCGACGCCCTCAAAGTGGCCGTGTTGGTCAATGTAACAGAGAAAAACCTCTACCTCGAATTCCGCAAATTATGCAATGAATTGGAGACCAAAAATAAAGAGGTTAAAATTGACGCGGTAGGTTGGTTCAAGGGCAAAAAACAACCCGAATTTGTAAAAGCCAACGAGCGCCTCAAGCTCATCAATACCGTTGATTACAACTGGTTTTATCGGCCCAAAAAAAACAGTACCAACCTGAAGTCCATCCTGGAGAAAGAATACGATTTATTGATTGATCTAACCAAAAACGATATCTACCCCCTCAGGAAAATATGCTCTATGGTCAAGGCCGGATTTAAAGTGGGTTCTTTTGAATTGGAAAATGAACATTTCTACGATTTGATGGTACAGTACCGCTCAGCAAAAGATTACACTATACAAGTATTACATTATTTAACGCTCATATCAGAAAATGAAAAATAAGCTATCCGGACTCGGTGTTGCCATGATAACACCTTTTCAAACCGATGGGAAAATTGATTACAAAGGACTAGAGAAGTTGACGAATTACCTGATTCAGGGGGAAGTCGACTATTTGGTGGTGCAAGGGACTACTGGTGAGAATGTCACTTTGTCGGAGGAGGAAAAGCAAGATGTGCTTCAATTTGTGGTAGAAGTAAACAAAGGAAGGAAACCCATTGTTTATGGGGTTGGCGGTAACAATACCGCTTCAATTGTTAAAAAATTGAGCACCCTGAATACTGCTGGAGTTGATGCCATTTTGAGTGTGAGTCCTTACTACAACAAACCGTCTCAAGAAGGGATCTTTCAGCATTTTCAGGCGGTTTGTGAGGCGAGCCCGCTGCCCGTCATTCTTTACAATGTTCCGGGCAGAACCGGAAGCAACATGCAGGTTTCCACCACCATTCGTATTGCTCAGAATTGCCCCAATGCGGTGGCCATCAAAGAAGCAAGCGGCGATGTAATGCAAATTATGCAAGTGGTTCGTGAGGCGCCAGAATCATTTCTGGTTATTTCAGGCGACGATGGAATTACTCTTCCATTGCTAGCTACAGGCTGTCACGGCGTAATCTCAGTGATCGGAAATGCTTTTCCACGCGAGTTCTCATCGCTCGTTCGCCACGCCTTAAACGGAGATTTCAGCAAAGCCCTACCCATTCACCACCGTTTATTCGATCTGTATTCCGCCTTGTTTACCGAGGGTAATCCTGCCGGCGTTAAAGAGGTCCTTCATTTTTTGAACATTTGCTCTAACCATACCCGCCTTCCTTTGGTTCCCGTTAGTGAAAAACACAGTCAATTTTTGTATAAAATATTAGCCGAACAGGGATTGAACTGAGGACAAGTATTAGCTTGGTCTTTCCATTCTTAGAATTTCGGTTTTTTGTTCTCAATAAATTTCTGAGCAAGTCAATATCGGATAATTGCTGCAAGGCATGGTCGTTAATAAATTTTAAGGCCAGTGCTTTTGGAGTGGCATGGTATTGCACCTAGCGCCTGCGGGGTACCTTGAATCTGGTTTTAAGGGCATTGGAGTTTCTTCAGCAGGAAAGATGGCATTGACTTCTCAGATCGAATGAGCTTGCTTGGTTAAAAATACTTTCTTGTTTTGATCTGGATCTGTTGGAATAAAAAAAAGGCCGCTATTGCGGCCTTTTCTAATGGTAGTTGGTGATTGTATTATTTTCTGATGATCACCTTAAAGGTGTTTGAGGTGTTATCAGAGAATATCACATTGAAAGTGTATTGTCCGTCAGCAAGACCTTCTACGTTAACTTCAAGAAGATTACCGGCCATGGTTCCAGTGGTCTCGATTGTTTTTCTTCCAAGTTGATCGAAAACGATCACGTTAGAAACTTCTTTCTTCGCACCAAGCGGAATGTTGATCACCTTTGCAGCAGGCACTGGGTACGCCGCACCTGAAACTAGGGTAGAGGTGTTGTCGTTGATACCAACGTTCAATGGCTCTGTATGGATACCCATGGCAAATGTGGTGTTTGTTCCGAAACCTGCTGAGAAGAATGTTCCACCTGATTCTACAATCGAAACGGGCTCCAAATAGCGATCGATGGTAGCGTTATAGTCGCGTCCGTTGTTAAATCCGATGAAGTAGTTATCGGTTAGCTGCTTTAAGCAAGCTAAATAGCGTTGACCTTTTTGAAGTACAATATTATCGCTTGTAGGTGCGTAAACCGATACGTTTGCTAGGTTTTCGGTGTAGCTGTATTCTGCGAAGGCTATTGGATTGAGGTCGGTAAAAGTGGCATCATTGATGTCGGTGAAAACGTCGTTCCACTCGTACATTTCAATTTCAATAAATTCGTTGGTTAGCTCCAAGCCGGTGTTGGGCGTGAGAGCGAAGCTGAAGCCTTTCAGGCGCTGCTGGCTGCCAGTTGTGTCTCTCATGTAAGCGCAGTATCTGTTAGGCGCTGCATTACCGGAACGGATGAATGTGTTGGCCACAGGTAGTCCGGTAGCAAAGTCAATGGGCACCGCTGAATGCGTGGTGTTGTTAATGGTGAAAATCGCATTTTTGTTGTTGTCATCGGGGAAACCGTCGGCACCGCCGCCGCTGGTGATTTCGTAGGAGAGGGTGTACTCAAAATCCTGTGTCCAAGCTGGGCTGTATACAGGGAAAGAGGCAAAGATGCTGTCTCCAGGATTAAGGGTAAGGTTGCCTTGCGACTCGTTGTATACTACAGTTCCACCACTACGTGTGATCGATGCTCGCACAGAACCAGTTTGCGGCTGATTTCCGAAGTTGTACACCCAAATGCCGGGAGCCACTTCGTACTGACCAGCCTGCTTGGTCATGGTAATGGGAATAGAGGCGATGCCAGGGTAAACAGCAAAAGGTTCTTTATACCCTAGGTCGTTGGCAAATAAACCTACCTTGGTTCCGATAAAGGCCGTCACGTTACCAGCAATGATCTCATCGCGCAACAAGGCGCCATCTGATGTTGAAATCATAATCGTTGGAATAGTGACGTTGGCCCCTTGCGCACCGGCGCCCATAGCTACGGGGGCACCAGAGTTGTTAATGATCACTACTGCGATGGCACCTGCCGTTTGAGCTCTGAGCGCTTTGGCACCAAACTCACAAGATCCGCGATACAACACCGCAATCTTGCCTGCTAAAGCCGCACCGTTCTCCGGGTCTGTACAAGCCAGTGTATCTGGCCCAACAAATACCAACTGATTTTCAACCGCGTTTGCAGCAATGTTCATGTCTGGTGTGCCCCAGCCACCAGTCGCCACCGTTAACGGGTAGTTGCCCGCGAGGTTCGCCGGTGTTTTTACGTTGAAGATAACTTGCGCGTTCGCGAGGGCGCCAAGTATCACAACTCCAAATGCACTTAGTAAAAGTTTTTTCATCGAGTTTTGTTTTTGGTTGCCCTAATATAGCTTTTT
>DASUEB010000067.1:0-6631 GCA_036275295.1 Luteibaculaceae bacterium | reverse complement strand
CCCTTCAAATCAATTAGTTACATTCATAAAATAACCATTAGTCATTTTTTTTCGATTACTGATAACCGCGCATCCAACACACCAATCCTGCGATTTGCACTTGGCCAAGTGTGTTTTTTTAGGACACCATAAACCAAGTCGTTATTCGGGGCCAACCGTGGGATAAGATTGGAATGCAGTATGCAAAAACAGGGATTACCTGGCCATTTTAAGAAACACAATACCGCGCGCCATCGATGTGGGGCATAAAAAAACCCCGAATTTCTTCGGGGTTTTGATCACTTTCGCTGAAGCTTCAGCGATCGAGTGCGGATGGAGGGACTCGAACCCCCACGCCTCGCGGCACCAGATCCTAAGTCTGGCGCGGCTACCAATTACGCCACATCCGCAGCAATTGAGGGTGCGAAAATACAATCTTTTTCAATTCGTCCAATTTTTTTTCTGTTTTTTTCGTCAAAATCCTCATCACAAGCATACCCTCCTTTTGCATTATCTTAGCCCACTCAATATAAACCAATGACAACAATATATCCCGATCAAATTTCAACCGCCGCTCTTCAAGCCTATCTGCAAGGTGCCGTTGCACCCAGGCCCATTGCGCTAGCCAGCACGATCGACAGCGAGGGAAACACCAACCTAAGTCCGTTCAGCTTTTTTAATATTTTCAGCGCTAACCCTCCCATTCTCGTTTTTTCTCCCTCTCGCCGCGTTCGAGACAACACCACCAAACACACCTTAGAGAATGTTTTAACCACCCGCGAAGTAGTTATCAACGTGGTAAGTTACGACATGGTACAGCAAACCAGCTTATCGAGCACCGAATACCCATCTGGAGTCGACGAATTTGTCAAGGCTGGATTTACCCCCCTGGCATCGGAGAAAGTAAAGCCGCTTAGGGTTAGTGAGAGTCCAGTGCAATTTGAATGTGCCGTTGATCAGGTTATTCCTCTGGGAGATCAGGGCGGTGCAGGCAACTTAGTAGTATGTCGAATCCTAGCCATGCACATTCAAGACCATGTGCTCTCCAGCGATCAGAAATCGATCGATCAAAACAAGATTAAACTAGTAGCCCGTTTGGGAGGAAACTGGTACAGCAAGGGCTACGGCGACGCTTTGTTCGAAGTGGAAAAACCTCTAACCACGCTCGGCTTAGGGGTTGATGCCATACCCAGCGACATTCGCCTCAGCAAAATCCTTACCGGCAATCATCTCGGCCAGCTGGGCAACGTGGAAAAGTGGCCCGATGAGACATCGGTCAACGAATACAAGCTTACCGAGCTGAGTGATTTGTTCATTGCTTTTCAAGATAATGCTGCTATATTAGAGGAAAAATTACATCAACGGGCCGCCCAGCTTCTCGATGAAAACCGCGTGAACGAAGCTTGGATGACCTTGCTTGCGTTTAACAATTGAATCATGGAACTCAAAGGCAGAATCAAAGTCATTTTTGAAACCCAGGTTTACGGAAATGGCAATCAGAAAAAGGAGTTTGTAGTAACCACCGACGAGCAATACCCACAAGACATCAAGCTTGAGCTCTACAAAGATCGCGTCAACCTGCTCAATCCATTCCGACAAGGCGATTTTGTCAATGTTCAATTCAACTTGCGCGGAAATGAGAACAACGGGCGTTACTATGTAAACCTCAATGCCTGGAAAATAACCCGTGAGGATCCCGAGGCCAGTGCACAATCCACTGAATCGGCAGATCACCAGCAGGGATAATTAAGCCCTTACATCAAGTATATCGCGAAGGCCGTTTCCAACCATCATAAACGCCAAAGTGAGCAAACTCAGGCAAAGCCCCGGAAGAAGTGCCAAATAAGCAAGGTCTGTGGTGATATAGCTGAAATGGGCTTTTATAATGCCTCCCCAACTGGGCATGGGCACTTGTGCTCCAATACCCAAGAAACTCAATCCGCTTTCCAGTAAAATGGCCGTAGAGAAGTTGCCGGCAGATATAACGATTAGCGGAGCAACCACGCCTGGCAACAGGTGTTTAAACATGATCCTCCAAGCCGAAAAACCCATTAATCGAGCCGCTACAGCATAATCTTTCTCGCGCAGTTGCATAAACTGTCCGCGCACCACCCGCGCTACTTCAACCCACATGGTGAAACCCACCGCGATAAAAACTTGGGTAAATCCTTTCCCCAGGGCCAAGGTGATGGCAATAACCATTAACATGGTTGGTATACTCCACACCACGTTTACTACCCACATGATGGCCTTGTCGATCCATCCTCCGTAATAACCTGCTGCTGCACCCATGGGAATGCCTATTAGCAGTGAGATTACCACTGCAATCAACCCAACACTCAACGACACAATGGTTCCGCCCATCATCCTGCTCAACAAATCCCGCCCAAAGGTATCGGTGCCCAGTAAGTAGAAGCGCGTTTCGGTTTGTTTGCGCAACAATTTCGACAAAAACTCCTGCTGATTGAGCAGCCATTCCTTGTTATCCTTCACCAAATAGACCTCACCGTCTCTGCGCACAACCTCGCCTTGAAAAAAAGACAAGAACGGTTCAATATCTACTTTCCGGTACGAACTTAGGTCTTGACCTCTTTCGTTCTTAATACGTTGGGCCGTGTAGAACAGATAACCTTCGCGGATATAGATGGTATCGAATGGAATGGCGGTTCTACCTCCCGGAGCTCCCCCAAAGAAAAGTCTCGTCCATACGTTCGATGAATCGGCAACTTGTTGGGGGGGCACCAAAAACTTTTTGGTTGAAAAAGGCCTGATCTTAGCAATTTCAATGCACTGTTCATTGGCGTCGATAGTGGCGTCTGGGCGAATGTTGGCTCCAGCCACTGCAATGGCCGCAGCGATCAGAATGATCAACACCCCAATTGCCGATGAAGGCCTCTTGAATAACGCCAGAATGATTCCCTTTTTCACGATCGATACAAACTTACATTTTTAAGCAAGCCAAACACGGCTGTAACGGGCACATACATCAAATGAAATAATGCTGCCGGCATTAACCAGATGGGTGACAATTTGCGGCGAAAGGCCCGCGTTGCGGCAGCCATCCATATCATGTGCAAAACAACAACTATGGCCAGGTTCACCGCGGCCAGGTTTGGGTCGATAAGCCATGCGACCCAAGGGAAGGCATTGACCATTAAAACCAATACAGCAAGGGCCAAAGGACGGTAATCGCGATAGTGTATTGTTTTAGACCCCCAACGCACCCGCTGAGCCAGAAAAGCGCGAAAGGTATGCACCGGCTTGGTTTTCATGACCACAGAGGCTGTGGCTTTAGAATATAGAGTTAGTCCATTGGCCCTGAAAGCTTGTATTAGAAAGATGTCATCACCGGTTGGAATATGTTCATTGCCCTGGTACGGATCAACCCGATTAAAATCTCGCGTGCGGACGGCAAGATTGGCTCCATTGGCCATTAAAGGATCCGTCGTCAAACAAAACGTAGCTCCTGTAAGCCCTGCAAATTCCAATTCCTGTATTTTCGCAAACACCCCACTATCACCGTTTATCCAAACAGGCAGTACAAGAGCTGAGGGCTGAAGCTGTTCCAAATGATCCTGTACACCTGCAACCCAATTCGGTCCTGGTAAACAATCGATATCCGTCAGCAGAAAATAACTGGTCTTGCAGCTAGCGATGGCCTGCATAATGGCCGTTTTTTTCCCTCGACTCCGATTCTGCATCAACTCCACCGATAAACATGGCGGATAATCGGCGCCTTGAAGCCTATACCAAGTGTCATCGCTGCTGTTGTCGTCGACCAAAATGAGATGAAAATGTAATGTGCTTTGCTGGCGCAGCGCCATCAAAAATTCCTCTAAATCGGCAGCGCCGTTGCGCACGGCAACCACCACAGTTATTGGCTCGGCAGATTGGCTTACTTGAGGAACATGATTCCATTGTTCAGTAATCGCCTTCAGTTTAAGGATAGCCCAAATCTCCAGCAGGGCATAGACCGAAGTACAAGCCCACATAGCGCCAGTAAAAAAATGGACAAACAAATCAGTCATTGCACGCAAAGGTCATACCTTCGCAAAGATGAGAGATCAAGCTCAAAGTAAGGGTGTCCAAGAGCGAATAATTCTAGGTATTGATCCGGGTACTATTGTTATGGGATACGGCATCATAAAAATCATAGGCAACAAACCCTCCCTTGTCACATTGGGGGTTATCAAACTGGACAAATTTACGGATCATCACATCAGGCTCAGGCGGATCTTTGAACGCACCTTGGGATTAATTGACGAATTCAAGCCCGATGAAATAGCCATTGAAGCGCCCTTTTTCGGCAAGAATGTGCAGAGTATGCTCAAACTGGGAAGAGCTCAGGGGGTTGCTATGGCAGCTGCGTTGTATCGAGACTTACCTGTAGTAGAATACGAACCGCGAAAAATTAAACAGAGCATCACGGGGAAGGGAGCTGCCAGCAAAGAACAGGTGGCTTTTATGTTGCAAAAGGCACTTGGTTTTGACGAACTACCCCAGTACACCGACGCAACAGACGGACTTGCCGCCGCCATGTGCCATTATTACAAAACATCAAAGCCCGGAATAGCCAGCAAATCCAACTCATGGGCCAGTTTTTTGAAAGAAAATCCCGATAAAATAATTGGGAGCTCAGCCAAGAAAAGCTGAGAACGGTTACAAATTTTCTCTGATTAAAGCTGCCATTTCACGCAACCTGTCGGCATCCACTTGTAACTTAGCCCGCGTGAAATTTACATCGTTGGCATCGTTCATGGGCACCAGGTGGATATGAGCGTGAGGTACTTCCAATCCGATAACCGAAACCCCAATACGCTTGCAGGGTATGGATTTACGCTGGGCTGCTGCAATTTTCTTCGCGAATGCCATCATTCTACCCAGTTTATGATCGTCGATGTCAAAAATATAATCAATCTCTACCTTGGGAATAACCAATACATGGCCTTGAACCAAAGGCATAACATCCAAAAAGGCAAGAAATTCATCGTCCTCGTCAATTTTATGGCAGGGTATTTCGCCTGAAACAATACGAGAAAAAATGCTGGCCATTATCGAGTAATTTCGAGAATTTCAAACTGAACCGTACCACTGGGCACTTTAACTTCGGCCACCTCACCAACCTTCTTTCCAACCAAGCCTTTACCGATGGGTGAATCGATGGAAATTTTACCGGCTTTGAGATCCGCCTCATTCTCGGCAACCAAGGTGTAGGCCATGGTTGCACCGTTGGATATATTTTTGATTTTGACTTTCGACAGGATGAAAACCTTGGAAGTATCCACCTGCGCTTCGTCAATGAGTCGGGCGTTGGCAATGAGCTCTTCCATTTTGGCGATGCGCATCTCAAGCAACCCTTGCGCTTCTTTAGCCGCATCGTATTCTGCATTCTCCGATAGATCGCCTTTATCTCTTGCCTCAGCTATTTGCGCTGAAATTTTGGGCCTCTCAACCGACTTTAAGTGCTGCAATTCATCTTGCAAATTCTTCAAACCTTCTGCGGTGTAGTAACTAACAGACATACGCTTACAAATTGGTAAAAACGACAAGAGAACCCCCTACGGAGATTCTCTTGAAGTACAAATATAATAAATATTACAGATTTATCCTAGCTCCGATCGAGTGGATGCCATTGAACTGTACTGTGGGACGGTAAGAGTAATCAAGCGAAATGGTTCCGGATTCTCCCAGTGGGAAATACACTGAAAAACCACCAGCAACACCGGTCCATACGTTGGTTTGACCATCAAAGAAGGTTGACTTACCCTGCGCCTCAGTCATGTAACCACCGCGAAGAGAAACGCGTTCTTTGATTTTCAGATCCAAACCGAATGAGATCTGATCTTTGGTAAAACTGTTTGAGCAGTAGTTACCATTGGCACCGAGCGTAAAATTGTCGGTAAACAAGAAATCGTAAGAAACACCGATGTTTAATAGGGCAGGTAACTCGAACTTGTCAGGACGCTGAACCACTGTGTAATCAGAACCGTTCTGCTTTAACTGAACGGCAAGACCGTCGCCTTTGTAGCTAATCGGGGGGCCTACATTTCTGAGTGCTATGCCAAAACGAACGTTTTCTTTTTTGCCAGTGATGTAGCGAATACCTGCATCAAATGCGATACCAGACATTCCGATATTTGCAGAACGCTCTGAAATGAGTCGGAAAGTAATACCACCGTAGATACTGTTCGAAAATGCTTTGGCATACGATACGCCGATGTTTGAATAAGACAGGCGATAGGTACCTACCCCACCATCAGGAACATCGTTGGTGGTAATTTCTACATCACCAAAGCCTAGTGTTTGAACAGAAACTCCCAAGACACCCGACTCACCTACTTTTTGTGAGAAGCCGATCGCATTATAGCTAAGGCCAGCACCGCCAAGATAATTACATGAATTGAATATCAATTCCGTCTTTTTCGTGAAAGCAAGGCCAGCTACGTTCTGCCAAATGGCTTCTGCACCTGTGATAGAAGCGGTCCCAGAGTTTGCCAAGCCTGAGCTCTTAGCCCAAGGGTTAATTAAAAGTTGGGCACCACCAGCCGAACCAGCGCGGTCAGGATTACCAGCAAAGGTGCTGGTAATCGCTGATACGCTAAGAAGAGCCGTGAAGAATATTTTATTTTTCTTAAAAAACATGATCCTGATC
>DASUEB010000066.1:0-8950 GCA_036275295.1 Luteibaculaceae bacterium | reverse complement strand
GGGTCTTCATCAGCCCTTCAGTTTACATTCTCGGGTATCGGTCCATTCACGGCTGAAGTGAGTGACGGGACAAGCAATACAACTTATAATGCCCTCAGCGCCACCGACAGCAAACTGGTGACCCCAGGGCAGACCACCGATTATATGTTGGTTCGCATCAGAGACCGCTACTGCGACAATACCAGTCCGAACGGAATAGCGCAAAGGGTAACTGTGAATGCCGCCCCCACCTTGTATCCAGCAACGCTTACTCGCGTTTGCAACAATACGGCAACTGCTTACACCTTAACCATGGAGTTTGATGGAGGGGATCCGAACAGTTATGCGGCTGTTCCGGCATCTTTGGGTTCCATTAGCCAAGCTGCCAACGGAAGATACGTGTACACCTCAACACCCATAAGCAACAACACCAACTTTAGCGTGGCCATAGACGATGCCAATGCGTGTGGACCCGTGACCATAACCGACAATTACACGTGTCCGTGTATCACTCAGGCCGGTACCTTGAACAACAACTTGGTGCAAGCCTGTGACGGATCGCCACTTACCATTCCAGCTCAAACAGGAGCAGTCCTCGACGCCAATGACGCGGTGCAATACGTTGTTCACACCAATCCCGGAAATCCGCTGGCCTCAGCCGTAAAGACCGTTAATTCAAATACTATTCCTCAATTTGGTTTGAATCTGGGTCAAACCTATTTTGTGACCGCCATTTACGGTAACGACTTAGGGGGAGGAACGGTTAACTCCTCCGATGCGTGCTTTGTATTCAGCAACTCAAGCCGGATTCGTTTCAATGCCCTGCCAACGGCCACCATGTCTGGAAACAACACCATATGCCAGTTCCAGAGCACACCGCTCAACTTCAACTTCACCGGTGCAGCACCATTTACCGTCACTTACGACACGGTAAATCAGGTTACCCCAACGGTGGCAACTTTGGCGGGCACAACCGGCTCTGTTAGTGTTAGCCCACTAGATTCGACAATTTACAGACTCATATCGGTAGTCGACAACAACGGATGCTCCAATGCCGCGGTAGGTCAAGTTTTGATCAGCGTGAATGTAGCACCCGTAGTGCGTATAGTGACCAATGACACCACCATTTGCTCAGGTGCACTTCAGGTAAACGCCGTTCTACAGGGAACCCCACCGTTTAATTTTACCTTTAATTACGGCAGCACAACCGATGTGCGAACCGGTTATACTCAACTCACTTTCGGTCGAACCATTCCCGGAATTACCATGCCTACGGTATGCACCATCACGGGGGTAAGCGACGGCAATTGTCCGGGACCACCCAGCAATACCATCACCATTACTCCGGTGGCTCTTCCCACAGGGACAATCGCCACTCCGGCTGCCATTTGCGATGGAATTGGGTTCCCTGTAGACCTAACTCTTACCGGACTTGCACCTTTCTCTGTTACGGTGAATCAAAACGGTAGAGATACCACCGTAACCGTTCCCGGTAATACCTTCTCGTTCCCAGCTAGCTATAGCCGGGGCAACAACACCTACCGTCTGGGAAGGATAATTGCGAGTGGCGATCCCGTCAACAAAATACCGTCGTGCCGCACTAACAATGCCAACCGAAGCTCAGTGACTCTGGTAAATGACCTTCCGTCCGCATCTATTTCCGGACTGCGGAACATTTGCAAGGGAGAGACGTCGTTTATTTCCATCAATACAAGCATTGGAGCAGCTCCTATTCAAGTAAACTACCAAGATAATTTTGGGAATACCTTCACCGAACAAATGACCTTGGGAACAACCGATGTAACGCATACCCCAACCAACTCAGGCGATAACCACTACACCATTACTGGAATTACAGACAACAATGGATGTATTGGAATCGGAACGGGACAAGCCACCATTTCAGTATACGACAGTCCTACTGTTGCTTTTAATGTGATTAACAACACCGGATGCACACCGGTAACAGCCACCATTATTCCCAATGTGACCGTTACAGGAGGATTCACAGGAACATGGAATTTTGGAAATGGCCAGACCAGCACACAACCGGGCAACCAGACCCAAACTTATGGCGCTCCGGGAAGTTATACGATCAGCTATGACGTGATTTCGCAATTCGGCTGTAAGGGAACTTATTCATTGCCCAATGCCGTTCAAGTGCAAGGTTATCCAACAGCGGCTTTTACATACGCTCCAGACAAACCTACAGTGGTCAAAAACATTGTAGACTTCCAAAACTTGTCAAGTATTGATGCAACTGCTTTTGAATGGCGTTTTGGCGATGGCGACAGTGCATTTGTAATTCACCCCACTCACACCTATCCTGACACGGAAGCGGTTTACGTTGCTCAACTCAAAGCCTTCACATCCTTTGGATGCGCTGACTCGGTTACCAATCGAATTGCCATTGGCCCTGAAATGCAGGTCTTTGTGCCTACCTCGTTCTCTCCAAATGGGGATGGTAGCAATGATTTGTTCTTCCCCGTAATCACCGACAACTCAACAGAAGGTCGAAATGCCTACGAGTTTAGGATCTACAACCGCTGGGGTCAGCTGGTTTTTGAAACCTATGATCACACCCAAGGATGGGATGGCCGATTTAACGGAGAATTGGTTAAACCTGACACCTATGTTTGGGTAATGAAAATTAGACCCAAAGGCAGTGGAGACGCAAAATTCTACGAGGGCCAGGTAACGATCATCCGATAATCGAAGTAATGGTCTTGTCTAGGAAAAGCTCTAACGACAGCCCTTTTAGAAAACTTTTCTTTTAATAACGTTTTCAATCGAATTAGGAAAGTCGGATTCAATCCGACTTTCCTTTTTAATAATCGATAAAAAATATTCATTCATCGAAGGCATCCGAATAGTAACTTTGTCGTCAAGCGATTGCTTTAGACGCTGTTATGATTGGGTGAAAGGTGCATCGCACAATAGTTTTCTATTGTTTGAGCTAAAATTGATGAAATGAAAAAAGCCTTTGGCTTCCTTTTTGCGCTGTTCCTTTATTCATCCATTTGGGGTCAAATTCAGTTTGTCAACCCGAGTTTTGAAGGAACCCCAGGCACCGGCATTACCCCTGCGCCATGGATTTTGTGCGGAAGCGGAACGCCCGATACAGGCCCCATGCAATACAATGACATGGCTGCATCAAACGGCAACACCTATTTAGGCCTTTGGAATGGATCGGTAGTTTTAGCTACCGGAGAAGGAACCACTCAACGCCTTACTTGCCCATTGATAGCTGGGAAAACGTACACATTTGAAATTGATCTCACAGGATATTCACCAAGCTATCAACCTGGCAATCTTTGCATTTACGGCAGTAACAATGCCAATTGCAGCACCAATGCAGCCGACCTACTGTGGAGAAGCAATCAAGCGGGACAAACGGCCCCTGGACCCGCTCGCCAATGGAAGACATACACGGTGACCCTTCGTCCGACGATCAATTACGCCTACCTCACCTTTTGGAGCTGTGATGCGTCGGCCACCGGAAACCAATATGTGTCTTTCGACAACATCAAACCCATTAGTCAAGATGCTGTATTAGCCGTAACCAACGGAACATGCACAACCATGGGTTTTGCCACCTTAACACCGCCGCAAACTCCCAATAATTACACCTTTCAGTGGCTTGACTCGCTTGGCAATGTAGTATCAACCAGTCAAATCAATTCTGGGCCTCTGCCTCCGGGTCGGTACACTGTGCGCGCCGTAGACCCTGCAGAAGGAACTTGTGGCATACCCATTGTAAAGACTTTTGTCATCACAGGTCCCGATAAGGTAGATGGCACCCTTACGGTTGACCGCGACTCGGTTTGCGGAACTGGGGTTGTTAACTTCACATTTACTTCCTTAAATCCCGGGGCGAATTACAACTTCAGTTGGACAGGTCCCGTTACCAACCCCAATCAAGGTTCTACAAGCGCAACTGTAAGTGCCACCACCGCGTTTACCTTGACGGTTAGTGCTGCCAACGACGCCAATTGCAACAAGCAATTCACCCAAACCATTGTTTACACGCAACCCCCCCAAGCCGGCAACAATGCCACTCAGGTATCGTGTTCGAGTGGATCACCAGTAGACCTCTTTGCCCTATTGGGCCCCACGGCTCAACCTGGCGGAAGGTGGCTGAATCCAAGTAACTCCAGCTACACTCCACCGCTTAATCCGGCTACCGATCAGGCGGGTAATTACACTTACATCATTGAACGAGAGGGATGTCCTTCGGATTCCGCCCGAATTTCTGTGAGTATCAACTCGCCCTTATCGGCCGGTCCCGATAATCAATTAGACATTTGCTCCAACGGTACCAATCCGAATTTAACACAGCTAATTGCAAATCCGCACCCTTCGGGTCGTTGGTCGGGAATGGGCATCAGCGCTTCCAGCGGGATCCTGAACTTGACAGCGGCTGGGGTCGGTCAAAAATCGTATTCATATGTTGTAACCCCAGCCGCTCCTTGCCCGAGCGATACCGCAATGGTAAGGGTTAATGTACTACCTGCTCCAAGCGTTACCATAGGAACCATTCCCCCGTTCTGTCAGGGCACGGGAACCAATGTACCCATAACCGTCAATGGCAATGGTCCTTTTACCATCAAGTATCAAATTGGATCGGTTATTAGTCAGGTCAGCAACATCAATAACTCAGACAGTATACCCATTAATCCCAATGCCGACGGAACTTTCACCATTCTAGAAATTACCGACACCAACAATCCCACCTGTTCATTGAGCACGCCTCGAACCGCCCCGGTTGACGTATTAACGCCACCCCGTTTGAGTGTAGATTCTATTGCTTGTACAGCGAGCAACTTGCAATACCGCGTTTACATGAAATTAAGTGGTGGAAATACCTCTTCGTACACTGTAAATGGAATACCTGTAGCGAGTAATGTGTATGTTGGACCACCCATCAACTCAGGAAACACGTACAATTATGTCCTGAACGACAACAACAACTGCCAACCGCTGTCGACGGTAAGCGGCATTAAAATTTGTGATTGCATCACCGATGCGGGTACGATGCCAACTGGGTTGTTGACTATTTGCGGAAACCAACCCGCTACAGCAAGTCCGAATGCTGACGCCGTTTTAGATGGCAATGACGTAATCAACTACATCTTGCACGACGGTGCAGGCAGAAGTTTGGGAACCATATTTGCCATAAATAAAACCAGCACGTCGTTCTACTTCGACAGTGTACCTGGGTTAATGTATAATACCCGATACTATATCAGTCGGGTTATCGGGAATGCAAGTGCCACAGATCCGCTGCTGGTTGACCTGAACAATCCCGATGGATGTTTGTCTGTCAGTGCGGGTCAGCCGGTTTATTTTGGGCAAATTCCAGATGTGGTGCCTACTTTTCTTCAACCTCAATACTGTATTGGCGATACTGCGGTGATGGTGTTTAATTTCACCTCTGGACTTGAGGACTATCGCATTAGCTTTAGTAATGGGTTAGTTCTGGGCCGCCTGAGTCCTGGCCGAAACACTTATCGAGTTCCCGCGCAGTCAGTTGGAATCCTGAGCTACACTTTAACGGCCATTGCCGACACCAATGGCTGTCAGCAAAGCCTGAATAAGACCTTCTCAACCGTGGTAGTCGGATTTCCCGATACCTCACAAGTATCCATCTTATGTACGTCAACCAATGAGGGATACCAAGTTCGATTCCAAATAAGCGGTGGCGACACAGCCAGCTATGCCGTAAATAATGCACCAACTGGACTTACTTTTACCAGCCCAGTAATTGATTCTGGTAATTCTTACGATTTCTCGGTAACCGACAAAAATCAATGCCGGGACACACGGGTGAGGGGAAGCTTTACCTGTCCGTGTGTGTCTTTTGCAGGGGATATGACTGCAGGGCCCAGTGATCCCATTCTCGATTTTTGTGTAGGTCAAACAGCGCGGGCAACTCATCGGGGCAACTTTGTTTTTGATGGAAATGACACCATCAGTTACATTCTAACGCGTAATCCAAACAATCCGTTGGCTCAGGTGATCCAGTTCAACGGAACTCCTGAGTTTAACTTTGTATCAGGCATGCAAACTGACTCGGTTTATTTCATTTGCCCGGTTGTTGCCGATGCCAATAGCAGCGGATTGGTCAATCTAGCAGCTCGTTGCATTAATGCAAGAGCGGGAACGCGGATTCGATTTAGGCCTCTTCCCACGGTTGCCATCTCTAATTCATCACACGTTTGTCAGGGTGACTCAGCCACTATTAATATAGCTATTACCGGAAATGGGCCGGTTCAATTTGTACTCAGGGGCAGCGATGGGACCACCCGCAACATCAGTGGAATAGGGGTTTTTAGTACCAAAGTGCTTCCTGCCGTTAACCAAGGCGTGGTAACCTATTCTGTTGATGCAGGCATTTTCGATGCCACCCTTCCCACTCCTTGTTCCGGCTCGTGGGTCTCGGCCCCCGTTCAGGTTTTTGTGCACCCTACTCCTACGGCGAGCATATCGGGTAATTTCACCCTGTGTTTGGGTCAGAGCATCAACCTACCCATTGTGATGAGCGGCGACAGTGTGCTGCGCGCCAATTACGCATCGGCATCTTTCAACTCCTTTGTGCAAGGCCGCGCCGGAACCTTCTCGCCGCTGGTAACACCCACCACGGTGGGAACCCATCAGTACACCCTTACATCGGTAGTGGACAACACCCCGGCGGCGTGTGTGGGAACAACCAGCGGGGTAGCCACCGTGGTGGTTCGCGCCCTGCCTACGGCCAGTATTGCCATCATCGATCCGCAGGTATGCCGCGGCGAGAGCTCAGGGCCCAGCTTTACCCTGAGCGGTTTTGCCGGCCTTAACCTCTACTACCGCGACAATCAGAACCAGCGATACGTGCGGCTCAATCAGCCGCAAGGCGCAGTGAGCTTCCCTTACATCCCCGAGGTATCCACCACCTTCTTTATCGACTCGATCACCGATGCCACCGTGAGCTCGGCCAACAACCGAAGCTGTATTACCACCTACGGTACCAATCCGCCCAGTGCATCGGTCATGGTCAATCAGCTGCCCATTGGCATAATGAGCGGCGATACCGGCATTTGCCGATCTCAGGCCACCGATCTGCGTTTTAACTTCACCCAAAGCGCTCCCGCTTCAGCCCCTTACAGCTTGGTATACGAACAGTTTAACCGCATCAGCGGACTTCGCACCACCGACAGCCTATCGGCACTGAGCGCCATCGACACCCATACGGTCATGCCTACCGATAGTTCGATCTACACCCCCTTGCGGCTCTACGACCGCTTTGGATGTCGAGCTCAACAACTTTCCGGCCGCGCCGTGATCGATGTAAACCCCATTCCCATTCCCATCATCGCTGCCAGCGACAGCGCTTCCTGTCCGCCGCTGATCACCCAGCTGATTAACCTGACCGATCCTCGATTTAATGGATCCTACCGCTGGGATTTTGGCGACGGTACCCAGCTGAGCGGCAGCGGTGCTGCGCAGCCCGCTGCACACACCTACCCCGATGCCGGCGCTTACAGCGTTACCCTGAGCGTCACCTCCGCTCAGGGCTGCTCCAACGACACCACCATCAATAACTTCTTGGTGGTGCACCCCTTGCCAACAGCGGCCTTCAACTGGTCGCCCCAGCCTACCACCATCCTCGAACCTGAGCTGCGGTTTTTCAACCTGAGTACCCTCAACGATACCAATCAGTGGACCTTTAGAACCATCAGCGCAGATACCCTGGGCACTTCCATGTTGAGCGATCCTTCCTTCCTGTTCCCCGAACAAGACTCGGGGACCTATCGCGCAGACCTCAAGGTAACTACACGCTTTGGATGTACCGACAGCACAGCGGCCATTATACGCATCAACGGCGTCACCGAATCGTTCATACCCAGCGCTTTCACTCCAAACGGCGACGGCGTTAACGACGTGTTCCTACCCATTCACCTGGGGGAAAAACCAGAGGCTTACGAAATGAGCATCTTCAACCGATGGGGAGAAAGACTGTTCTACTCTACCAACCCCTACGAACCCTGGGATGGTACCTACCAAGGTGAAATCGCTAAGTCGGACACCTATATGTACCTGATTCGGGTGAGGTCGAGGTATAGTGCCAAGAAAAAAGAGTACCGGGGAAGAGTGAATTTGATTGATTGAGTATGAGCTCGGGGTCTTGAAAGCGGTACAAATTAGCACGCAATCGGATTTCAAAAACCCCTAAAAAATTAACAATCTTTTGATTATCATTATTTTACAAACACTCCATCCTTCATTCCTACTAAAATAACTAATACATATACAATGGCAACCAAATGGTAAGTAAAGGGGTCTACTAGGTAACTTTACCGACCCTATTTGCTCTATGAAACATACCTTAACCCTAGTTCTAAGCGCGTTCATTTCTCTAACAGGCTGGACGCAGCATAAAGTAACTACGTCGAAAGATTGGCAATTCTACGCGGAGAAAGATGGTGTCCGTATTGAGACTCGTTATACCGATTGTCATATAGCATCTGAGGGTTACCATGCTCAGAATATTTCAATCCGACTTCGAAATACCACCAACGTTCAAAAAACAGTTCGATTATACACCGATACGTATTACAATGGAAAGTGCAGCAATTGCGATCACACTAAGCAGGATCGCTTGCGCCAGTTTGAACTTAAACCAAACGAAACCATAGAGGGCGAATGTGCCGTGGGGTTGAATAATGGCCTTAGGGTGCATGTGAAGTGGCTTGATATACCGGGGCAGCGCGTTTTGGACTACCTGATCATTTCAGACATAACCGTTAATAATACAGCACAATGAGAGCTTGGTATTCATGTATAGCCCTTTTGCTGTGTTTATCAGTCAGTTCGACACTAAAATCCCAATGCACTGTTAAAGCCAGCGCCAATTTCGTTGATTTACTATGCGGCGACACGCTTCGACTTACTGCAATTGGAAATGGGGTAACCGCATTCCGCAATAATTTCA
>DASUEB010000065.1:0-19040 GCA_036275295.1 Luteibaculaceae bacterium | reverse complement strand
ACGTTGAAGATTACTTGCGCGTTAGCCAAGGCGCCAAGTATCACAACTCCAAATGCACTTAGTAAAAGTTTTTTCATCGAGTTTTGTTTTTGGTTGCCCTAATATAGCTTTTTTCAAATCTGATAAGAAAAACTGTTAATTGTTCATTATGGTATTCTTACCAACCGTTCAGACATAAAAAAAGCCGCTTATCCAGCGACTTTTGTTTTGAGATTCTTAAAAGCTCAGCTCCAGCTAACAATTTTTTCGGCGTGATATTCACCTGCCTTAAGCTTAGTTTGTACCTTTTTAAAGGTGTCAATCGTGTACTGAACGTCCTCCATCGTGTGAACTGCGGTTGGAATTAACCTTAGCATGATCACATCCTTGGGAACCACAGGATATACCACAATAGAGCAGAAGATGTTGTAGTTCTCGCGCAGATCCAAAGTTACATTGGTCGCCTCCCCCAAGGTTCCTTTCAAAAACACGGGCGTAACAGGCGAATTGGTAACCCCAATATCGAATCCAGCTTCCCTTAACCCCGATTGCAATGCGTTGACAATAGTCCAAAGTTTCTCTCTAAGTTCGGGCTTATTGCGCAGCAACTCTAGGCGTTTGAGGGCACCAATCACGATTGGCATCGGGAGAGATTTTGCGAAGATTTGTGAGCGCATGTTGTAACGGAGGTATTCAATCACCTGCTCATCGGCAGCGATAAAACCACCCACTGAGGCCATGGCTTTGGCAAATGTGCCGAAGTATACATCGATACCGTCTTGCACACCCTGCGCTTCACCCGCCCCGCGGCCGTGCTCGCCCATGGTACCAAATCCATGTGCATCATCAACAAACAGTCGGAAGTTATGCTCCGATTTTAAAGCAACAATTTCCTTCAGCTTACCTTGGTCACCGGCCATGCCAAAAACCCCTTCGGTGATTACTAGAATCCCTCCATTAGTTCCTTCTACCAAGCGCTCGGCACGACCCAATTGTTTTTTCAAATCTTCAATATCGTTGTGTTTGAACACAAAACGCTTGCCAAGGTGAAGACGCATACCGTCTAAGATGCAGGCGTGCGACTCACTGTCGTACACAATAACATCGTTGCGGTCAACCAAACTGTCAATGGCCGAAACCATTCCTTGATAACCAAAATTGAGGAGGATGGTGTCTTCCTTTTGCATAAACTCCGCTAGTTCGCGCTCCAACTGCTCATGGTACTTGGTCTGTCCGCTCATCATCCTTGCGCCCATGGGATAAGCCATACCCCATTCAGCCGCCGCATCTGCGTCTGCCTTGCGAATTTCAGGATGATTGGCTAGCCCGATGTAGTTGTTCAAGCTCCAAACAATGCATTCTTTGCCTCTGAAAGTCATTTTGTTGCCAATCTCACCTTCTAGCTTGGGAAAGGTGAAATATCCGTGCGATTCTTTCGCATGCTGTCCTAAAGGCCCTCTGTTCTTCTTGATTTTCTCAAAAATATCCATGTGTACCGATTATCTCGTTTGTTCTTGAATGAGCTGCAAAAATATTCTTTTAAGCGAATCCCATTTCCATCACAATAAAATCTTTGGCAAATTGTTTGTATGAAAACCTAGTTTTTAATCTTAAATTTGCGCGATGTTTTTGAGGAACTTATTTGTTTTCTTTCTCGCTGCCCTGCTTTCCGCCTGTTCGGGTTACAACCGCCTTCTCAAAAGTCCCGATGCGGAGCTCAGATTCAATAAGGCTGTTGAATATTACAAGGAAGGTAAATACGGTCTGTCTCTACCCTTGTTAGAGGACTTAATCCCTGCCTACCGCGGTACAGCCAAGGCCGAATTGGTGTATTACTACTTCGCTATGTCGCATTATCAATTGGAGGATTACCCCACTGCAGCGGCGTACCTAAAAAATTTCGTTAAAACTTTCCCCAAAAGCGAGTACTCTGAAGATTGTGCCTTTCTATCGGCCATGTGTACGTACAATACTTCGCCTAAATACTCTCTGGATCAGACGGATACCCGATTGGCTATCACCGACTTTCAGCTTTTCTTGAACAGATATCCCGACAGCAAAAAGCGCGATACCATCAACCAGATGATGATCCGCTTGCAAGAGAAATTGGAGCGCAAAAGCTTTGAGATAGCTAAACTCTACCATCAAACCGAGCGTTATAATGCAGCGGTACTCACATTGGAAAATTGTCTTAGAGATTTTCCCAACACGAAATACGAAGAGAATATTCTCTTCATGTTGGTTGAATCTCACTACAAAATGGCTAAAAATAGCGTCGAGTCCAAGCAAAAAGAAAGACTTGAGCAAACCGTAAAAGCTTACCAAAGATACATCGACAAATACAGCAAAAGCGATCGCTCAGCTGTGGTTGAAGACATATTTAAATCCACTCAATCTTTGTTACAAACCGTTAAACAACCTTCATAACTAATATGAGCTTCAAAAATTCAAGTGCCGCGCGCACTACTGTTACCCGCGATACGGTCGTTTTAGAACATTCAACCGGAAACATTTACGAGTCTGCATTCATTATTGCCAAGCGCGCGAACCAGATTAGTCAGGAGATCAAAGAAGAATTGAGCGCGAAGCTCCAAGAATTTGCCTCGCACACCGACAATCTCGAAGAGATTTTTGAAAACCGCGAACAAATAGAAATCTCCAAGCATTACGAAAAGATGCCTAAGCCCGTTGCTATCGCTATTGATGAATTTGCCAACGGTAAAGTATATTTCAGAAAAACGGGCGAAGAAACCGCCAAATAAAATTGAATCACATGCAAAGGGGCTTTCTCTACAGGAGGAAGCCCTTTTTCTTTGCGTATATTTGAACACATTAAGTTCATTCTTCATTCAGCCACGATGCACTATTGGTTTGCTCAGCTAAACAACCCAACCCCATGAGCCTGAGAGGTAAAAAAATCATACTCGGAGTAACCGGAAGTATTGCCGCGTACAAATCAGCACTCATTGTTCGATTGCTCGTAAAAGAAGGTGCCGAAGTAAAGGTGGTTTGTACCAGTGATGCCTTACAATTCGTTACTCCGCTTACCCTTTCTACGCTTAGTAAAAATCCAGTTTACTCGACCTTTGTTGCCGATCCTGAAACAGGAGAGTGGACCAATCACGTCGAACTTGGTTTATGGGCTGACTACCTCCTTATTGCGCCTCTCAGTGCCAATACCCTTTACAAGCTGGTTCACGGGCAGTGCGACAATTTGCTTACCGCCGTTTACCTGAGTGCCAAATGCCCTGTTTTCTTGGCTCCAGCCATGGATCTGGATATGTACCAACACCCGTCAACAGCAGAAAATTTATCCAAAGCCAAGTCCTTTGGCCTACGTGTGTTTGAGTCGCCAGCTGGAGAATTGGCGAGTGGCTTGGTGGGTCCCGGCCGAATGCTGGAACCCGAAGACGTGATCGATAATTTGTTAAAGTGGGTTTCAAGGGAGCATCAACTGCGGGGTGTGTCTGTTCTGTTAACGGCCGGTCCCACCCGCGAAAAAATTGATCCGGTGAGGTTTATTTCAAACTATTCTACCGGAAAAATGGGTTATGCCATCGCCCGAGATCTGGCAGATCGGGGTGCTCATGTGATTCTGGTTACAGGGCCTACTTCTATCGAATTGAATCACCCGTTAATTGAGGTGATAAGCGTTGAATCGGCCCGCGAGATGCACACCGAGTGCTTAGCGAAATTCGAACGGGTCAACGCCGCCATACTCGCTGCGGCCGTTGCCGATTTCAGACCGGTTGCGACTGCCTCTCACAAGATTAAAAAAAACGATGCCTCCATGACTATTGAATTGGAACCAACGGAAGATATCCTCGCCGATCTGGGCCAACGAAAAAAAGACCAAATACTCATTGGATTTGCCTTAGAGACCAACAACGAGTTAGCCCATGCAAAGGCCAAATTGGAAAGGAAAAATTTAGATCTTATTGTTCTCAATTCCCTCAATGACAAAGGTGCTGGCTTTGGGGTTGATTCCAATAAGGTAACTTTGATCGACAGACACAATAACATCCTCGAAGGTCAGTTGAAAGATAAGAGTCAAGTTGCATCCGACATTGTAGATGTCTTGTGTAAATTGCTGCACGCAAATAATCGCTCATGAGGTCATACTTATTGCTCCTAGCTTGTTTTGTTTCTTCTGTGGTCTATGGTCAAGAGCTGAAGTGTTCGGTGACGGTGAATGCCGACCAGGTTCAATTCAGCAACAAACGAATATTTAAAACGCTGGAAACCACGCTGAGCGAGTTTGTTAACAACAGATCATGGACCAACGATAAGTTTCAGCCAAGTGAGCGAATTGATTGTGCCATACTCATTACCATTACGTCATACTCGCCGCCAGATCAATTTGCGGGTAATATTCAAATCACAGCCAACCGACCGGTTTATGGCAGCGGTTACAGCAGTTCGGTTTTCAATCACAAGGACCTTGACTTTTCCTTCGCTTACCTGGAAAATGCCCCGTTGGAGTTTACGCCCGACCAATTTCGGAGCAACCTAAGTTCGGTTGTAGCGTACTATATCTACATCATACTCGGGCTCGACTATGATTCGTTTAGTCCTCAAGGTGGAACTCCTTATTTTAATGAAGCTCAACGGATTGTCTCCAACGCACAGAATACCTCATTCACGGGTTGGATGGGATCTGAAAAACCGAGGAACCGTTTTTGGTTGGTTGACAACGTTTTGCAGACCTCATTTCAGCCACTGAGAGAAGCTATGTACCTTTATCACCGACAGGGTTTGGATTTATTGGTGCAGAATCCCACCGAGGGCCGAGCCAATATTCTAAGAGCCCTGGAGCTGCTCAAAAAAGTGCATGCTGTGCAGCCGCTATCGTTTAATATGCAACTCTTTTTTACTGCCAAACAGCAAGAATTGATCGGATTGTTTTCCGCCGCAACACCGGCAGAAAAGGAACAAGTAATGGCCATTTTGAAAATTTTGGATCCGGCCAACCTCACTCGATACGCCGATATAAACAAGTCCCGATAAGCCATGCTTCGTTCGCTCAAAATCGACAATTTTGCCTTAATCGATGGCCAGCACATTCCATTTGTAAAGGGCCTTACCGTAATTACCGGCGAAACGGGCGCTGGTAAATCGATTATGCTCGATGCTCTTGCCCTGGTTTTGGGCGATCGAGCAGATCTATCGGTGGTTAGGTTTCCCGAGAAAAAATGCGTCGTAGAAGCTGAGTTTTTGATTTCTTCTTATGGTCTTGAAGATTTTTTTTCTGAGAATGATCTTGATTATCAGGAGGAAACTTTGATTCGCAGAGAGCTTTTACCCGGTGGCAAATCGCGAGCGTTTGTAAACGATACCCCTGTAGTTCTACAAGTGTTAAAAGAGTTAGGCGATCGGCTTATAGATATACACAATCAGCACCAAACCAGATCGCTTATATATCCCAATCAGCAGCTGGAGTTGGTTGACTCTTTCCACGGTGATAAGGGACTGTTGAATCGCTATCAAAGCGTTTATAAAGCCCTGAATCGGACCCGACAGCAACTATCAGACCTCAAAAAGGCCGCAGAACAGCGCTCCCGTGAAATCGATTTCATTCAGTTTCAGTATCAGGAACTCGAACAAGCACAACTTGCTGATCCCGATGAATTGACCAACCTGGAAGGAGAATTGAATACACTTATTCACCTGGAGTCCATTAAACAAGCAACAGACCTATGCGGCCAATTGCTTGAAGAAAGTGATATCAATATAATTGACCTGCTGAATCAAGCCAAATCGGCCTTATCTAAGGTGGCAGCATACGATGGTGAGCTATCCAAAGCCCATGATGCGCTGGTTACCCTGCAAATAGAACTCAAAGAGTTAAACAGAGGATTGGTGAAACACGTCGACGCTATTCAAATTGATGAGGAGCGACTGGAGTTGCTCAAACAACGTGTAGATCAATTGCAAGGACTGCTGAGTAAATACCGACTTCAAACACTTGCCGATTTAATTCAAGAGCGCAATAGGCTGCATGAGGCGCTCAATCATGCCGATGAGCAAGGCGAACAGATTCAGAAACTCGAGGCTGATCGGATTCAATTGGAGCGAGAGGCTCTTGCGCTTGCTGGCGAATTGAGTGTCCTACGATCAGAATGCAGGTCAAACATAGAAGACCAGGTCAATCGGATGTTGAATTATTTGGGCATGCCTCATGCTCAACTAAAAATTGAAATGAATTCATCCAAAGAACTAAATAACAATGGCTTGGATAGCATTCAATTTCATGTAAAAACCAATGCAGGGGGTTCATTTGCGCCTATTGATAAAGTGGCATCGGGGGGTGAGTTATCTAGAATCATGCTCTGCCTAAAGGCGGTGAATGCGCGCAAACAGTCCTTGCCTACCTTGATATTCGACGAGATCGACACGGGTGTAAGCGGCGAAGTGGCATCAAAAATGGGTGATGTCTTGCGCGATCTCGGCAAACATGGTCAAGTCATATCGATAAGTCATTTGCCTCAAATAGCCGGCAAAGGCGATCAACAATTGAAGGTGGTAAAAGAAGTCGTAGACGGAGTTACTACCTCCAAAGTTATTGAACTCAATAAAACCGAGCGAATCAACGAACTTGCAGCCATGCTGAGTGGCTCTGAAGTAACTCAAGCAGCAAGGGTGCATGCCGAATCGCTGCTTAGCGAGACGCCCACTGTTGATTTTGGTGGTTGAAGCTGCGTTCAACTCATTATATTTGTCGACGCTATAAAACAAAAACCTATGTCTAATAATCTTCTCGCGGGTAAACGCGGAATCATCTTTGGGGCGCTCAATGAGATGTCGATTGCTTGGAAAGTAGCTGAAAAAGCTCATGAGCAAGGGGCGAAATTCGTTCTTACCAATGCGCCTATCGCAATGCGCATGGGTGAGATCAATAAGTTGGCTGAAACCACTTCAAGTCAGATCATACCTGCCGACGCCACATCCGATGCCGATCTTAAAAACCTATTGGAGCAGTCGCAAGAAATTCTAGGTGGTAAAATTGATTTTATCCTGCATTCCATCGGTATGTCGCCCAATGTTCGCAAGGGATTTCACTACACCAATACCAATTACGATAATTATCACAAAACGCTAGATATCAGTGCTATTTCACTCCATAAGACCTTGAAATTGGCTTATGAGATGGATGCCATCAACGACTGGGGTTCTGTGGTTGCTTTGACCTATATTGCGGCTCAACGTGTTTTCCCAGACTACAATGACATGGCCGATGCAAAGGCGCTTTTAGAGAGTATCGCCAGAAGTTTTGGCTATCACTATGGCGTTAAGCGAAAAGTTCGGATTAACACGATCTCTCAGAGCCCAACTATGACTACAGCAGGTAGCGGAGTGAAGGGATTCACAGAGTTTGTAAACTTTGCGAACGATATGTCACCCCTTGGCAATGCAACGGCCGAAGATTGCGCTAACTACACCATTTCGCTGTTCAGCGATTTGACGCGTTTTGTTACCATGCAAAACCTATTCCACGATGGAGGTTTTAGCAATGTAGGGGTAACCGAGAAGGTTATTGATAAGTTCACCCAATTGTAATAAGTCTACCCAGAACGCCATACAGCGTTCTGTTGCCGAATATCTTACAGATTCAATCCTCTCGGAGTACTCAAAAGAGCGACCGAGAGGATTTTTTTGTTTTTATACTTACTTCCTCAATTGTCCGTACCCTACTTCCATACCCTATGGGGACTGAGGTGGATGGATGAAAACCTTTACTTAGTAGTACAAGGCATCACTGAGTTTGAATTCGGAATTGGTGTGAAACTTGAGTTCGGGGTAATTTTCCATCTCTACTTTCAGAATCCACGGGCTTTGAGCTAGGAACACATCATTCCCGTCTTTATCTACCGCCATAAAGGAGGTCTTGATTCGCTTGAATTCATTCAGTTTTTCCGGGTTATCGGTGGTTATCCAGCAGGCTTTATAGAGCTGAATGGGTTGAAACCTACAAGAAGCGCCGTATTCGTGCTCTAGTCGATACTGGATCACCTCAAATTGCAGTTCTCCCACTGTTCCAACGATTTTCTTGGTACCCATCTGAGCGCTGAATAACTGCGCCACTCCCTCATCGGTTAGCTGTGAAATCCCCTTTTCCAGTTGCTTTGATTTCATGGGGTCGATATTGATCAATTCCTTGAAAATCTCGGGTGAGAAGGAGGGGATTCCTTTGAAAAGGAATTTTCCACCTTCAGTTAGGGTATCGCCAATTTTGAAATTACCGGTGTCGTATAATCCAATTACATCACCCGGATAGGCCTCTTCTACGATGCTCTTTCGCTGCGCCATAAAGCTGGCTGGCGATGAAAAACGAACCTCTTTACCCAATCGAACGTGGTGAAAAAACTTGTTTCGTTCAAACTTGCCCGAACAAACTCGGAGGAAAGCGATTCGATCGCGGTGCTTGGGGTCGAGGTTGGCGTGGATTTTAAAGATAAATCCACTGAATTTAGTATCCTGTGGATCGATGAATTCGGCCGTAGTTTCGCGAGGGGCGGGGAGTGGACTAATTTTTACAAAAGTATCAAGCAGCTCTTGTACCCCAAAGTTGTTAATGGCGCTGCCAAAAAACACAGGCGCCACATGACCCTCCAGGTAATCGCTGTGGTTGAGCTCACCGTAAACTCCGTCGATAAGTTCAGCATCCTCTTTTAGTTTAGCTGTAAACTCAGCTCCAATATTGTTAACCAAATTGGGATCATCCAAGTTTTGAATGACCACTACCTCGTCTTCTATTTTTGTTTTATTGGCAGCAAATAGGTTGAGGGTTTTGTGGTGCAAATTGTACACTCCCTTAAAGCGCTCGCCTATGCCAATAGGCCAGCTTAACGGGTGCACCTTGATGTTGAGCTTGGCTTCAACCTCGTCCAAAAGATCAAAGGGATCCTTACCCTCACGGTCCATTTTGTTGACAAATATGATAACCGGCGTTTGACGCATTCTGCACACCCGCATCAAATTCTCAGTTTGTTCCTCAACGCCTTTTACGCAATCGATTACCAATATAACGCTGTCGACCGCCGTTAGGGTGCGATAAGTGTCTTCTGCGAAATCTTTGTGACCTGGAGTATCTAACAGGTTGATGCACAAATCCTGATATTCAAAACCCATTACTGAAGTAGCTACAGAGATACCTCTTTGGCGCTCGATTTCCATAAAGTCGGATGTGGCCGTCTTCTTAATCTTATTCGATTTAACCGCACCCGCTGCCTGGATGGCGCCTCCAAAAAGAAGGAACTTCTCGGTCAGGGTTGTTTTACCCGCATCAGGGTGGCTAATAATTGCAAAGGTTCTTCGCTTCTTAATTTCGTCCAGTAATTGAGCCATATCGGAATTGTGGCTGCAAAAGTACCCAATTTAGTGCTATCCTTTGCCGGTCAGCCCTATTTCACGCAATCGTTCCTGAAGGTAGGCGCCAGCTGTGATATCGGCATAGCGTTTGGGATGATCGGCAGCAATACACTCCGGCAAAACATTCAGCGAAGTTGCCGATCGCGGATGTAGAAAATACGGAATGCTGTATCGGGGCAAATGCCAATATGCTTGGGGAGGATTGACCACCCGATGCGTGGTTGATTTGAGGACGCCGTTGGTCAGGCGCTGAAGCATATCGCCCACATTCATTACCAGTTCCGAATGATTAGCCCCGACAGCAATCCAATGGCCTTTATTGTGCAATACCTCTAGTCCATCTGCGCTGGAACCCACCAACAGTGTAATCAGATTGATGTCCTCATGCGCCGCCGCACGCTCTGCTGCTTTCGGTTCCGCAGTGATGGGTGGATAATGAATTGGACGAAGAATGCTGTTGCCTCCAGCAATCATTTGATCGAAGAAGTCAGCCTTAAGACCTAAATATTGAGCTATACCCGCTAATATTACCGATCCAACCCGCTCCAGTTCGCGATACATGCGCATGCCCGCCGTATGAAACGATGGCAATTCTGCACAAATTAGGTTGGGAAGATATGATTCCTCTGTGTATTGGTCTTCAAACCCCTCTTGACCGAAATGCCAGAATTCTTTTAAATCGCCTTCCATTCTCCCTTTTGCGTGCTCTTTACCAAAAGACGTGTAACCGCGTTGACCCGCCCATTCCGCTATTTCATACTTTGATTTCATTTCCAATGGAAGCGCAAAGAAGCGGCGGCACTGATCGTATAAATCATCTATTTTTTGCTGCGAAATACCGTGATCCGTTAGGGTAACAAAGCCTATTTCGCGCAGGGCATTTCCCAAGGCCTCTACCGTCAGCGCCCTCGAATCCCGATTTACCAACGATTCAACAGAAATAACAGGAATTTGATTCATTACAACAGGTCGTTTGCGAGATTAGCCAGCTCAGAGCGTTCGCCTTTCTCCAAGGTGATATGTGCGAATAATTTTTGGCCTTTCAATCGATCGATAATGTAAGACATACCATTCGACTGATCGTCGAGATAGGGTGTGTCAATTTGATTCACGTCACCGGTAAAAATGATCTTGGTGTTTTGTCCCGCGCGGGTGATGATGGTCTTCACCTCATGCGGGGTTAGGTTTTGAGCTTCGTCGACAATGAAAATCGTATCAGACAGACTTCGCCCCCTGATAAAAGCCAAGGGAGTCACCACAATTTGCCCTTCATTTTGCATTTCCTGAATAGCCATGTATTTTTTTTCCGTGGGTTTGTACTGGTTCTTGATAAAACTCAAGTTATCCCAAAGAGGAGCCATGTACGGATTTACCTTTTCATGGGCATCGCCGGGCAAATAGCCTATTTCTTTATTGCTAAGTGGAACGATAGGACGGGCGAGATAAATCTGTTTGTATTTATTTTTTTGCTCTATGGCACCGGCCAAGGCAAGCAGTGTCTTGCCCGTACCAGCCACCCCTGCCAAGGTGACCAATTTAATTTCAGGATTTAAAATGGCATGGATCGCAAAGGTCTGTTCCGCATTTCGGGGTTTTATACCGTATACCAACTGTTTCTCAACCCGCTCGATGGTTTCGTCGAACGGATTGTAATAAGCCAGTAGGGAAGAGGTGCCGTTTTTAATAATGTAAAAGTGATTGGCAACGAGTCGATCTTTGATCAACGTGAGGTCTTCTGTTTTTTTACTGTTGAAAACCCGTTTGATGTCTTCACTATCGGCGTTGTCGATGATGTCGATGCCGTTGAATAGCTCCTTAACGTTTTTAACCTTGCCGGTAAGGTAGTCTTCGGCCTGTAAACCCAAGGCTTTGGCCTTGAGTCTGAGATTGATGTCTTTAGACACCAAAATAACCTGCCGCCCTGGCTCCTTGGCACACAAATCCAGTGCGGTATTCAGAATTTTGTGATCGGCTTTTTTCTCATCAAAAACCCGCTCCGCATCCACTTTAGAAAGGTGCTCGTTAAAAAGCACTTTCAATCGACTATTTTGTTTGGCTCGCAGCGGGATCCAGTCGTCTAATGTGTATTCCGATGCCAGGTTGTCAATGATGCGGATCGCTTCTCGGGCTTCGTAGTTTTTGCTATCGTTGCCTCGCTTAAAATTATCCAGTTCTTCCAGAACAATAATAGGTATGGCAACATCGTGCTCCTGAAAATTGAAAATCGAGTTGTGATCGTGCAAGATCACCGAGGTATCCAAAACAAAGATCTTTGTACCTTTTTTGATTCGCTTTGCCATACGTTTTTTCTTTAAATATACCCTCATAACCTTATCGTTTGAGGTGCCTGATGAAAAGTAATGCACATATGGTGTGTTGATAATACAGTGGTAAAGCATACGCACTTTCTGCCTTTACCATTGGCATAAAGAAGCCCCAAAAAAGCGTAACGCCATTGACTTTTTGATGATAATTGTCGCTCCGAAAAAAAAAAGCACGGGCATCAAAACGGGAAGTGGGTCAACTGTGCCTGTTTGCCTCGTGAGACAGCCACGTTGTCCCAAAACTCGACCAAGCAAGTTCAAAAAAAAAAGGCTGCCCTTTATTGGACAGCCTTTACGGTTATTCTTCTTTTGTTTCCTTTTTCGACTTGGGTTTGTCGACTTTTATCTTGATTTCATCGTTCTCAAGGTCAATTAAGATCTTGTCGCCCTCTTTGACCTTTTGATTGATAATCTCCTCAGCCAACGGATCCTCTACGTACTTCTGGAGCGCTCGTTTTAGCGGGCGGGCGCCAAATTTTTCGTCGTATCCTTTTTCGGCAATGAAATCCTTAGCCACTTGGCTCAAAGAGACTTTGTAACCCAATGATTCGATGCGATCGTACAAATATTTCAATTCGATGTCAATGATCTTGAAGATGTCCTCTTTCTTAAGCGAGGCAAACATGATGACGTCATCAATTCGGTTCAAGAATTCGGGTGCAAAAGTCTTTTTCAGAGCGTTGGCAATGATCGATTTCACATCATCGGTTTCTGATTCTTGACGAGCTTTGGTTCCAAAGCCAACACCGGTGCCGAAATCGCTTAATTGACGTGCGCCAATGTTGGAGGTCATGATGATGATGGTGTTTTTAAAATCGATTTTGCGTCCGAGGCTGTCTGTCAGCTGCCCATCATCTAAAGCTTGAAGCAAAATATTAAACACGTCGGGGTGTGCCTTTTCAATTTCGTCGAGCAAAACAATGGAGTAGGGGTGTCTGCGAACCTTTTCGGTAAGTTGACCACCTTCTTCATACCCAATGTATCCCGGAGGTGCTCCCACCAAGCGGCTCACAGAGAATTTCTCCATGTATTCGCTCATGTCGATTCGGATCAGCGCTTCCTCTGAGTCGAATAAATATTTGGCAAGGATTTTGGCGAGCTGAGTTTTACCCACTCCAGTAGGCCCAAGGAAAATAAACGATCCAATCGGTTTGTTGGGGTCTTTCAAACCTGCGCGATTTCGCTGGATGGCTTTCACCACTTTGCGAATCGCTTCGTCCTGGCCAATCACTTTTCCTTCAATTTCTTCGGCCATGCGAGCCAGCTTACCGCTCTCGTGTTCGGCAATACGCTGAACGGGGATGCCCGTCATCATCGCAACCACTTCGGCCACGTTCTGACCAGAGACAACTACGCGGTGATTTTTGCTCTCCTCTTCCCATTTTTGTTTAGCCTGCTCCAGTTGTTCAATGAGTTGGCGCTCTTTGTCGCGGAGCTTGGCGGCCTCTTCGTATTTTTGGGATTTGACAACCTTGTTCTTTTCAACCTTGATCTCTTCGATTTTCTGTTCGATCTCCACAATTTCAGGTGGAACGGAGATGTTGTTCAGGTGAACGCGCGAACCAGCCTCATCCAATGCATCGATGGCCTTGTCGGGCAGGTGGCGGTCGGAGATATAGCGGTTGGTCAGTTTAACACATTCCTCAATCGCCTCATCAGTGTAGCGAACACCGTGGTGATCCTCGTATTTCTCCTTTATATTGTGGAGAATCTGGATGGTTTCATCTACCGAGGTAGCTTCCACCAGTACCTTCTGAAATCTGCGCTCAAGAGCGCCGTCTTTCTCGATGTATTGGCGGTATTCATCCAGAGTGGTAGCTCCGATGCATTGAATTTCCCCGCGAGCCAATGCCGGCTTGAACATATTGGAGGCATCCAAAGATCCACTGGCACCACCGGCGCCTACTATGGTATGCAATTCGTCGATGAACAAAATCACATCGCTCGATTTTTCCAATTCGTTCATCACGGCCTTCATGCGCTCCTCAAACTGACCGCGGTATTTCGTACCCGCAACTAACGAAGCGACATCAAGCGCAACGACCCTTTTTCCAAACAGAACTCGGCTTACCTCGCGATTTACAATTTTGAGTGCCAGCCCCTCTGCAATGGCAGACTTACCCACACCGGGCTCGCCAATGAGGATGGGATTGTTCTTTTTGCGGCGACTTAGAATTTGAGAAACTCGCTCAATTTCTTTTTCGCGCCCTACAATCGGATCTAGTTTTCCATCTTCCGCCGCTTTGGTTAGATCTCTTCCGAAATTGTCCAAAACCGGAGTTTTCGACTTAGAGTCGGCCGGACGTCTTGAGGCACCGCTGCCGTAATTGGCGGCCTGACCTTCATCGTCATCGCTTGTCCCGGGAAACTCGGCCTTGGGATCAATAGATTTGCCCTGCTGATTGCGGTCGGCTAGTAGAGCCTGAAACTCATCCTTTGCCACTTCGTAGTGGACGTTAAAACGCGATAGCGCTCGGGTGGCAACATTATCCTCGTCTTTCAGGATCGATAACAACAAATGCTCGGTTCCGATCACCTCACTTTTGAAGATTTTGGCTTCTAGGTAAGTTATCTTGAGAACATTCTCTGCTTGTTTAACCAAGGGAATGTTGTTGGCGTTTCGAATGGCGTATGGTTTACTGGCGTTGGCGCGAACAGAGCTTTCAACAATCTTTTTAAGACTTTCGAAATCCACATCTAACCGGCGTAAGATCTCCATACCGGTTCCTTCTCCTTCGCGCAATAAACCCAGCAATAGATGTTCTACTCCAATGAAGTCGTGCTCCAATCGCAAGGCTTCCTCCCTGGCGTAGGCAATAACATCTTTGACACGGGGTGAAAATTTGGCTTCCATATTGTGAGTTGGCATAAAATTTTTGGTTGGTGTTTTGCTTCCTACCAAAGGTATTAACGAATATACAACCCCGCAGGCTGCAAAACCCGAATTTTTAACAAAAAATTGTTAGAATTCGTTGATATGTTTTTTTTGACCGACGGGTAATTAAAGGTTACTTTCGTGGCTTTGTTACAAGTATTGTGCAAATAATATTTAACTGAAATTATGGCAGACGGAGGAAAGATTGTTCCCGTAATGATAGAAGAGGAAATGAAAACCGCGTACATCGATTATTCGATGTCGGTTATCGTTTCCCGCGCATTACCTGATGTACGCGACGGATTGAAGCCCGTTCACCGCCGTGTAATGTACGGTATGCTTGATTTGGGTGTATTGTCGAATCGCCCCTACAAAAAGTCGGCGAGAATTGTCGGTGAAGTACTCGGTAAGTACCACCCCCATGGAGATAGTGCCGTTTACGACTCTATGGTTAGGATGGCCCAACCATGGTCTTTGCGCTACCCCTTGGTAGACGGTCAAGGTAACTTTGGTTCGATGGATGGGGATAACCCAGCAGCGATGCGTTATACCGAGGCGAGGCTTAGGAAATTAGCCGAGGAAATGCTCGATGATATCGATAAAGAAACGGTTGATTTTCGCCCCAACTTCGACGATTCTTTGGTGGAACCCACCGTTCTTCCCGCTCGTATCCCCAACCTGCTAATCAATGGATCCAGTGGTATTGCCGTGGGTATGGCCACCAACATGGCCCCACACAACCTCACCGAGGTGTGTAATGCCGTTTTGGCATACATTGACAATCCGGAGATTGATGTGCCAGAATTGATGAAGCATGTCAAAGGTCCCGATTTCCCAACAGGAGGTATCATCTACGGCCATGAAGGGGCCAGAGAAGCCTCTGAGACAGGCCGCGGTAGGATTATGATGCGCGGAAAGGCCATCATAGAGACAGAGGGGAACAGAGACATGATCGTAGTAACCGAGGTTCCCTACCAGGTGAACAAGGCAGAAATGATCAAGCGTACCTACGAACTGGTTGAGGAAAAAAAGATTGAGGGCATCTCGGAGATCCGGGATGAGTCAGATCGCAACGGTGTGCGGGTTGTGTACGAGCTCAAACGCGACGCTATCGCTAATGTGGTGTTAAACCAATTATACAAGTACACACCTCTACAGACTTCATTCTCAGTTAATAACATCGCCTTGGTTGAGGGTCGACCCATGATGTTGACCCTGAGGGACATGATCAAACATTTTGTGGCTCACCGCCATGAAGTGATCACGCGCAGAACGCAGTTTGAACTGAAGAAAGCCGAAGAGCGCGCCCACATCTTAGAGGGTTTAATCATAGCGATTAACAACCTGGATGCGGTTATTAAGTTGATTCGGGAATCCAGAACACCCGATGACGCTCGCGATGGTTTGATCGGACAGTTTAACCTGAGCGAGATTCAAGCCAAGGCCATTTTGGAAATGCGTTTACAGCGTCTTACCGGTCTGGAGATCGAGAAATTGCGCGAGGAGTATAACGAGGTGATGGCCTTGATCGAAAGGCTTCGAGCCATCTTGGCAGATATTAACCTGCGCATGCAGATTATCAAAGACGAAACAACCGAGATTAGAGACAAGTACGGCGATGAGCGTCGCTCAGAAATTGTATACGCCGCCGATGAGTTCCGAATCGAAGACATTATCGCCGATGATTCGGTGGTGATTACCATTTCGCATCTGGGTTATATTAAGCGAACGTCGCTTGCCGAATATCGCACTCAAGCCAGAGGCGGTGTGGGCTCAAAAGGCTCAGCAACCCGCGACGACGACTTCTTGGAGCACTTGTTTATGGCAACTAACCACAACTACCTGCTCATATTCACCGAGAAGGGACGTTGTTTCTGGATGCGCGTTTTTGAAATTCCCGAAGGAAATAAGACCAGCAAAGGAAGAGCCATTCAGAATCTTATCAACATTGAGCCCGACGACAAAATAAGGGCGTATATCAACGTCAATGACCTCAAAAACGAGGAGTACATCAAAAACAACTATGTTATTCTAGCCACCCGTAACGGAGTGGTGAAAAAGACCCTGTTGGAGGCTTACTCCCGTCCGCGTCAGAACGGTATCAACGCTGTTACTATCAAAGACGGCGACCGTTTGCTGGAAGCGAGGCTTACGTCGGGTAACAGCGAGATTATCTTGGCAAACCGAACCGGAAAAGCGATACGATTCAATGAGTCAACGGTGAGATCGGTGGGCAGGAATGCCAGTGGGGTGCGGGGCATGAACTTGGCTCCCGGCGATGAAATCATTGGTATGATTTGTATCGATGATCCCAACAAGCATATTTTGGTGCTTTCGGAAAATGGCTTTGGAAAGCGCTCTGACCTCGAAGATTACCGCATCACCAACCGCGGAGCAAAGGGCGTGAAAACCCTCAATGTAACCGAAAAAACGGGTGACCTGATCGCCATTATGGATGTAACCGATGAGAACGATATTATGATCATCACGAAGTCGGGTATAACGATTCGACTTGCGGTAAGTGAATTGAGAATTCTAGGAAGGGCCACTCAAGGGGTTAAACTCATCAACCTGAGAGGAAAAGATCAAATTGCAGCCACATGCCGTGTTGATCACGAAGATGAAGTAGAAGAATCACTAGACGGCGTTGATCCGACGGCCGATGCCAATGATATACCAACTTCAGAAGATTCTAATGCCGAGAATCAAACACCAGAATAACTAGTTTTACAACACGGAAATTAACTGAACAAACATGAAACACGCACTCGCCCTTGGGTTAATCCTTGCCTCCGGAGCGCTTATGGCTCAATCTGCCAAAGTGGTAACGGCTGGAGTTACCCTGAAAAACGGCCAACTCGACAAAGCTTGGGAGAATATTGAAGCCGCAACCTTAGACCCAAAAACAAGCATTGATCCCAAAACATGGGATTATCGATTTAAAATCCTAAATGCCATTTTCGATTCTCAAAACATCGAATACCGGAGCCTTGTGCCTTTGGAAAAAATTCCATCGATGATGAAGGAAAGTTATTTGAAGGTTAAGGAGCTAGACACCAAGAAAAAGTATGTTGAAGATCTAGAAAAAACCATCAAGTACGAGGCTGCGTTGGTAAGCAATAGCGCCATTGAGTCTTACAACGTAGCGGCGACTTTTGAGAACTTCAAGGATACCCTAAAAAAATACCAATTGATCGATGATGAGGGAATGATCCGAGTGCAAGGGGTAGAGGCCAACCTTGATGTCCTTAAATCGAAAGCGGGTAAAGAAAAAAGCATTGGCCGCGAGGCGGTAATAAAATGCCTAGATGGCGACAAAGCCAAACTTCTATCTTGCTTGGATGAGAATAGCAAAAAAGTTTTTGCCCAAACCAAACAAGCATTTGAGCTAGCGGTAATGGCCAGCGACATCATTGGGGTAGTGGATACCGCCAATATTTTCAATGCGGCTATTTGTGCAGAGAAAGCGGGACAGAAAAAAGAAGCCGCTGAGCTGTATGCCAAAGCGGCCAATTATAACTACGGCGGTCCAAGGGTGTTTAGTTTCGCCGCGCGATTGTACAAAGAGCTTGGATTGAAGGAAAACCAAATTAACATAATTAAGCAGGGTAGAGCTGCGCACCCAGAAGATCTTGATTTGCTGGTAGACGAATTGAACATCTACCTGGAGAAGGAAGATTACGTGGCATCTGAAAAGTTGCTAAAAGCAGCCATTGAAAAAGCACCGAACAACGAGATCATGTTCTACGTTTTGGGCAGTACATACGACAAGCTTGCCAATCCAACAGACAAAAACAACAAAGAACTTCCGAAACCAACAAACTATACTGATCTCCTGGCTAAAGCAAAAGAGTCGTACGAACGCGCGCTGCAATTGAAACCAGAATATTTTGATGCATTATACAACTATGGGGTTTTGTTGTTTAATGAAGGTGTAGAGTATAACAACCGCGCCAATGCATTGGATTACAAAACCAAAAAGGCACAAGTTGACGAACTCAATAAAAAAGCCGATGCCCAGTTCAAGGCGGCCATCGCGCCCTTTGAAAAAGCTATGGCTATAAAGGGTGATGATATAGGGGTGTTAACCTCATTGAAACAGCTCTACGTTCGTATGGAGATGACAGACAAATACAACATGGTCAAAGCCAAACTAGATCAACTTCAATAATCTGTAAAGCAGGGCTCAGGCCCTGTTTTATTTCTATTCATTAGTTAACATAATATAAATTATAGGAATCATAAGAATAGACAAAAAAGGCGTCTAAACCGCATTTTTTAATGAATAAGACATACTTTAGAACATGTGTTATCAGGTTGCCATACAAACCAAAAAACTCAAACATGTGGCCCACATCAAGGGCCAGTCGGTAGTCATTGATATGGATGAACCTGTCATCAAAGCGTTCAATCATCCTGCGTTACCGGTTATTGTTTCACATACCGAAACACCCGTTCACCACATGAACTGGGGTCTTATTCCGCCGTGGGCC
>DASUEB010000064.1:0-12540 GCA_036275295.1 Luteibaculaceae bacterium | reverse complement strand
GCTCCGTAAACCACTCCGGTTATGCTTAAAGCAATGATCAAGGGTGTGTGCGTCTCAACGGCTTCCGGCACAATGGGTATGATCCATCGCAGTACTGAGTAAATACCCATTTTGAGCATGATACCAGACAACAACATGGTTCCTTGTGTAGGAGCGCTGGTGTAGGTGCTTGGTTGCCAGCTATGGAATGGAAACATGGGCATTTTGATGGCAAAGGCAACAAAGAGCAAGGCAAATATAACCTGCTGTAAACCACTGTCGATGGTCAACTGGCTCAATTCGCTGTGGGCAAAACTTCCCGTTGCGCTTTGGAAGTAGAGCAACAAGAAACCCACCAACATAAACAGAGAACCGGCTAGGGTATAAATAAAAAATTTCAGGGTTACTGCTTGGCGCTGACCTTCGCCCCAGCCCAACATGATGAAGATGATAGGCAACAAAGCCAACTCCCAGAATAAGTAGTACAATAATCCATCCAGCGCCAAGAATACACCGGTCATGGCTCCTTGCATAAACAGGATCAGCGCATTGTAGCGATGTGATTTAGGTATATCTCGTCCGAATTGAGAAGCAACGATCAACGGAGTGGCAACGGATGCAAGAAGCACCATAATCAGGCTAATGCCATCGATACCCAGGTGAAAGGTGGCTCCTAGTTGGGGAATCCAAGGCAGAACGGTTTCAAATTGCATGCCGCCATCGGGTTGAAACGATTGTACCATGACCAAAGCGACAACCAGCTGCGCGAGCGAAACCAACATGGCAAAAACAGCACTGGTTTTTCCTTTGGTGAAGAGGGTAAGTCCACTGCCCAAAAATGGGATGAGAAGGAGAAGAGCAGTTAGCATTACAATGTAGTATTGATGAGTATAATAATGATCAGTCCAAAAGTGATGGCAAACAAATAAAAGCCAATATTTCCGGTTTGCGCCAGTCGAAGAACCCGCGATCCCTGAACGGCGGCAGTTCCCATGAGATTAACCAAACCATCGATTATGCGTATTTCGGCAATAGCATGCAACTTGTCCGACAAAAACATCACGGGTTTAACCACAATGGCTTGGTAGAGCTCATCAATATACAGTTTGTTGTACAAGGTTTTGGTTAGTCCGTCGAATTGCTCGTCGCGAAGACTGGGAACATTTTGCCGCTTGACATAGGTAATGTAGGCGATAACAATGCTGATTAAGGCAAGGACTACGGTAATGGTCATTAGCGCCAACTCTGTTGAATGGCTGAGGTGCAGCTCAGAGATCAGGTCGGTATCGGGATAAATGGGTTTCAAGAACGATGCCAACCAATGATGGCCGCCTAATACTTCAGGGACACCTATAAATCCGCCTACGATGGATAGTATGGCTAGCACAGCTAGCGGAATGGTCATGGTAAGCGGGGATTCGTGAATGGCCTCTGCCTTCAGTTCACCTCGATAGCTTCCGAAGAAGGTTAGGAAAAAAGATCTGAACATGTAGAAGGCCGTCAGGGCAGATACCATGGCCAAGCCGCCCCATAGCATTGGATTGCGACTAAATGCGTTGGCTAGGATCTCGTCTTTTGAGAAGAAGCCAGCAAAAACAGGTATTCCTGAAATGGCCAACGAACCGATGAGGTACATCCATCCGGTAAACGGAATGTGTTTCCACAGACCACCCATTTTACGCATGTCTTGCTCGCCGCTCACGGCGTGAATAACGCTACCCGCCGATAAGAAAAGTAGCGCTTTGAAAAAGGCGTGCGTTAGCACGTGGAAGAATGCAGTGGTGTAGGCCCCAAGACCCAATGCGATGAACATGAACCCGAGCTGTGAAACAGTTGAGTAAGCCAATACCTTCTTGATATCCATTTGTTTCAGGCCAACTATTGCACCGTAGAGGGCGGTTGCGAACCCTATGATGGTAACCCATTCTAAGGTAATCGGGGCTAAGCTGAACAGTACGTTGCTGCGAACCAGTAAATAAATACCCGCCGTTACCATGGTAGCGGCGTGGATAAGGGCGGAAACAGGAGTTGGACCCGCCATGGCGTCTGGGAGCCATGTGAATAATGGAACTTGGGCACTTTTACCGGTAGCTCCCACAAAGAGCAGGGCAGTTATGGCTACTATAACTCCGTCGTTCAGCGAAAACTTGTCGGCGGCTTGGAAAATGGAGGTGTATTCTAGGGTATTGAAGTGTCTGAACAACAAGAACATCGCCAATAAATAACCCAAGTCACCTATTCGGTTCATGACAAACGCCTTTTTCGCCGCGTCGTTGTAGTCGGGGTTGGTGTACCAGAATCCGATTAGCAGGTACGAACACAGTCCTACGCCCTCCCAGCCGATGAAAGTCACCGCAAAGTTCGATCCCAGCACCAACATGAGCATGAAGAATACAAACAGGTTGAGGTACATGAAGAAGCGGTTGTGTCCGGCGTCATCGTGCATGTAACCCATGGAATAGAGGTGGATAAGCGATCCTACACCGGTAATCACCAAGGTGAACATAATGCTCAATTGGTCGAGATACAGGGCAATGGGCAATTTGAAATCGGCAAACTCAATCCAATCGATTAGGTTGAGCGTGATGGGTTCAAAAGTCTCGTCGATGGCAAAAAATAACTGCAATGCCAGACCAAAGGGAACCAATACAAATAAGGTTGCTAAGGTTCCGGATATGCCTTTGCTGAGTTTATTGCCCAGCAGAGCGTTGATCAGAAATCCGACGAGCGGAAGAATGGGAATGCAAATGAGTGATGTGTTCATGAATACCGTTGTATTACCACTTTAGGCTTTTTAATTTGTCGATATCTACCGATTGGATGTTGCGGTAAATGGACACGAGTAGAGCGAGTCCTACGGCTACTTCGGCAGCGGCAACCACCATTACGAAGAAAACGTAAACCATGCCGCTTATTTTTCCGGTGTAAGCCGAATAGGCTACCAATAGAAGATTAACCGAATTGAGCATCAATTCGATCGACATAAACATAACGATGGCATTGCGGCGCATGAGCACTCCACAAACTCCAATGGCGAAAAGGGCTAAGCTGAGGTAAATGTACCAATCGAAGGGTACGTTTGATGAGGCGAATAGATCCATTAGTTCATTTCTTTTTTAGCCAGTACAACGGCACCTACCATGGCAGCGATGAAAAGCACGGAAGTGATTTCGAAGGGGAAAACGTAATCGGTAAATAGCACCTTGCCAACCGATTGAACGGTACCCATCTCTGCATCAGCTGCTCCGCTGATGGAAATGCCGCTCTTGGTGCTGGCTAACAGGATTAAAAACAGGGCTCCTCCGCTTATGACAGATGCCAATTTGAGAAGCGCTGGTTTGTGGGGCTCTGTCTCGCGGTTGAGGTTCAACATCATGATAACGTAGAGGAAAAGCACCATAATGGCACCGGCGTATACAATGATGTGAACAATCGCCAAGAAATGAGCGTTGAGCATTACGTAATGCCCAGCTATGGTAAAAAAGCAAACAATCAGATACAAAACGCTATACATAGCGCTTTTTGAAAAAACCACCATCAGTGCACTGAAAATACTGAGGGTGGCGAGAATCGAAAATATAAGTGATTGACTCATGAGGAGGGAGTTATACAGCTTGGGTTTGGGGTTTGCGTTTGCTGATGTCAACGCGGTTGTCGATCGCCTCCAGCAGGAGGTCTTTTCCGTAAATAAAGCTATCGCGCTTGTATTTGGAATCAATAATCCGGTCGGTGAGGTAGATGGCCTGTTTAGGACAAGCTTCTTCGCAAAGCCCACAGAAGATGCAGCGCAGCATATTGATCTCGTATTTTGAGGCGTATTTTTCCTCGCGATACAAGTGCTCCTCGCCGCGTTTGCGCTCGGCCGAGTCAATGGTTATGGCTTCGGCGGGACAAGCTACTGCGCACAGGCCGCATGCCGTACAATTCTCGCGACCTTGCTCATCGCGTTTCAGAACATGAACTCCGCGGTAAACAGGGGCAAATTCCTTTACCTGTTCAGGGTATTTGATGGTGGCGCCTTTCTTGAAAAAGTGCTTCAATGTGATGGCCATACCACCGAGTATTGCGGGGATGTAGAGCCTCTCAATGAAGGTCATTTTGCGTTTGTCGACTACTTGCGAGCGGTTAGTGAGTTGCATCCGTTTCGAAGTTAGGTGTTGAAAAATGTCATTACTGCCCCGGTGGCTAAGATATTGAATATCGCCAATGGGATAAGAATTTGCCAACCCAGTTTCATCAGTTGGTCGTAGCGGAAACGGGGAATCGTCCATCGAATCCACATGAAGAAGAAGATGAAGAAGAAGGTTTTAGCCAGCATCACGACCACGCTTATGGCTGCGGCTATATTGGGGTCAAATTGGGCATAATTTAGTCCGGGTAGGTGGTAGCCCCCGAAGTACAAGCAAGATATAACCGCCGAGGAAATAAACATGTTTACGTATTCGGCAAACAGGTAAAGACCCAGTTTCATCGAGCTGTATTCGGTGTGGTAACCGCCCACTAACTCGGTTTCACATTCGGGTAAGTCGAATGGGGTCCGATTGCACTCGGCAAAAGCACAAACAATGAAAATGATAAACCCTAACGGTTGATAAAGAATGTTCCAGTGCCATCCGGTTTGGCCGTCTACGATATCGCGCAAACTCAACGAACCCGTAAACATGATAATGGCTACTACCGACATTCCCATGGCCAATTCGTAGCTGATCATTTGCGAAGAGGCGCGTATCGCCCCGAGCAAGGAGTATTTGTTGTTAGAAGCCCATCCTCCAATCAAGATGCCATAAGTTCCCAGAGATACTACTCCAAAAACATAAAGGACGCCAATATTGATGTCAACTACCTGGAGATCGAAAATACGGTCGCCCAGTTGCAGCGGCAATCCCCAGGGAATGACCACCGAGGTCATCAGCGAGGTGAGCATTGCCAAGGAGGGTCCGAGTATGAAGAGGAATTTGTCGGAGGCATTGGGAATGATCTCTTCTTTGAAGAAAAATTTGGCACCGTCGGCCAGCGGTTGCAAGAGTCCAAAGGGCCCAGCGCGATCAGGACCCACGCGGTCTTGCATAAACGCTGCTACTTTTCGCTCAAAATAGGTGCTGTAAGCTGCCACCCCAAGCGATACCACAAAGAGTATGGCAACCAGAATGGTCTTATCGAGTAAGAAACTAATATCCATGGTTAGTTCTTTTCTTTCAATGATTTGTATGGGTCAACCACATTTTCGTAGTGATTGGCGCTAATAACCGATTTGTGTGAAATGTGGCGCGGTCCTTCAATGGTCCAATCCGACGTATTTTTCTTGTCGAAACGGCAGGTATTGCAGATAAACTCCTCCGCTTCGCCGTACTGATCTTTCCGGGCCGTTACGCGAAGCACATCGTCACCCTTGTACCAAAGCACTACTTTTCCTGAGCACTTGTCGCAATCGCGGTGTGCGTCTACCGGTTTGGTAAACCACACTCGACTTTTGAATCGGAATGTCTTGTCGGTCAATGCACCCACCGGACAAACATCGATCATATTTCCCGAGAAGTCGTTTTCAATGGCTTTCTCGATATAGGTTGAAATTTCTGCGCGATCGCCGCGGTGCATCACACCGTGAACGCGGTCGTCAGTTAATTGATCGGCTACATAAGTACAGCGATAGCACAAAATGCAACGATTCATATGCAGCTTAATCTTGTCTCCAATGTCGATGGGATCAAAGGTTCTGCGGTCAAAGTCGTAACGCGTTTTGGCGGCACCGTGTTGGTAGGAGAAATCTTGCAAATGACATTCTCCCGCTTGATCGCAAACCGGACAATCGAGAGGGTGGTTGAGCAATAAGAACTCAACAATGCCTTTTCTGGCGTCGACTACCTCTGGCGAAGTGATGTTCTGCACCTCCATGCCGTCCATAACGGTGGTCCTGCAAGAGGCGACCAATTTAGGCATGGGGCGTGGGTCTTTTTCTGATCCTTTGGTGACCTTAACGAGGCAGGCGCGACAATTACCCCCGCTTTCTTTTAGCTTGGAGTAGTAACACATCGCGGGAGGAACAATGTCGCCACCAATTTGCCTGGCGGCGTTCATGATGGTTGTTCCATCGGGTACCTCTATGCTGTGCCCATCTATGGTGATTTTGGCCATTTGAATATTGGGTTACGCGTTAGTAAGATTCATTTCAGGTTGGTACACGTGGTCGGGGTCTTTAACCCGATGTGGGTATTTCACGTGGTACTCAAATTCGTGACGGAAGTGTCTTATGGCAGCGGCTACCGGCCAAGCGGCGGCGTCGCCTAGCGGACAAATGGTATTGCCCTCTATTTTGCGCTGAATATCCCACAGGATATCAATGTCTTCTTGATGTCCGTGACCTTCTTCAATGCGGTGTAAGATTTTCTCCATCCATCCGGTTCCTTCGCGACAAGGACTGCATTGTCCGCAGCTTTCGTGATGGTAGAAACGGGCAAAGTTCCAGGTATTTCTCACAATACACTGGCGGTCGTCGAATACAATAAAACCACCTGAGCCGAGCATAGATCCGCTGGCAAATCCTCCGTCGTTCAGGCTTTCGTACGTCATCAAACGGTCTTCACCGTTGGCCGTTTTGCAAATCAAGTGCTTGGGTAAAATAGGCACCGAAGAACCTCCTGGCACCAATGCCTTGAGCTCTCGGCCGTTCTTGATGCCCCCGCAATACACATCAGAGTATAAAAACTCTTCTACCGATACACCGAGCTCTATCTCGTACACGCCGGGTTTGTTGATGTTTCCACTGGCAGAGATGAGCTTGGTTCCAGTGCTTCTGCCTACCCCAATTTTGGCGTACTCTTCGCCGCTGTTGTTTACTATCCAGGGTACTGCGGCGATGGTTTCTACATTGTTAACAACGGTGGGGCAGCCGTAAAGTCCAACCACTGCAGGGAATGGCGGTTTCAAGCGCGGATTGCCGCGTTTGCCCTCAAGCGATTCGATAAGCGCCGTTTCTTCACCGCAAATGTATGCGCCGCCTCCAGGTTGAACGTAGAGTTCGAGGTCAAAACCCGACCCCAAAATATTCTTACCGAGCCATCCATTGGCTTTTGCCTCGGCGATAGCCGTTTCCAAAATGGTTTTAACCCATTTGTACTCCCCTCTGATGTAGATAAAGGATGTATTGGCACCCAGTGCAAAGCTGGAAGTGATCATGCCCTCAATCAGGAGGTGAGGGATGAACTCCATCAAATAGCGGTCTTTGAATGTACCGGGCTCTGATTCGTCGGCATTACATAGCAAGTAACGAGGAACACCCTCTGGTTTTGCTAGGAAAGACCATTTCATTCCGGCGGGAAAACCTGCACCACCTCGACCGCGAAGGCCAGAGGTTTTTACCTCTTCAACCACCGCTTCTGGGCTCATGGTCTTGAGTGCTTTCTCCACCGATCGATATCCACCGTTGGCTCGGTAAACATCGTAGTTTCTTATACCCGGCACATGCGCGTGCTCTAACAATATCTTGCGTCCCATGGTAATTTCCTCGTGGGTTTTAAAACTTCAGTTTTGACTCTTCAACAGGGCGATTGCCTTTTTTGAATTCCGACAACAGGTGGTCAATTCGGTCGGTGGTTAGGTGCTCGTAATAGTATTCACCTACTTGCATCATCGGACCATATCCACAGGCTCCCAGGCATTCCATGCATTTGATACTGAACTCTCCGTCGGGGGTTGTTTCACCATCCTTGATACCCAGTTTGTTTTCAGTGTAGGCAATGATGTCTTCGGCACCAACGAGGCAACAGGGTCCTGTGCGGCAGAATTCCAACACATGTTTACCAACGGGCTTAAGGTTGTACATGGTGTAAAAAGTAGCGACCTCGTAAACCTCTACGGGCTTGATTTGCAATAAATCGGCCACGTAATTCATAGATTCCGTGGTAAGGGAATTTTGATTTTCGTCTTGAACCAAGTGCAAGATCGGTAGTAAGGCCGATTTCTGACGACCCGCGGGATAGCGAGCGATGATCTCTTTCGCCTTTGCCAATCCCTGTTCAGATAGATATGTTTTGTTTGCTTCAGCCATGTTGGAATGGGTTAAGGTTAGGCATCGAGTTCACCGGCGATTACATTCATGCTACTCATGGTGAGAATAGCGTCGCTCAACATCGATCCTTTTATCATTTCGGGGAAAGCCTGGTAATAGATAAAACAAGGTCTTCTGAAGTGCAGGCGATAAGGTGATCGCCCTCCCTCAGAAACGAGGTAATAACCCAATTCGCCGTTGCCGCCTTCAATAGAGTGGTAAACCTCTCCTTTGGGCACATCGGTTTCGCCCATCACAATTTTGAAGTGGTAGATGAGGGCTTCCATTTTGGTGTATACATCCTGTTTTTCTGGCAAGTAGAAATCGGGGATGTCGGCGTAGTATTTGCCTTCAGGCATGTTGGTTATGGCTTGCTGAATGATGCGAAGGCTCTGTCTGATCTCCTCTTGACGAACCATGAAGCGGTCGTATGTATCGCCATTGGTTCCTACAGGAATGGTAAAGTCAAAGTCTTGGTAGGAGCTGTATGGATTCATGACCCGAACGTCGTAATCAACGCCGGCGGCTCTCAAGTTGGGGCCTGTGAATCCATAGCTTAGTGCCTTTTCTGCCGAAATAGCCCCGGCGTCTACCACGCGGTCGATAAATATCCGGTTGCGCTCCAAGAGCTTGCAAAACTCATCGAACGTCTTAGGGAATTCGTTGAGAAACTTTTTCAGCAGATCCAAGGCACGGGGACTGAAGTCTCTTTCAAACCCACCTATACGCCCCATGTTGGTGGTGAGCCGGGCTCCGCAAATCTCCTCGTAAATGTCGTAAATCGCCTCGCGGAACTGGAACATATAGGTGAATCCGGTAAGAGCACCGGTATCCACACCGATCACCGAGTTACAAATGATGTGATCGGCGATCCGAGCCAACTCCATCACAATGACACGCATATATTCCACGCGTTTGGGAATCTCTGCGCCGATCAATTTTTCCACGGTCATGTGCCATCCCATGTTGTTGATGGGGGCTGAACAGTAGTTTAGCCGGTCGGTAAGAGGCGTGATTTGGTTGTATGGACGATGTTCTGCAATCTTCTCGAAAGCACGGTGGATGTATCCAATGGTGGGCGTAGAGTCGATGATGATCTCGCCATCCATTTTGAGGATATTCTGAAAAATACCGTGTGTGGCAGGGTGGGTAGGACCCAGGTTGAGAATGGTATATTCCTTACCTTCTTCAACAATGTACTCGGGTGCGCTTGGTATCATCTTCCGAAGTATGTGTCGTTCTTATCTTCACGGGTAGGATCCTCAAGTGGGTATTGCTTAAGCAAGGGATGATAGGTCATATCTTCCATGTTGAGGATTCGAATCAGGTTGGGGTGACCGGCAAATTGAATGCCAAAAAAGTCGAAGGTTTCGCGCTCCATCCAATTGGCGCCTGCAAAAACACCTACCGCGGTTCTTATTTTGGGATCCTGAGCGGGCAAAAAACACTTGAAGCGCAGACGGTGATTGTGAATTAGCGAGTGAACATGATAGATAACACCCAATTCCCGGTTCACTTGATCGGGATAGTGAATCCCGCAAATGTCGGTTAGAAAAGCCATTTGAAGGTCTTTGTCCTCTTTAACGAATTGAAGAAGCTCTACATTGATTTCGGGCGTAACTTCCAACGTGAGCAAGCCGTGAGGCTCATCAACCTGGAGCACAGCTTCCGGGAATCGAGTTCTGATCTTTTCGAGAACAAATTCGTTGGTAAGTGCCATATTATTCAATGCCATATGAGGCCAACAACTGCTTGTACTCGTCGGAGTTTCTGCGTCGCAGGCTTTCGTTTTTAACCAGTTCCTGAATTTTGGTAATGCCGTCGATGATTTGCTCCGGACGAGGCGGACAACCGGGCACATAAACGTCGACCGGAATTACGCGGTCAATACCTTGAAGCACGCTGTAGGTATCAAAAATACCGCCACTCGATGCACAAGCACCTACGGCAATTACCCAGCGGGGCTCGGCCATCTGCAGGTAAACCTGCTTCAAAATAGGCCCCATCTTCTTGGCAATAGTTCCCATTACCATCAGCAAGTCGGCCTGCCGGGGCGAGAAACTCAAGCGCTCTGATCCAAAACGCGCTAAGTCGTAATGCGACGCCATGGTTGCCATAAATTCAATACCGCAGCATGAAGTAGCAAACGGCAAGGGCCAAATGCTATTGGCGCGAGCTAAGCCCACCGCCTTGTCGAGCGTTGTTGCGAAAAATCCTTCTCCAGCAATTCCTTCAGGGGCCGCTACTATGTTTGGTTTTACTTCACTCATAACCCTTCTTTATTGTCGATTAACGCGTTATTCCCACTTCAAAGCTCCTTTTTTGATGATGTAAACAAAACCCATCAAAAGAAGTCCCATGAATAATAACATTGCAAGAAAGCCATTGTTGCCAAGCGCCTTGAAATTTGTAGCCCAAGGATACATGAAGATCACCTCCACGTCGAAAAGGACAAACAAGATGGCTGTTAGAAAGTACTTGATAGAAAACGGCAGCCTGGCATTGCCTTGCACGTCAACCCCACATTCGAAGGCCTCTAGCTTTTTAGCTGTTTTGCGTTTGGGACCTAAGAGGTGCGTACCCACAACCGTGGTTAGCACAAACCCCGCTGCTACAACAAATTGAATGAAAATTGGAAAATACGATGCCGTCTGCTGTGTTGTCTCCATAATTCAATGAAATGGACACAAAATTACCTCATTCTCCTTGTTTAAATGCGATTGCGTGTTTTTTTTGAACGGCAGCGGCGATGGCGAGCATTAAGTGTCAAAAAATCAGAATATTAGGCCTGTAATTTAGAAGGAGTTTAAATTGATAAACCTAGACAATGTATGCCATTACCGTCTTAAACTGAGCAGATATCGCTTCCAATCGGTATTGAGATATTCGGTAGAAGTAACCTCTGCAACCCTCCTCCCGTCGATGCATTTATAACCCTCCAAGGCTTTTACTGGGTCGAATTGCGGGGGTTCAAAACCCAGCTCCGCACTGGCGAAGGAATAGAATTCGGATTTTTTAGGATGGGATGGGGTGACTACGTTGTACGTTCCAACCGATTCGCGGACAATCAGTTCCAAGATCAACCGACAGGCGTCCTCCAGCGTAGTGTAATTTACAGGAACGTCGCCGCCCGACAGCTCTTTTTTTCCGCCTAGAAATCTCCCCGGGTGTCGTCCTGGACCAATCAATCCGCCTAGTCGAACTACAAGTGCTTGCGAGAAAGTGGAGCGCAGCTGCTGTTCAACCTGTAGCAACACCGGCGCGGACCCTTCGGTTGAAATGGCAGGGGCATCTTCGTTCTGATAGTTGGGTGAGGGGGAATAAACGGCCGTTGAACTGGTGTAAATGGCTTGCGAAGTGCCTTGTTCAGCGAGGTGTTGAAAAAGTGCTGCGGCCTTTTCCGCGTAGCCCGTGCCGCCTTTGGTAGGTGGTACGGTAAATATCAGCTGATGGGCTTTTGGCAAGCCAGCGGGGTCGTCGCCCAATCCGTACAAATGGCCTTTGAGACCCCAACGCTTTAATTCAGCCAGTTTGTCGGGCTGCGTGGTGGTTCCGTGAACCCGGTATCCTTGAGAGAGCAAATGGCCGGCCAGGGGCAACCCCAGCCAGCCAGCTCCTATGATGAGTATGTCTTTCAAAAGGGCGCTTTTGGCCCTAAAAATAGCAATTACTGTTTGATAAATGCAAAGTCGGAAGGGGCTACCCCAGCCGTATAAGAGCTTTGCACGCTGCCGTCTTGGCGCAACACGGTAACCGTTCCTTCGCTGGTGTAATTTTTAGCATCGCCCACCAAGATGTACTGATTTACCGGATCTATACCCAGCGCATTAAAGCTGGCACCCGCCGCACTGTAGAAAGGAATCGTGGGCAAACTGGTGCTGGTGATCTCCATCTTCTGAACGCCGTTGTTGAGGTAATACAGCACGTCGTTCGACGCGTTGATCTTCAATTTTCGCGCACCACCCGCAACCAAGGTCTGGTTGAATTCAATTGCCTTGCTGCTCACATTCAAACGCTTGATTTTTCCGTTCTCGATGGGCATAAAATTCTCGTCGTAAACTATGCCGAGGCTAATCCACACTTTTCCGTTTTTGTCGAGGGCAAGACCATTGGCACCTTTACCTACCAATACGCTATCGACAATGGTTTTCGATGCTTTGCTCACTTTGTACAAGTACTCGGAGCTCGAGTTGGTCATGTAAATGCCATCGCCTATGGGCAACATATCGCCAGTGCTACCTGGGCAACTGAAATTGCTCACTACGGCAAACGTACTCAGGTTTACCACTTTCACCGGACCGCCAAATAGATCGGTGACCAAGGCAAAACCATCGCCAGTTGGGCAGAAGGACTGCGGAAATCCACCGGTATTGATCACTCCTATTTTGGCAAAAGTGCGTGCATTCAACGCAATGATTTTCTGGCTGTTGTTGATTACCGCAAACAGGGTATCGCCCATTAAATACAGGCTCTGTAAGATGTCGCCCATTTCTTCTTGATTGGCGAGGGCGTAAACA